>NZ_LOMM01000026.1:0-55861 GCF_001605945.1 Enterobacter sp. SENG-6
ACGCTTCTTCATGGGGATGTCCTCATGTGGCTTATGAAGACATTACTAACATCGGGGTGTACTAATCAACGGGGAGCAGGTCACTTTATAAGCTAAAAATGATTTCTTACTGCTTGTACTAGCTAGAGCTGCAAAGGCATTTTGTAGTTGCTCTGCGGATGGTGGGAAGTTTTGTAGTATTAAATATGGTGTTAGTTCTTGTCGTCGGTGAGGGCTATGAAGTAACTGCTCAAAGATTTGTTGTGATTCTGTATCTTCTTCGGGACATGTTCCAGTAAGGGAGTTGAATTCTCCCAACATGCTATGGGCTCCGTCGAAGCGTTCTAAGGCATCCCAAGATAGGGCTTTTTCAAACCAAGAGTCCAATAGTCCATCGAAAGGATCGTTTACAGGAGGAGTCCATTCAGGAACACCATCTACTTGCTCAAGCTTCTGATTAAAACAAATCTGATAAGCGACAGAAGCTAGTAGGAACACATCTATACGAAAAGCGTCAATGATTTCGCCTTCACACATAGCATCTTCAGGTAGTGCAACTGGTGAGCTTTGTAGTAATTTTAGATGTTCTGCCACTGTTCCTGTTTCAGGGAAAAATGCTGCACCGAAACCAGATGCCAAAATACTCCCGTGGTTATTGGCATACCAGAGGTTGTGTGGATCTACATCGCGGTGAGCAATATTCAATGAATGTAAGTCACCAAAAGGAGCTAGAAGGGCTCGAACCCTATCAATCCGCTGCTCTTTTGACCATGATGCAGCATCACTTGCTATAACCTCATCCAAACGTTCAGTATTTCGAGGTAACTCATATAACTCACAAAAATCCTCTGTGATGTCATCAGCTGAAACATCGTTTACATACCTAAGCAGGTAATCTCGCATATTGCTGTTATCACGAATGAATTTACCTATCCGATTTTCACGCAGAGCAATATCTGACCAAGTCGATTGTAAGGCATGTATGGTACCCAATTGATTAAAGTCCCAACGGCGGATCAATCCTTTCGCTGATGGTAATGTTTTATCTTGAGCCAGATACTCTTTGTAGATTGAGTTTCTATGAGCGAACCAAGATTTGTTCGTATGCGCTTGAAAGTTGCCAACAACGAGCTCTTTTTTTTGAATTTTTGGTCCTTCAATAAATCTGTAGATGATCTGCAAAGACTTTTCGGAGTTTGGTCTTGCTTTTCCCGTGGAGCTGAAGAATCCGGCCAGTCTTTTATTCGCGACTAAATCGTCATACTTTTCAGGAGAACGAATTGCTAAAAATTCATCGAGGGTGTGTACAAATGGTCTTTCAATTTGGGGGAGATTCTCTGGAGTAGCGCTTCCGCAGAGTACTACGTGAGCCTCTACACTGAGCCAATAACCGAGATTGTGAGACAACTCACTATCAAGTAACTTTTGCAGTCGCAGGGCGTGTTCTCGTTTAATAGCGAAAGGACTTTTCCCACGGTTTTGACCATTCTGGATCCACATCCCGTTATCATATTCGATTGTCCCATTCCACTCTTTGAGCTCAACTAAAAGCAGTCGGTCATGGGTAATTATAAGACAGTCAATTTCCATAGGCCCTTGCGCATCAGATGCAACTAGACCCGCAAAGCCATGCCAGCTACTTTGGAAGTGCTGTTCCATTTTACTGATTGCTCTGAGTTCACTTGCATGGAGACCAGCTCCACCCACTTTTTTTATTTCCATTGGCCTTATGCCCTTTTTTGTGGTTTTATAATTTACCGGAAATAGATTATTGCTTATTGTGTGTAACGGCAATCATATTCAGCATGTAAAATCATGACATAACGCAAATTATTCATTCAGTTATGTGAACATGTTACAATGAATAAATATTACCCAATATAAGCAATGCCTGTTTCAGGCACAAAGGGAGTCAAACCAGCTAGCGTAAGCTCAGCCATCGGTTTAACCGGAACTGACCAGCTTCCTCTGCTTCCTCTGCTTCCTCTGCTTCCTCTGCTTCCTCTGCTTCCTCTGCTTCCTCTGCTTCCTCTGCTTCCTCTGCTTCAACATCGGCGTATTGAATGTATTCCTATAGGGGCAACGCTGAGCGCTGAATTGCCACGTCACTACACCACTCCCGAATTCATCTTATTTCCTTTGCCTCAGGGTTACGGTCAATGTGTTGATTTGGTGTTCGAACCGCAGACGTTCAGTGTCATAATCCTGTTGGTATTTCAGCGTACTACCACACAGAAGGCAGGTATTTCAGTTATAAGTGGCTGTGCGTGAGATTAGTGTATTTGGTCAGCATATACCTTGTCTGAATAAATGGCGGTATCCCGCTAAGGCTATACCGCCAGCTCCATATTATCGTGCGATTAACGCAAACACGCCCCAGCCAAAATACTCCCGCGTATATGTCACATGGCGTTTAGGCGCATTCGTCAGCTCTGCCCGAACCTCATGCGCAAAGTCATCGTCAGGGTTCTCCTCCAGCCAGCGGCGCATGGTCAGCCATTTAGCGGCTTCATACCGATCCCAGCCTTCCTGGTCTGCCAGTACCATTTCGACCAGGTCATAGCCCTGTTCATCGAAAGAGGCGACAAGGTCGGGCAGGGTGAGGAAATCGGCCACCGATGAAACGCCACAGGCCTGGGCAATCTCTTCCGTTGCAGGTACCTGACGCCAGTACGGTTCGCCGATAAGCACCAGTCCGCCTGGCTTAAGGCTCTTTGCCAGCAGTTCGATCGTCCCGGCGACGCCGCCCGCAATCCCGGTGGCCCCTACGCAGGCCGCCACGTCGCATTTTTCATCCGCGACATAGCCCGCCGCGTCGTTATGAATAAAATGAACGTGTTCACTGACGCCAAGCTCTTCAGCGCGCAGCTTTGCCTGAGCAGTGAAGAGCGGGCTCATGTCGATGCCGGTACCGGTAATGCCGTAGTCACGTGCCCAGGTACACAGCATCTCTCCCGAGCCGCTGCCGAGATCGAGAATGCGCGCGCCTGGCTTCATGCGTAACACGCGGCCCAGCGTGGCGTACTTCTCTGGCGTGAAGGGGTTGTGAATGCGGTGTTCACTTTCGCTGATAGTAAAAATACGTGGGATATCCATAATCCTCTCCTTATCGATTATCAGGCTGGGCGCGAACGTTGTTCAGCCCGGTGGTATTGATGCGGTAGGGCTGACCGTTGACGGATTTGATCAGCTTTTTGGTTTTGAGTTTTTTAAAGACGGCGAGTGTGCAGTCGGTGAGCAGAAGCCCTTCCCGGCTGTAGCATTCAACAGAAGTGACGCGGCCAGATGCATCGCGGACGTGCACAATACGTCCACCTTTAGCGAGAACGTGTAAGGTACGTTGTTCCTGACGGGATAAATTCATACTGGAAAACCTGTTTAATCATCATGTGCAAAACGTGCAAACACACAGCGGTGTCCGCATTCGATTTCAGCGCATTGATAATCAGTCCGGCCTGAAAGGTCGGGGTGCTGATTATCAGATGATTACATTCTCCAGCATCAAAGCCTCGGGTAGAGTTGAAAGGTATTTACGAGGCGAATGATAACACCGCTTTTTGGTAAGTGAATAGCCAGGGATAAAAAGTGTGATCCAGAAGGGTAGGGGGCGGCGCCAGAATGTTGTATTCCCGGCAGGCTGGAAGTGAAAAGGTAAGCCTGTGGTCCGGCTATCTAGCTTTTTCATCCTGAAACCTCATGGTATTTCAGGATGAGCGTACTCCCACACAAGCCCGCACGAAGCGGGCCGTACAGCACATCACATTACAGCTTCAGCAAACGCGGCAGCTGGTTGTCCAGCTCAAGCAGGCAGCTTTTCATGTAGCTTTCAGTTTGGCTGGTCACTTTTTGGTAATTATTTGCACTCCACTCGCTCAGTGGCGCTTCAACTGGCGTAGGGGCGCATTCCGCTACCGTAAATGCAGAGAACATATTTCCGCTTTCCGGACGTTTATAGAAGAGGACTTTGTATTTCAGCTGATAGAGAGGTGTGGTCGCGGTGGCGTCTTTATAGATCAGCGCCCAGGTTGCTTTACCAATATAGAGCGGCTGCTTGTAAACGTGGCCATTGCCTTTTTCGTTCAGCCACTTGCTGATATTTTGTTTCGCTTTAGGAACAAACCAGCTGTTCGTCGGGTTTTGCAGGGTTTCGATCGCTGTCCCTTTATAGTTCTCTTTATCAAAGTCACCGGAGTTAATGTTACCGGTTAACGCGCCGAGAACGGCAAGCCCCATACCGGCTGCGGCATGCGTCGGGGTCACTTCGCGCAATGTATTGTCGGCGATACGGTTGTCATTCAGTTCCGGCAGTGCTGATACGCTATAAATATCAATTGCGCTGCCATTTGCCGCTTTCACGGTGTCGGGTTTTACCGAGCCAGCACAGCCCGCAAGAATTAAGGATGCAGATACAATCGCTAGAAGACGAACTTTCATTTTCTCTCCATGAGATAATTTTATTTAGGTGGCTGCGTGGATGTTCCTGAGCCGAAAAGGGCCGTTTATCTTGCCCGACAGAGTTGCCAGCCTGCAGACACAGGCTGACAACTATCCAGATAAATATCGACTCCCTGACCCTGTTCTTTAGTCAATCAGCCACATTCCTTTGACTCGCATCAATAATCGTTCGCGATTATCCAGCCACGGGTATTTTATTATTCGCCCGTATTATGTGACGCACCGAGAGGCAAACGCCACAAATCATAGCGTTCCTCTCCGGGTTTAACGGCTCCCGCGAAGTGGTCATTGAGGCGACTCGAGGTAAAGATCAAATCCCCGTCCGGACGGATTGCCGGTGTGTCTGGCCAGTAAACGTCTTCGCTGGCGGCGATAAGCGACATAGCGCGGTGCTTCGGATCAAACCGGACAATGCCGTTGCGGGTAACATCCGTGATATAGAGGTTGCCCTTTGCATCGGTTACAAGACCGTCGGTGTTACCGCCCACCACGCCAAGATCCTGGATACTGGCGGCAATCTGCGCATCGGTTGATCCTGCCTGCCTCAGCAATGCCGTGGGCGCTGCCCAGGCATGGGTTCCCGTTGTGACCGTCCAGTACAGCGTGTCCGCATCCGGGGAGAGCGCAATACCGTTGATGCCAATTAATAAGGGTTTACCCGGCCAGACCTCCGCACCGTGTGAAACCACCTTGACGCCCGGCTCAATCTGTAGCGCAGGGTGACGGTCGAGCACGCGTCGCGCCGTGCCGGTGGTGAAATCTACGACGATAAGGCCCACGCGGTTTTCCGGTGCGCTCCGCGAGCCGCTGTCGGAGATATAGGCGACGCGGCGTTTCTCATCGACAACCACATCGTTCAGGAAGCTGGCTTTGCGGTCCGCCACGCCATCCAGGGCGATACGTTTAAGGGTGCGGCCTGTGTTGAGATCCAGCACGACCAGTTTCTGCGAGCCCACGGGCGACTCCGCTTCGCCTGCGACAAACCCCATGTCCAGCGCCCATAGCCAGCCGTTTTGACGATCAATATAAAAGCCAAGCACGTTGCGCAGGTTCTGCGCGGGATCGGTGTTTACCGCGTTCCCCTCGCGTGACGGAAACGCCGTCAGGCGGGCAGGGCCGGACTGAACAGTCGTATCCAGAATGCTCAGCGTGGCGGGGGCGGCGGCAGAAACCAGCCGGGGCGTACTGACAAAGGCCCGGCCCTTTGCATCAAAATGGATACCGGCAATGGGCGCGTTAACCGAGCCGGAAAACCGCGTCGGCGTTTGCCCATTCTGCGGGGTATCCCAGCTCACGCCAGCATAGCTGCGCCAGCGTTCCAGGGGCTGGAGCGTCGCCGCACTGGCGAGACTCGGGAAAGCGATCAGCGCCGCCAGCGCAATGGCGGACAGACTACGGGTGCGAATGAACATGAAAAGGCTCCGGTGAGTTCAGCATTAAAGGATGGAACGGAACGTGCCGCCCTCGACGCGTACAGCCGCCCCGTTGGATGCCGCGCCCAGTGGGCTGGCTAACAGAGCGACCATCGCCGCGATCTCGTCTGCCTCAATCATTCTGGCAATCAACGAGCTGGGGCGGTAGGTCTGGAAGAAATGCGCTTCGATCTCCCGATCGGTCATATCCGGGGCAGGCGCGGTCTGGCGAAGGTACTCAATAATGCCGTCCGAGCGCGTCGCCGACGGCAGCACGCTGTTAACCGTCACGCCGGTTCCCCGGGTCAGTTCGGCCATACCGCGCGAAACAGCAAGCTGCGCTGATTTGCTGACGCCGTAATGCACCATGTCTGGCGGCGTAAAGGCGCCCACTTCGCTGGATATAAAAATCACCCGTCCCCAGTTCCGTTCCAGCATGCGCGGGAAGTAGTGGCGTGAGAGGCGGACGCCGGACATCACATTGGTGTTGAACATGCGCAGCCAGTCTTCGTCGTTAATATCCGCGAAGGCTTTGGCTTCGTAGAACCCCAGGTTATTAATCAGAATATCGGTATCAGGGCAGGCGGCGAACAGGGTTTCTGCTCCATTCATGGTACCGAGGTCAACGACAACGGTGGAGACCTGTGCGTCAGGCGTCGCGTCGGTGATGGTGGCCGCGGCTTTTTGCAGCTTTGCCGGGTCGCGTCCGGTAAGGGTGACGGCAACCCCTTCTTGAGCGAGCGTGCGGGCGATGGCCAAACCAATGCCTGCGGTTGCGCCCGTAACCAGCGCGGTCTTACCGGTGAGTTTAAGATCCATAGTGTTTACCCTCTGATGATGAATGCAGCTCACTTTACTCATCACTCCGGAGGGGATAAATTAGCCAGATTGAAAAACATTTGTTCCTGAAAGAGCAAAATGAGCCGCAAATTCGATTATCTCGGAGACGTTGAAGTCTTCATTACTGTCGTTGAACACGGCTCTTTTACTGCCGCAGCGGTTGTCCTTTCCACCACACCCTCTGTCCTGAGTCGCGCGGTTTCCCGCCTGGAAGCGCGTCTTGGACGGCAGTTATTACAGCGAACGACCCGCCGCGTGGGGCTGACGGAGGCCGGACGCGTTTATCTGGAACAGGCGAGGTCTGCGTTTGCACTGCTTGATGACGCCGAACGCGAGGGGCGGGGCCAGGAAGGCGATCTGACCGGTCGCGTGCGAATGAGCGTTCCAACCACCTATGGGCACTACCGTCTGCCGCCGCTGCTGGCGCGCTTTGCCCAACACTACCCACGCGTCCAGGTGGAGCTGAACATCACCAATCGCAACGTTGATCTGATTGCGGAGGGATTCGATCTGGCGATTCGCCTGGGGCAGTTGCCCGACAGTGGGTTAGTCGCGCGCAAGCTGGAAGACGCAGCGCTGCTGCTGGTTGCATCGCCTGATTACCTGCACCGCATGGGGAGCCCGCAGACGCTGGAGGAGTTGCATTGCCACACCTGTCTGCCCTTTATCATGCCGCGTACCGGGCGCATTGCCCCATGGGTGTTTCGTGATGAGGAACGTGATATTGACTGGCTGCCGGGTTCAACTATCGAAATCTCAGACGATGTACTCGGCGTGGTTTCGCTGGCGGAGCAGGGGATGGGGATCTGCCAGAGCTATGAATTTATCGTCCGCGACAGGATACAGCGCGGTCAGTTAGTCGAGGTGCTGCCACACCTGCGTGGACGGTCGCGGCCGTTCTCCGTGCTCTTCGCGCCACACCGACGCCAGTCGGCGGCCACCCGGGCGATGATTGATCTTCTCACCACCCAAAAATGACAAGGATATGTCCACCATGAAAAAAGAGACTTATACCTTTTGGCTCCCACTCATCGTGGGCGGTATAGCACTGCTATCTGGTTTTGTGGTCTGGTCAGTTAACGTTTATCGCGTGACATACCTTACGATCCGCGGGGAGCAGTATCTGGCCGGAGGGGCGTTGCTGCTGGCGCTGGTGCCGATGGTTATTTTTATCAGAAAGGGACGACTCAAAGGCAAGCGTGTTGCTGGCGCGATAAAACTATACCTTGGCTTCTTCATTTGCAGCCTGCCGGTTGCCATGTTCGTGATTTTTACAACGGCCTGGCTACTGGAGGGAGACTATTCCTCATGGAGCAAACCTTACCGGTATGAATCCAGTACCCGCCACAGCTGCTCGGGGGCAGAAGTCTACGAGCCGGAGTTAAAAAAAGAGATCCGCATCTGTAACCCGAAGGGTAACGTTTATTCCAACTCTACCCTGTACGTGGAAAAGCGGAGTAATACGCTGGGGATTGTGGTGCTCTGGGCGATCACGCGCGCCTGAATCGGTGAAGCTCAGGGCGCGAAAATCACCGTCAGCCCGCCTCCAGCATCCCAAAGCTCACAATACGCGAACGGCCCAGCTCTTTCGCCCGGTATAAGGCCACGTCGGCAGCGCGCAGCAGGTTATCGCTCTGAGCGTGCTGCGGATAGCTGGCGACGCCAATCGACACATCCACCGGGCCAATCTCTGAAAGCCCATAGCGCAGCGACAGTTCATGCACGCCGTTATAAATCTCTTTGGCGCACGCCTGCGCCGCCTCTTCATCGACGCCGGAAAGCAACACCAGAAACTCTTCGCCGCCATAGCGGAATGCCAGCCCGCTGTCGTGTACGGCGCGTTGTATGATGGTGGCCACGCTTTTGATGACCTGATCGCCCGCTTCATGACCAAAGCGGTCATTGATGCTTTTGAAGTGGTCGATGTCGATCATCAGGCAGCTTACCGGCTCTTCATTGCGCACCGCCTGCGCCATTTGGGTGCGCAGGGTATCTTCCAGATGATGACGGTTACGCAAGCCGGTGAGCGGATCGAAGAGGGCTTTTTCCAGCAGGGCATCGCGCAGACGTTGGTTGGCCAGCGCCAGGCCGAGCGCTTCAGCCATCAGCTCCAGATAGGCGCGGGAAGGGGCATTGTCCGCAGTGATGTTCTGGAAGGAGAGCAACCCAATGGCTTCGCCCTGGGCAATCATAGGAACACAGAGCGACGTATGCGTGTGCGACGCCGGCAGATGGTAGCAGGCGATATCCGGCTCGCCATTCACCGGAGGATGGCTTTGCCCACGTCTGACCGCCCAGCACTCATCGGGATGAAAAGGCGTATCCTCTCCTGGCGGCGAAAGCCACTGCGCGACGCAGCGCATCTGCCACGGATCGCGGTCGAGGATATAGAGCCGCCCGGCAATTCCCGGCGCGATATTGGGGGCGAACAGCTCCGCTACGTTAATCACGTCCGCAAAGTTCTCACACCCTTGCAGCCGCTGGGTCATGCGCGCCAGCAGCTCGCGGATGGCCCAGTCGGCGTCGCGCTCTTTTTCCAGACGCTGCCGCGCAAGGCCATTCTCACGAAAGATACGAATTGCCTGTGCCATATCGCCAATCTCATCGATCTGGTTGAAATTGGGTGTTTCTACGGCATAGTCCTGCGACGCCAGGCGATGCACCACATCGCTCAGGCGTACCACCGGGCGCAGCACGCGCCGTTTTAAGATAAAGCCAAGCACAAACAGGAACAGCAGGGCGGTCAGGCCAACCATCATTTCAGAGATTGTCCGCAGCGTTTTCGATTTTTTGGTTGCCTCCTGAACGGAAGCGATCACCCGCTTGTCGAGTATCTGGCGGAAGTGATCGATCTGATTCTGGGCGCGTTCCAGCTCCTGCTCATAGGGCGCGCCGTAGAGCAGGGCGATGGCCTGCGCATCTTCTCCCTGCGCCGTATGGGTGAGGGCGACCTGCTGTTCGTCCTGTAGTTCATCGACGATTTTTATCCCTTCATGCAGCAGGGACAGCTCATCATCTGACGCGCCGACATCCTGCAGTTTTTCCAGCCGGAGTTCGGTACTCTTCAGCTTGTTCTCTGACTGGTTGTATTCCCTGAGGATCTGCGGATCTTTTTTAATCACGTACAGGCGGGCTAAATCAGACTGCACCCAGATATCGGTTTCGATATCTTCCGTGAGCGCATCAAATTTCTGCCGCTGTTCAACGGCCTGACGCTCAAGGGTGTCAGCATTGGACGCCATCAGCATGATGATGCCGGAAGCGAGGGTCAGGCAGACCGTGGCACCGTAGGCCCAGTTTGTTATCGTCGCGATTCGCACCTGGTGATCCTTTTACGACCAAAGAAGGATGGCGTTCTTTCAAATTATAGAAAACGTTTGATTTAAGGCGAAAAAAAAGGCGGCACAGCGCCGCCTGTTGGGAAGGTTATCGTCAGCGGTTTATAAATCTGGAGGATTTTTCCCTTCTTCAATAAACGCGGCATCCAGCTCTTCGGCGTTACCCGCATGATCGCGACCGGAGAAGAGGTTCCAGCAGGCGATAAACAGCGCGGCAATCAGCGGGCCAATCACGAAGCCGTTAATGCCGTACAGCTCCATGCCGCCAAGCGTTGAGATCAGGATCAGGTAGTCCGGCATTTTGGTGTCTTTGCCTACCAGCAGCGGGCGCAGGATATTGTCCACCAGCCCGACGATAATCACGAAGAAGCCGACAATGAACAACCCCTGCCAGATCTGATGCGTCGCGAAGAGGAAAATGGCAGCCGGAACCCAGACAATCGCCGACCCCACCGCAGGCACCAGGGAGAGGAAGGCCATCAGTGCTCCCCAGAGGATGCTGCCGTCGATACCGGCAATGGCAAACGCAATCCCGCCGAGCGTGCCCTGAACCACCGCGACAACCGCCGTGCCTTTTACCGTCGCCCGCGAGACGCCGACAAACTTGGCGAACAGGTGCTGCTTGGCGAAATCGGACAGAGGCAGGGAGTCGAGGATCTGGCGCACCAGGAACGGCCCGTCTTTCAGCAGGAAGAACAGCAGATACAGCATGATGCCGAAGCTAATGGCAAAGCCGAACGTCCCTTTGCCGATCAGAAACGCGCTGCCCGCCAGATACTGCCCGCCCTGCAGGGCGACATCGGAGAGTTTTTTCTGGATCTGCGCGGCGTTGGTCAGGTTGTGATCCGCGAGGAAACCGCTGGCCCAGTCCGGCAGATGGTTAAAGATGCTCGCCACCACCTCCGGGAACTGGGTGTTGTTCTCCTGCAGTTTGGTGTACACCACGTTCAGCTCTATGGCGAGCGAGGAGAAGATCACCATCAACGGGATAAAGACAATCAGGCAGATTATGCCGATGGTCAGCAGCGAGGCCAGCCCGTTGCGATCTCCCAGTGCGGCGCGCAGCTTGTTTTTTACCGGGTTAAAGATAACGGTCAGAATGGCGGCCCACAGAATGGCGGAGAAGTAGGGCGATAGCACGTCGAAAAACGCCCACGTCACGAGGGCGAGAATAAAGATAAAGAAACCTTTGGTCAGTCCGTTAAAGCGCATCAGTCAGTCCTGGTTACTAAGAAACTGTGACGACTATAGAACTGATTGACGGATTTACCAACCATTGCGCCGGCCTGCGCAGGCGACGCGCCGCCGGGCAATGTCAGGATGGGAGGGGTCAAATCTCCTCAAACAGCGGGCTCACCAGCGCAACGTGCGTTTTCACGCCCACTGCCAGCGCGGCCTCGTCGATGCGAAAGTGTGGATTGTGGACGTTCCAGACCGCGCCTTTTTCCTCGTTGCCGCAGCCGATGAACAGAAACGTTCCCGGGACTTTCTCCTGATACGAGGAGAAATCCTCGCTGCCGAACAGGGCCCGATCGGCAAGCTGCAACGTTCCTTCTTCGAAGTGCGCTGCAATCGCCGCTTTGGCGATGGCATTGGTGTCGGCATGGTTGTTGCCAACGGCGTAACCCTGCTGCCAGCGGATCTCACAGCGCGCGCCGTGGGCACTGACGACGCCCTCGACAATACGCTGCACCAGCTGCGGTACCTGCTCGCGTACCTGCTGATTATGAGTACGCACTGTTCCGGCCAGGCGGGCGCTGTCCGGAATCACGTTATAGCTGTCACCGGCCTGGAAAGTCGAGATGGTCAGCACCGGGGCGTTAATCGGGTCGAGATTACGCGCCACTACGTTTTGCAGCGCGGTGACAACTTCAGCGCCGATTACCACCGGGTCGATGCAGAACTGCGGCATTGAGCCATGTCCGCCCCGGCCGAAGATCGTGATATCAAAATTATCGCTGGAGGCGACATAGACCCCTTCTTTCAGCGTAATGTTACCGGTAGGACTGGTCGGGAAAACGTGCAGACCGAAGATCTTCTCGACATCGTCAACCACGCCTTTCTCCACCAGTTCGCGCGCGCCGCCCGGCGGCACTTCTTCGGCAGGCTGGAAGATAAACTTGATGCTGCCGCACAGCTGGCTGCGCAGGTGGCAAAGCACTTTCGCCGCGCCCATCAGCATGGCGGTGTGGGCATCGTGACCGCAGGCGTGCATTACGCCGGGTTTGGTTGAGCTGAATGTTTCACCGCTCTCTTCCTGCAGCGGCAGGGCGTCGATATCAGCACGCAGTGCCCACATCGGGCCGGGTCTTTCACCCTGTAATACCGCCACCACGCTGTTCTCCAGCGGGCGGCTAATCGTCAGCTCCGGCAGATTAGCCAGTTCACGGGCGATAAAATCTGCGGTCGGCTTTTCCTGAAATGAGAGATCCGGGTTGGCATGAATATGCCTGCGCCAGCGGATCACCTCGTCGTGAACGTCGCGGATAAGGTTTTCAGTGCTACTTTTCATGACAGTCTCCTTCAGTCAGTCACCGGCAGTGAGGGCGCAGGTTTTTTTATCAATGGCACTATCGCCACGCCCGCGCACACCATTGCCAGTGACAAGAAAATAAATGCGCTTTCATAACTGTGGCTTTTTCCAACGAGATAGCCAATAACAACCGGTGAAACGAAGCCCCCCAGCGTCCCTCCGGTGTTTATCAGCCCGATGGCCGAGCCCATGATGTTCTCCGGCAGGCGTTTCATTGGCAGGGTAAACGCGGTCACAAAGGTGGCCATCAGGAAGATCTCCCCCACAAACAGCAGGATGCTGGCACTCACCGCCGTGGCGGTGTGGAAGATGCCGAGAATGGCAGCAGCGCTCACCAGTGCGCAGATCAAAATCACCTGTGGCTCGCGGTGGTGGAAGTATTTTCCGACCAGCCAGCCGGTGCACAACGACGAAAGCCAGATCCCCGCGCCGCCAGCCGCCACGATATAACCGGACACCTCAATCGGCATGCCCATGCTCTGGACAAAGAATTTAGGCAGCCAGGCCAACAGGCCATAGCTTGGGATATTGATGCAAAACACCGAGAAAAACAGCAGCAGCACCGTGGGGTTACGCCACAGCGCCTCGCGTTGCCCATGTGCGGCCTGGCGTGGCGCGGGTTTCTGATACGGCACGCGCAAGGCGATCAACAGGGCGATGGCGCAGGCAACGATCCCTAATGCCACAAACGAGGTGTGCCAGCCCAGGTGTTCCAGCGCCGAGACGGCCACAATCGGCCCGACGGTCATCGCCAGCCCGGCGGAGGAGAGCAGTACCGACTGGGCGAAGGTGCGTTTTTCCAGCGTAAAATTGCTGACCACCGCTTTCGCGCAGGAGCAGGGATAGCCGGAATGCCCCACGCCGGAGAGAAAGCGAAACACCAGCAGCAGGCCAACGCTCATACCCAGCGCGCCAAAGCAGAGGGCGAAGATCCCCAGCGCGCACAGAGAAAGGATCAGCATGGTTTTGTAGCCGATTCGGTCGTTTAGCCAGCCCGCAGGCACCTGAAAGAGAGAGTAGGCGAGAAAAAAGATCCCAGTGATATAGCCCAGCTGCGCGGTGGTAAGCCCGAACTCTTTTTCGATCGGCAGCAGGGCAAAACCCATTACGGTTTTATCGATGTAGACCACGACATAGCCGATAAAAAGCAAAAAAATCATCTGTGACTGGCTTTTCATTGTGTTTTCCGCCTGACGTCAGAGTGTGATGAGAATTGTTGTGTGCACTCTGAATCTAGGGGTTTACCAGACAGGCGGGAAGATATAATTTTGCTATAGGTGATGCTTTTTTGTTATAGGGCGAGCGATGAAATATCTGCCAAAACTCGGCCATCTTCAGGCCTTTCGTCAGGTGGCGCGCAGCGGCAGTATCCGTTCGGCCGCACGGGAACTGGGCGTTTCGCAGCCCGGATTGAGCCGTACATTGCGTGAGCTTGAGCAAACTTTAGGCACCCAACTTTTATTGCGCAGCAAAGAGGGAATTGCCCTTACCGAGGCGGGAATGGCGTTTTCCCAACGGGCGGAGTGGGTGCTTGAAGAGCTGCGGCGTGCGGCGGATGAAGTGGAGCAGATTAACCATTTTACTCACGGGCGTCTGACGGTGGGGTTCTCTTCGCTTATTGCGCTGACCGTCTTTCCTGATGTGGCCGAGGCGTTCAAGAAAACGCTGCCCCAGGTCTTGCTGACGGTGAAGGAGGGGCAGCTCTCCTCGCTCCTGCCTGGCGTACGAAACGGTGAAATAGATATGGCTATCGGCTCGGTGGATCCGATGGCGCCGCCGGAAGGGGTGATGATCGAACCGCTGTTTACCTCGCCGTTTTGCATCATCTCACGCAAGGGGCACCCACTGGCAGAAGCCCGCGATCTGATGGCGCTGCGTCAGGCCAAATGGCTGCTGCCGGAGTCATCCATGGGCTACTACCAGCAGCTACAAAATGAGCTCAGCCATTTTTATCGACAGGTGGATATCACCCCACTGCGCACCGATTCCGTCATCACGGGGCTGAATATGGTGCTTAACGCGGACTATCTGACGGTGGTCGCGCGGGCAATGTGTCAGCCGCTGCAGCTTGATGACAAGCTGGTGGCGTTGCCCATCACCCAACTGCCGTCGGCGCAGTATTGCGCGGTGTGGTCGCAAAAGTCGGCGATGACCACCAACGCGCGTCAGTTTTTGATTCGCCTGCGCGAAGCATGCAGAGGGTTTAGCTGGTAGCGGGCAGATACAACTTTTGTCTGAGCCAGAATCACAGCCGTCCGCGCCATGCTGTAAGTATCTGCTTGTGGAGGTGCTTATGGCCTGGCGTCCGATTCTGTATGTGATCCTCACAACCCATCCCCGACTCAGTGCGCGACGCGCCCGGTTGCGTCTGGTCGTCTAGCTTTTTGATGTTAATCGCGGTATAACACACCTTCTTTGGATGTTTAGATGTCCATACGTATAGAAGGTAATATGCAAACACAACAAGAAAATGGGCAGCTAAAGCGCACCATGAAAACACGCCACCTGATTATGCTCTCGCTGGGTGGCGTGATTGGCACAGGGTTATTCTTTAATACCGGTTATATCATTTCGACAACCGGGGCAGCAGGCACGCTGCTGGCCTATCTCATTGGCGCACTGGTAGTCTGGCTGGTGATGCAGTGTCTGGGCGAACTGTCGGTGGCGATGCCGGAAACCGGCGCGTTTCACGTCTATGCCGCTCGTTACCTCGGCCCGGCGACGGGCTATACCGTGGCGTGGCTGTACTGGCTCACCTGGACGGTGGCGCTAGGATCGAGCTTTACCGCCGCCGGGTTCTGTATGCAGTACTGGTTCCCACAGGTGCCCGTCTGGGTATGGTGCGTGGTCTTCTGCGTGGTGATTTTTGGCCTTAACGTCATCTCCACGCGTTTCTTTGCCGAGGGCGAATTCTGGTTCTCGCTGGTGAAAGTTATCACCATCATCGCCTTTATTATTCTTGGCGGTGCGGCGATCTTTGGCTTTATCCCGATGCAGGACGGTTCGCCTGCGCCGGGTCTGAGCAACATTACCGCTGAAGGCTGGTTCCCGCATGGCGGCCTGCCGATCCTGATGACCATGGTGGCGGTGAACTTTGCCTTCTCCGGCACCGAGCTTATCGGCATTGCGGCGGGCGAAACGGAAAACCCGCATAAGGTTATTCCGGTGGCGATCCGTGCGACCATTGCCCGGTTGATCATCTTCTTTATCGGCACCGTGTTTGTGCTGGCGGCGCTGATCCCGATGCAGCAGGCCGGGGTGGAAAAGAGCCCGTTTGTGCTGGTGTTTGAAAAAGTCGGGATCCCGTATGCGGCAGATATCTTTAACTTTGTGATTTTGACCGCGATCCTCTCGGCGGCAAACTCTGGCTTGTACGCCTCAGGGCGCATGCTGTGGTCGCTTTCTAACGAGAAAACGCTGCCGCGCTGCTTTGCCCGCGTCAATAAAAACGGCGTGCCGCTGACGGCGCTCTCTGTTTCCATGCTCGGTGGCGTGCTGGCGCTCTTCTCAAGCGTGGTTGCGCCGGACACGGTGTTTGTGGCGCTGTCGGCCATTTCCGGTTTTGCGGTGGTGGCGGTGTGGATCAGCATCTGCGCGTCGCACTTTGTCTTCCGTCGTCGTCATCTGCAGTCCGGACAGCCGCTGTCTGCTCTGCACTATCGCGCGCCGTGGTATCCGCTGGTGCCGGTGCTCGGGTTTATCCTCTGCATGGTGGCATGTATCGGCCTGTGGTTTGATCCGAGCCAGCGCATTGCCCTTTATTGTGGCCTGCCGTTCGTCGCCCTGTGTTATGGTGCCTACTACCTGACCCGAAACCTGACATCGCAGGAGCCTGAACATGTCGCAGAATAATCCGCTTACCGCCCTCCTTGAAAAGCAGCCGTTTGTGGTGCTGGATGGCGCAATGGCAACTGAACTGGAAGCGCGCGGGTGCAACCTTGCAGACAACCTCTGGTCTGCCAAAGTATTGATGGAAAACCCGGAGCTTATCCGTGAAGTCCACCTCGACTACTACCGTGCGGGTGCGCAGGTGGCGATCACCGCCAGCTATCAGGCCACGCCTGCGGGCTTTGCGGCGCGCGGTCTGGACGAGGCGCAGTCCCGCGCGTTGATCGGCAAAAGCGTGGAGCTGGCGCGTAAGGCGCGTGAAGCGTATCTGGCGGAAAATCCGCATGCGGGCACGCTGCTGGTGGCGGGGTCCGTTGGGCCGTATGGCGCCTATCTGGCGGATGGCTCTGAGTATCGCGGAGATTATGTGCGTCGCGCCGAAGAGTTTACCGCGTTTCATCGTCCGCGCATTGAGGCGTTGCTGGATGCGGGGGCGGATCTGCTGGCTTGCGAAACGCTACCCTCCTTTGAGGAGATCAAGGCGCTGGCAGCACTTGTGGCTGAGTATTCCCGCGCCCGGGCATGGTTCTCGTTTACCCTGCGCGACAGCGAGCACCTGAGCGACGGGACACCGCTGCGGGAAGTTGTCGCGGCCCTGAAAGATAATTCGCAGGTCGTGGCGCTGGGCATCAACTGTATCGCGCTGGAAAACACCACCGCGGCGCTGAAACACCTGCACAGCCTGACGGCACTGCCGCTGGTGGTCTATCCGAACTCGGGCGAGCATTATGATGCGGTGACCAAAACCTGGCACCATCACGGTGAAGCGTGCGAGACGCTGGCGGGATATTTGCCCCAGTGGCTGGAGGCCGGTGCCAGATTAATCGGTGGATGCTGTCGCACCACGCCGAAAGATATTGCTGAGCTTAACGCGCAGCGCTGATGCCCTCACCCTGACCCTCTCCCACAGGGAGAGGGAAAAAAACAACCGCACAAAACCAACTATCCTTTCCCGCTTTTTTTCTAAAAACGAATCGTTATTAGCGATTCGTTTTAATTCCTTTATCAAAATTCCCGCGCCGGAAATACTGCCCTCATAACAACAAGGGGAGCAGACAGGATGGCAATTTCATCGCGAATTACATTACTCGGCGCGCTGGCGCTGTGGGCATTTCAGGCGCAGGCGGTGGACGTCACCGTTGCGTATCAGACCTCCGCAGAGCCTGCGAAAGTCGCGCAGGCGGATAACACCTTTGCCAAAGAGAGCGGCGCAAACGTCGACTGGCGTAAGTTCGACAGCGGGGCGGCCGTGGTGCGTGCGCTTGCGTCCGGCGACGTGCAGATTGGTAATATCGGCTCCAGCCCGCTGGCGGTAGCGGCCAGCCAGCAGGTGCCGATTGAAGTTTTCCTGCTCGCTTCACAGTTGGGCAACTCCGAAGCACTGGTGGTGAAGAAAAACATCACCAAACCGGAAGACCTGATCGGCAAGCGCATCGCCGTGCCGTTCATTTCGACCACTCACTACAGCCTGCTGGCGGCGCTGAAACACTGGGGCATCAAGCCAGGCCAGGTGCAAATCATTAATCTGCAGCCACCGGCGATTATTGCGGCCTGGCAGCGCGGCGATATTGATGGCGCATACGTCTGGGCACCGGCCGTCAATGAGCTGGAAAAAGACGGCACCGTGCTGACCGACTCCGAAAAAGTGGGCCAGTGGGGCGCGCCAACGCTCGACGTGTGGGTGGTGCGCAAAGATTTTGCCGAGAAACATCCTGAGGTCGTGAAGGCCTTTGCCAAAAGCGCCATCGACGCTCAGCAGCCCTATATCAGCAACCCGGATGCATGGCTGAAGCAGCCTGCCAATCTCGAAAAACTGTCCCGTCTGAGTGGCGTGCCGCAAGCGGACGTTCCGGGGCTGGTGAAAGGTAATACCTATCTCACGCCTGCCCAGCAGGTAAAACAGCTGACCGGGCCGGTAAACAAAGCGATTGTCGATACCGCCACGTTCCTGAAAGAGCAGGGCAAAGTGCCGGCGGTGGCGGCGGACTACAGCCAGTACGTGACCGATCGCTTTGTGAAATAAGGGGGCTGCGATGCTGAATATTACAAATCTGTCTGCTGATTACGGTGGCAAACCGGCCCTGGAGAACATCAACCTGACGCTGGACAGCGGTGAGCTGCTGGTTGTGCTTGGCCCGTCCGGGTGCGGGAAAACCACGCTGCTGAATCTGATTGCCGGGTTTGTGCCATATCAGCATGGCTCCATTCAACTGGAAGGTAAAAAAGTGGAGGGCCCGGGCGCTGAGCGTGGGGTGGTCTTTCAGAACGAAGGTCTGCTTCCCTGGCGCAACGTGCAGGAAAACGTGGCGTTTGGGTTGCAACTGGCGGGCGTAAGCCGCGAGCAACGGCTGGCAACAGCACGGGACATGCTCAAAAAGGTCGGTCTTGAAGGGGCTGAAAAACGGTTTATCTGGCAGCTTTCCGGCGGCCAGCGTCAGCGGGTTGGAATTGCCCGCGCGCTGGCGGCCAATCCGCAGCTTTTGCTGCTGGATGAGCCGTTCGGGGCGTTGGATGCCTTTACCCGCGAGCAGATGCAAACCCTGCTTTTACGCCTGTGGCATGAAACGGGTAAACAGGTGCTGCTGATCACCCACGATATCGAAGAGGCGGTGTTTATGGCGACCGAGCTGGTGCTGTTGTCCCCTGGCCCGGGGCGCGTGCTGGAGCGGCTGCCGCTTGAGTTTGCCCGTCGCTATGTCGCGGGGGAGCCGGTGCGCAGCATCAAATCCGATCCGCGGTTTATTGAACAGCGTGAATACGTCTTAAGCCGTGTGTTTGAACAACGGGAGGCCTTCTCATGAGCATCGTCTTCAGCGAGAAAACGCGACGCGCGCGCCCGGCCTTACGCTGGCCTTTCTCGCGCCAGATAACACTCAGTGTCGGCACACTGCTGGTGCTGCTGGCGGTCTGGTGGCTGGTTGCCGCGCAGGCATGGATCAGCCCACTGTTTCTGCCGCCGCCGGGACAGGTGCTGGCAAAACTCATCACCATTGCCGGGCCGCAGGGCTTTATGGACGCCACACTCTGGCAACACTTAGGTGCAAGCCTGGCGCGCATTCTGGTGGCGCTACTGGCGGCGGTGATAATCGGCATTCCGGTCGGGATCGCGATGGGCTTAAGCCCGACGGTGCGCGGCATCCTCGACCCGCTGATTGAGCTTTACCGTCCGGTGCCGCCGCTGGCCTATCTGCCGCTGATGGTGATCTGGTTCGGCATCGGTGAAACGTCAAAAATCCTGCTGATTTATCTGGCGATTTTCGCCCCGGTTGCCATGTCGGCTCTGGCGGGTGTTAAAAGCGCTCAGCAGGTGCGGATCCGCGCGGCGCAGTCGCTGGGAGCCAGCCGGACACAGGTGCTGCTGTTTGTGATTTTACCGGGCGCACTGCCGGAGATTTTAACCGGATTACGCATCGGCCTTGGCGTGGGCTGGTCAACGCTGGTGGCGGCAGAGCTGATCGCCGCCACCCGAGGGTTAGGGTTTATGGTGCAGTCGGCGGGGGAGTTTCTGGCGACTGACGTGGTACTGGCCGGGATTGCGGTTATCGCCGTGATCGCCTTTGGATTAGAACTGGGGCTGCGTGCGCTGCAGCGTCGTCTGACGCCCTGGCATGGAGAAATACAATGAGTGAACGTCTGACCATTACCCCGCTGGGGCCATATATTGGTGCGCAGGTGTCGGGCCTGGATGTGACCCGTCCGCTGAGCGATAACCAGTTTGAGCAGCTTTATCATGCGGTGCTGCGCCATCAGGTGGTATTCCTGCGCGAACAGGCAATCACCCCGCAGCAGCAACGCGCCCTGGCACTGCGCTTTGGCGATCTGCATATCCATCCGGTTTATCCGCATGCGGAAGGGGTGGAGGAGATTATTGTGCTCGACACGCATAACGATAATCCGCCGGACAACGACAACTGGCACACGGATGTGACGTTTATCGAGACGCCACCTGCAGGGGCGATTCTTTCGGCGAAGCTGCTGCCGGAGACGGGCGGCGATACGCTGTGGGCCAGCGGCATTGCGGCCTTTGAGGCGCTATCCGCACCCTTCCGTACCCTGCTGAGCGGCCTGCGGGCGGAGCATGACTTCAAAAAATCGTTCCAGGAGTACAAGTACCGCAAAACAGAAGCGGAGCATCAACGCTGGCAGGAGGCGGTTGCGAAACATCCGCCGCTGCTGCATCCGGTCGTGCGCACCCATCCGGTAACCGGCAAGCAGGCGCTGTTTGTGAATGAGGGATTCACGACGCGGATTGTGGACGTGACGGAAAAAGAGAGCGAGGCGCTGTTACGTTTCCTGTTTGCGCATATCACCAAACCGGAGTTTCAGGTGCGCTGGCGCTGGCAGGAGAACGATCTGGCGATCTGGGATAACCGCGTGACGCAGCACTATGCGAATGCGGATTATCTGCCACAGCGTCGGATTATGCAGCGGGCGACAATTTTGGGGGATAAGCCGTTTTACCGTCCTTGAACCATCGCTCCCGTAGGCCGGGTAAGGCGTAGCCGCCACCCGGCAAATGTGCACCGTTCTTGCCGGGTGGCGCTGCGCTTACCCGGCCTACAAAAAACCGCACAGTTAAAGGTGCGCCTCAATATACCGCTGATAGCGGTTTGCCTTGAGGTAGCACAAGTCCACCAGCACCAGCCCGTCGATGCAGTTGTTGAACGCCGGATCGCTGCCAAAATCGATAAACTGCACGCCGCCGGGTTCACACAGCTCGGAATACTGTTTGTAGAGCGGTGGAATACCGCAACCCAGATTACCAAGCAGGGATTTCAGCTTCGTCAGGTCATCCACGTAATCGACCCCGCCAAACTGTGCCAGCACGTCCGGCAGGGAGGCCGGATAAGGCTGACGTGACGCGGCTAAGGGATGTGTCGCCGGGAACCAGAGGCGGTAAAACGCCACCAGCAGATCCCGTGCGGCAGGCGGTAAGCCACCGGAAATCGAGACCGGGCCAAAGAGGTAGCGGTAGTGCGGATAACGCGCCAGATAGGCACCAATACCGGACCACAGATAGTCCAGACCGCGACGACCCCAGTAGCGTGGTTGAATAAAGCTGCGCCCCAGTTCAATACCGTGTTCCAGCACGCCCTGCATTTTATCGTCGTAGTTAAACAGACTGTAGCTATAAAGCCCTTCCAGACCGCGTTGCTCGACCTGTCTGGCAGTGGGCATAAAGCGATAGGCGCCGACGATCTCCAGATCGTCTTCATCCCACAGGATCAGGTGCAGATAGTCATCGTCGTAACTGTCGGTGTCCCGACGTTTACCGCTCCCTTCCTCCACGGCGCGAAACGCGATCTCGCGCAGGCGTCCCAGCTCGCGCAGCAGGGGAGCCTCTTCCTGTCCGTTGCGTTGCCACAGATAAATGGTTTTGCCATCGCTGGTTTTGCCCAGACATTCGGCCTGGGCCAGTTCGCGCTTCAGCGTGGCCCGGTCTTCCGGACGGGCAATGGCGCATTGGGTTTTAAAGACGCCAGGCACTCCCTTGCCAAGACGTATCACGTGCTGACGGCACTGCTCGGCCATCTCACGCGATGAAAGGGTTGTGCTATACCAGTGATGCCAGGCTATCTGCTGGCCGATCTTTATCGGTAGCTGGCTGTGGCGGCGGCGGAACATCTGCTGCATCAGCAAGAGCATCGATACGGTGGGGGACACCAGCGTGCTGGCATAAAAGAGCAGGCTGTTGTGTGCCTGAATATGCACCGGCAGCAGCGGTACGCGCAGCTTACTGGCGAGTTTAATAAAGCCGGGGTGCCATTTTTTATCGCGGATCCCTTTGCGCGTAGGACGGGACACTTCTCCCGCCGGGAAGAAGATCAGCACCCCAGCGTTTTGCAGATGCTGTTCCATCTGCATCAGGGACGTTTTTGCCGTTCTGCCGCCCATGTTGTCCACCGGAATAAACAGCGAGCTAAGCGGTTCAAGGTGGGTCAGCATCCGGTTAGTGACGACTTTCACATCGCGCCGTACACGGGAAACGGCATACATCAGCGCCAGCCCGTCCAGCGTTCCGGTTGGGTGGTTGGCAATAATGACCAGCGGGCCATGTTCAGGGATTTGTTCGAGATCGCGGGCGGAAACGGTGCAGAGTATATCGAGGTGCTCCAGAACCTGCTCCACCATATCCAGGCCTTTCAGATGGCGGTGTGTCGCGGCAAATTGCTGGAATTCTTCTTCGTAGAACAGTCTTTTTAACAGACTTTTTTGCCAGGGTGCAGGCCTCGCCTGAGGCCAAAGGTCGTCGAGAACGCTATCGAGACTAAACATGGTTACTCCTCCTGCCGTCTTGCTCAGACAGTAGAAGGGAGAGATGTCGGTTGTATTGCAGTTTGGTGAAGATTAGCGCAGAGAGGAGGCCGGGTAAGGCGAAGCCGCCACCCGGCGCTAAAGCGGATTAACGCAGAATTTTCTTCTCGGCCAGATCCAGCGCAAAGTAGCTGAAGATCAGATCCGCGCCAGCACGTTTGATCGCGCCCAGGCTTTCCAGGATCACTTTCTCTTCGTCGATCGCACCCGCCTGCGCGGCGAATTTGATCATCGCGTACTCGCCGCTCACCTGGTATGCACCCAGCGGCAGCTCGGTGCGCTCGCGAATGTCGCGCAGGATATCCAGATACGCGCCAGCTGGTTTCACCATCAGGCAATCTGCGCCCTGGGCTTCATCCAGCAGTGATTCACGGATGGCTTCACGGCGGTTCAGCGGGTTCATCTGATAGGTTTTGCGATCGCCTTTCAGCGCTGTACCGGCCGCTTCACGGAACGGACCGTAGAACGAAGAGGCAAACTTGGTGGAGTAGGACATGATGGCGGTATCGGTGAATCCGGCCGCATCAAGCGCCTGGCGGATCGCCTGAACCTGCCCGTCCATGGCAGCGGAAGGTGCGATGAAATCCGCACCGGCTGCTGCAGCTACCACCGCCTGCTTGCCGAGATTCAGCAAAGTGGCGTCGTTATCGACACCGTGATCGCACAGCACACCGCAGTGGCCATGAGAGGTATATTCACAGAAACAGGTGTCTGACATGACGATCATTTCCGGCACGGTCTCTTTGCAGATCCGCGACATCCGGGCGACCAGACCGTCCTCTTTCCAGGCATCGCTGCCGGTAGCGTCAGTGTGGTGGGAGATGCCAAAGGTCATCACCGAGCGGATCCCCGCGTTGGCGATACGTTCGATCTCACGCGCCAGATATTTTTCCGGAATGCGCATCACGCCTGGCATGGCGTCGATGGCTTTGTAGTCATCGATCTCTTCTTCAACAAAAATCGGCAACACCAGATCGTTTAAGGTCAGTGTTGTCTCTTCAAACATAGCGCGCAGTGCAGGTGACTTGCGCAGACGACGGGGACGAGCAATTAAATCGGTCATGATATGCCTGACGTTTGTGGAACAAAGAAGGCTAGTGTACATGAAAGTGGAGGAGAGGGTTTTACGAAAGTAGGCTTTTTGTTAATGCGAAATGGGGTTTGCGATGTTTCACATGGTCAATATATATAACCAACGTCAGCCTGTTTTTCACACGCTCGAGATATTGGTGCGATTTCTAAATTGAAGTAAATATATCATTAATAATGATCTATTATTCTTTATTATATTTTCTATATTTATATCAGATGATTTTAATTCGCTGTTTTTATAGTGTTTATTTATAATTTTTAATGTCGTTGCATTTTTTTCATGTTATTAGTCTGTATACGGACTTAATGGAATCATTCATTGAACCTTTTCGAAATGAAAATGCATAATTCCCTCCGCAATACAATGTTGCCAAATGATTTGATGGACAAACTTGCTTACGTCCCTGAGGAGGGATGACCCAATGCAAACATGGAAAAAGAAACTGGTTGTATCACAACTTGCATTAGCCTGCACCCTGGCTATCGCTTCTCAGGCCAATGCGAAAGATATTTCTGGTACCACATATAATACCTTCGGATATGATAATACAGCATCAACACCTTGGTATTATGGCTACGCTGACTGGGATTACTCGGATGTAACCCACGACGGTGACATTTATCCGGTGATTAATAAGTCAACGGTGAACGGTGTTATTTCGACGTACTACCTTGACGATGGTGTCAATGGAAGAGCGAATGCGCTGAGCATTTCTAACAGCACCATTAATGGCATGATCACCTCGGAAAGATGCGTGACTACTACATGTACTGGAGGCGTAGACTCCGATGATACGACCCATACACAGTACGATCGTTTTAGCCTGACAGTAGATCACTCCACCATTAACGATACCTATGAGCATTATGCGTATGATGTTCTGAATGGTGACAACACCGAAACCCACTATCTGGATACCTATGGACTGGGTAATGCGATTACGCTGGATGTGGAATCGGATATTGTTATCCAGAACAACTCCCACGTTGCAGGTATCACGCTGACTCAGGGTTACCATGAGCTGGACAATACCCCGTATGACGGCGTTGAAGGCGTTGCGGATAGCAGTAATGTCTTTACTAACACCCTGGTGGTCAAAGACTCTGTTTTGACCTCCGGCGCATACAGCGATCTGGGTACCAGCGGGTTCTATGGTCAAACCGCGAAGCCGAGCGACTACGGTGAAACCAACGCGACCGGCGCAGATGACGCGGCACTGATCGTCGCGGCCAGCGCGTCTGACAACGCCATGCAAACCACCGCCACCTTCGATCACTCTACCGTTACCGGCGATATCCTGTTCTCCAGCACCTTCGACAATAACTTCTACGAGAATGGCGACCCGGCAACCGATACCACCGAAGACGGTGTGTATAACCCAACCACCAACGGCTGGGATGGTACCGATAAGCTGGATGTCACACTGACCAACGGCAGCAAATGGGTTGGCGCAGCACAATCCAGCGTTGAAGCGATCGGCACCGCGCAGATGTATGGTGAGGGTTACAGCAGCGTTGACTGGAGAACCCTGTCTCCAAACAGCATCTGGCCTGATTCCACCTACGACACCAACGGTCACGTTGCAGGTGAAGAGGTATACCAGAGCGGTCTGTTCAACGTCACCCTGAACAACGGTTCAGAGTGGGATACCCGCAAACTGTCTAACATCGACACGCTGGCAGTGAATAACCAGTCGCAGGTCAATGTTGAAGACTCTGGCCTGCTGGCGGATTCCATCACCCTGACCAACGCCTCTACCCTGAATATTGGCGACAGCGGTGCAGTGGCGACAGACAGCCTGTATCTGGACAGCTATAGCCGTGCCGCGCTGACGGAAGAAACGGCTGAACTGTATGCCAACACCATCACCGTCGACAACGGTGCGGAACTGGCACTGGGCCTGGGTCAGGTGGACACGCACAACATGGTGCTGACCGATGGCGGTGTGCTGAACGTTGCCAGCCGTGACTACGTGCTGAACAGCGATCTGAACAACGCTCGCTTTATTACCAACGACAAGAGCAAAGCAGATTACGACTATGGCGTCGTGGCGCTTAACTCAGACGGTCATCTGGCGGTGAACGGTGATGTGGCAGGTAACTACACCGTGCGTATCGACGATGCGACCGGCGCCGGTTCTGTTGCTGATTATAAAAACAAAGAGATCATCCGCGTTTATGACAATAACGCAGACACTGCGGCCCGCTTTACGGCAGCAAACAAAGCCGATTTAGGTGCCTATACCTACCAGGCGCAGCAGAAGGGTGACACGGTTGTTCTGCAGCAGAAAGCGCTGACTGACTACGCCAATATGGCGCTGAGCATTCCGTCAGCGAATACCAATATCTGGGATCTGCAGCAGGATACCGTTGGAACCCGTCTGACTAACAGCCGTCACGGTCTGGCCGATAACGGCGGGGCGTGGGTGAGCTACTTCGGCGGCAACTTTGACGCTGACAATGGTGTTATCAGCTACGATCAGGACGTAAGCGGGATTATGGTTGGTCTGGATACGCAGATTGACGGTAACAACGCGAAGTGGATCGTGGGTGGCGCGGCAGGTTTCGCGAAGGGGGATATCAGCGATCGTACCGGTCAGGTTGATCAGGATAGCCAGACGGCGATGATCTATGCCTCTGCGAAGTTTGCCAACGATGTCTTCCTCGACAGCTCCCTGAGCTACACCCGCTTCAATAACGATCTCTCCGCGACCATGAGTAACGGTCAGTACGTGGACGGTAATACCACGACAGATGCGGTTGGTTTCGGTATGAAACTGGGTTATGACTGGAAACCAAACCTGTCCGGCTACGTCACGCCTTATGCGGCAGTGTCTGGGCTGTTCCAGTCGGGTGACGACTACCGCTTGAGCAATGACATGCGAATTGATGGCCAGTCTTACGACAGCCTGCGCTATGAACTCGGTGTCGACGCAGGGTATACCTTCAACTACGGCGGCGATCAGGCTCTGACGCCATACGTCAAACTGGCGTATGTGTATGACGATGCTGATAACAATACGAACGTGAATGGCGACAGCATTGATAACGGCGTTGAAGGCTCTGCGGTGCGTGTGGGTCTGGGCACACAGTTCAGCTTCACCAAAAACTTCAGTGCATACACGGATGCCACTTACCTGGGCGGCGGTGACGTTGACCAGAACTGGGGCGCCAATTTGGGTGTGAAATATACCTGGTAAAGTATAAAAGCGGGGGAATATATCCCCCGCTTTGTCATCTAAAAAAAATAATATTGAACCGACAAATACGGATGTCCAGAGGTCTGCATGAAAGTTAATGCGAAACCACTTTCTGAATTAAGCCGGCTCGAACAGTGTTTGAAAGTAGCCAGTACCCCATTTAAATCTGCTCCCCAGCAGATTATTTCAAATGATGATAATGATGAACCCAGCACCTTTGTATTACAGACCGGCGTTATTGAAATCTATCGCCGTTCTGACGAGTTGCTGATTGGCATTGCCACCGCGCCCTTTATTTTGGGGCTGACTGCAGGCATGCTTGATTACAGCAAGGAATATCGGGTCGTTGCCAAAAATCCGTGCACAGGCTTTTATTTACCTGCTTCGACCTCTCTGCAGCTTATTCAGCAAAGTTCTCTCTGGAAAGAAGCTTTCTGCTGGCTGTCCTGGATTAAATCCATTCTGGAAAAGCGGGACAGGCAACTGGTAGGAAATAACTCCTATCACCAAATCCGCGCCATGCTGCTGAATATGGCCGAATGGGATGAAACCCTGCGCTCAAAAATTGGTGTGATGAATCATATTCAACAAAGCACGCGCATTTCGCGTTCGGTCGTGGCAGAGGTACTCGCTGCGCTTCGACAGGGGAACTACATCAATATGAGCCGGGGCAAACTGGTTAGCATCAACCGTTTGCCCACGGAATATTAAGGCTGGACGGAGGCGGTAAGCACCTGGGCTTTATTGGCGCTGAGCTCAGCCACTAAGTTATTGATGCCATCGCTCATATTGACGAAACGGGTATTTGGCGAGCGGGTGACCACCACAAAAGCGCCCACGTTGGACTGGGGGATCATTGCCATATAGGTAATGAATCCTCCACCACCCCCCGTTTTCTGAATAATGCCCGGACGGCCATTTTTAGGTGCCATATATACCCAGCCCAGACCGAGGGCGTCGGCTTTGCCCGGCACGTCCATACCGATCACGCGGTGCAACTGGCTGCGCTGGTAAATCAGCGTCTGCATTCGGTCGGCCTGATGGCTGCGTGAGTAGAAGTCTGATGAGAGGAACTGCTGCATCCAGCGCATCATGTCGCCAGGGGTGGAATAAACCCCGCCGCTGCCGATGGCTGCCAGCGTGTTGTTACACGGGCTGGCACCTTTTTCGGCGACCATCAGACGGCGGCACTGATCCGGTGATGGGGTGAAGGTGGTGTCCTTCATGCCCAGCGGGCGCGTGATCTGCTCTTCAAACAGCTGCGTATACGGTTTGCCCGCTGCCGTCGACAGCGCATCGGCCAGCAGGTCAAACGCCAGGTTGGAGTAAGAGGCCTGAGAACCGGGCGCGGACTTCAACGTGGCTTTGCTCAGGTAGTTCCAGCGCTGTTCACGCGTTGGCCAGACAAAAACGTCGCGATGCGCCGCACCCCCTGGCTGCTCGCGAGGCAGGGCGCTGGTATGCGTTGCCAGGTTGACCAGCCTTATCGGCGTTCCCTGATACGTCGGGACACGTGCGCCCGGCGGAGCATACTTGCTGAGCGGATCGTCGAGTTTCACCACGCCCTGGTCCAGCAATTTCACCAGCATTTCGCTGGTCATCAGCTTGGTCAGGGACGCGATGCGGATGACGGAATCCAGCTGCGGATGAACATTATTACCGGGACGCGTTTCACCGAAACTGCGAAACACGCGCTGATTACCGTCGATGACGACCATCGCCATTCCCGTCGCGCCGCTGCCGTAATAAATCAGGTTCGCGTAGCGATCGGCAATATCTGATGCCAGAACGGGCGCCGTCAGCGGTTGGGCTGCCTGGGCGGTTGAGAAGCTCACCGCACACAGCGCGGCGAAAAAGAGCAGACAACGTTTCAACGAAAAGCATCCATAGTGTGAATGAGGAAAGTAATGGGTATTTATACTACTAAACCGTACGGTGCAATGCCCCGAATTACATAACGATAACCAGAAAAACGTAACTGCGAGTAAATCAGAAGAATTTACTTACCGTCAGTCTCCCATTTTGTGACATCGGCCTTATGATAGGGGGCTGTGTTACTCAATCTTGCGGAGAAGGGTATGTCCGGAAAGCGTGTGGTTATGGTTGTCGATATGCAGCAGGGGGTGTTCGAAACGCCTCGTCATCAGCGTGAAAAATGTGTTTCATTGATCAATCAGCTTACGCAGGCAGCCGATCGGGTGATTTTTATTCAGCATACCGAGCCCGGCGGTCTGGAAGAGGGCAGTGAAGGGTTTGCCTTGCTGCCTGAACTGCATCAACCTGCTGATGCCCTTTACGTGACCAAGACGGCCTGCGATGCATTCTATAACACCACGCTTGAGGCACTGCTCCGCGAGCAGGGGATCCGGGAGTTTGTCATCTGCGGTTGTGCCACCGATTACTGTGTCGATGCCACGTTCAAGAATGGCGTCAGCCGGGGCTACCACATCACCGTGGCGGAGGATGCGCATACCACCGCGAATCGCCCGGCGGCCGAAGCCCGCATTCTGATTAACCACTACAACGACGTCTGGCGCAACTTCATTGCGCCCGCAAACCCGCCCGCGGTGAAACGCACCGAAACAATTCTTGAAAACTGGAAAGCGAACTAATAATAAACCCTCGGGTCTGACCTTTTTGCCTGCGCCAGGCACCTGGCCCAGGCAAGATTTTCGTGTGGTGATGTGTTGAGCACAGCAACAGCCATAACAACAAGAAGGATGTATCATGTTTAAGTCTTTTTTCCCAAAGCCGGGGCCATTTTTCCTGTCGGCATTTATTTGGGCACTGATCGCTGTCATTTTCTGGCAGGCCGGCGGCGGAGCGTGGTTGACGCGTATCACGGGCGCGACGGGCGAGGTTCCCATTAGCGCGGCGCGTTTCTGGTCGCTGAGCTATCTGCTGTTTTATGCCTACTACATGGTCTGCGTAGGGCTTTTTGCCCTGTTCTGGTTTGTCTATTCGCCACATCGCTGGCAGTACTGGTCGATTCTGGGCACGTCGCTGATCATCTTTGTCACCTGGTTTCTGGTGGAAGTGGGGGTGGCGGTTAACGCCTGGTATGCCCCGTTCTACGATCTGATCCAGAGTGCGCTGAGTTCACCGCATAAGGTGACTATCAATCAGTTCTACCATGAAGTTGGCATCTTCCTCGGTATTGCCCTTATTGCGGTGGTGATTGGCGTCATGAACAATTTCTTTGTCAGCCACTACGTCTTCCGCTGGCGTACCGCGATGAACGAACATTATATGGCGCACTGGCAACACCTGCGTCATATCGAAGGCGCCGCACAGCGTGTGCAGGAAGACACCATGCGTTTCGCCTCGACCCTTGAAGACATGGGCGTGAGCTTTATCAATGCCATTATGACCCTGATTGCCTTCCTGCCGGTGCTGGTGACGCTCTCGGCGCACGTGCCAGACCTGCCGATTGTTGGTCATCTGCCGTATGGCCTGGTGATTGCCGCTATTGTCTGGTCATTAATGGGAACGGGGCTGCTGGCCGTGGTGGGGATCAAGCTACCTGGGCTGGAGTTTAAAAATCAGCGCGTCGAAGCGGCGTATCGTAAAGAGCTGGTGTATGGTGAAGATGACGCCAACCGCGCCTCGCCGCCAACCGTACGTGAACTGTTTGGCGCCGTGCGTCGCAACTATTTCCGTCTTTACTTCCACTATATGTACTTCAACATTGCGCGCATTTTGTATCTGCAGGTGGATAACGTTTTCGGTTTGTTCCTGCTGTTCCCGTCCATTGTTGCGGGTACGATAACGCTGGGTCTGATGACACAGATCACCAACGTATTTGGTCAGGTTCGCGGGTCGTTCCAGTATCTGATTAGCTCCTGGACCACGCTGGTGGAACTGATGTCCATCTACAAACGTCTGCGCAGCTTTGAACGCGAGCTGGACGATCGGGATCTGCAGGAAGTCACCAATACATTTAGCTAAAAAGGGAATTGCTATGTCTTTTGCCGTACCGCGTACATTATCGCTCTCTTTACTCGCCGCACTCGTGCTGGCGGGGTGTGCCGAAAAAGGGGCCGCCCCGCTTAATAAAGGTGAGAAACCTGTAGATGTGGCGAGCGTGGTGCGGCAAAAAATGCCCTCTACGGTGAAAGACCGCAATGCGTGGGCCGAGGCGTTAGCGAAGACCTTTGAAAGTCAGAAAATTGCCCCTACCGAGGAGAATATCTGCTCGGTGCTGGCAGTGGCGCAGCAGGAGTCGATGTACCAGTCAGATCCGGTGGTGCCGGGGCTGAACAAAATTGCCTGGAAAGAGATCGACCGTCGCGCGGAATCGATGCATATCCCGGTGTTCCTGGTGCATACCGCCCTTAAAATCACCTCGCCAAACGGCAAAAGCTACAGCGATCGGCTGGACACGGTGAAAACCGAGAAACAGCTGAGCGCCATTTTTGATGATTTCATCAATATGGTGCCGATGGGGCAGAAACTGTTCGGCTCGCTTAATCCGGTGCACACCGGCGGCCCGATGCAGGTCAGCATTGCGTTTGCCGAGCAGCATACGGACGGTTATCCGTGGAAAATCGACGGGACGGTGCGCCAGGAAGTCTTCTCCCTGCGTGGCGGACTGTGGTTTGGCACGTACCATCTGCTGAACTATCCGGCGAGCTACAGCGAGCCGTTGTACCGCTTTGCTGACTTTAACGCGGGCTGGTATGCCAGCCGAAACGCGGCGTTTCAGAGTGCGGTCAGCCGTGCCAGCGGGGTGAAGCTGGCGCTGGACGGCGATCTCATCGCCTACGGCAGCAGCAAGGCGGGCACTACGGAACTGGCGGTGCGCAAACTGTCAACAACGCTTGGCATGAGCGATAGCGACATTCGCCGTCAGCTGGAGAAAGGGGATAGCCTGGCGTTCGAGAAGACGGATCTCTACAAGAAGGTTTTCGCGCTGGCCGAGAAGAAGAGTGGAAAAGCGTTACCGCGGGCAATCCTGCCGGGTATTCAACTGGAAAGCCCGAAAATCACGCGTAACCTGACAACGGCATGGTTCGCCAAACGCGTCGACGATCGTCGGGCTCGTTGCATGGGACGTTAATGGCGACGACGCAGGCGTACGACTAACGCGACAACACCGAGAATCAGACAACCCGCGAGGAAGGGGACAAGGCCAAACAAGGTGCTCACACCCAAACCAATCTCAACCCGCGGGCGTCCGTTATCCTGCACCTGCATCAGATGTTCATAGACGCCAGGCGCGTGAACCAGCATGTTGAGAAGCTGGGAGCCTGCCCAGAAGCAGAACAGGACAAACAGGGCATACGCAATATTACCCGCAGTGGAGGTTTTTGGTGGTGTGCCGCCAAAAATCGGTTTCGACAATGTAAAGTCAGCCATAAAGACCTCCGGAAATATCACTCTGTTAATACGCTTCGCACACGGTGAGTTTGACAGGTCATAGCATTTGTCAATATCAGAATCGTGGTAATTTCCCCTGCGGAATTCTCCTGGATTGTCGATTTCTGCAGCACATCACAAATTCATTACTTAACTGAAATTGCGTCGTGTTTCAGATTTTCCCCATCTGCCACAGACCCGATCGTAAAACTGTGAGAGGATGTCTTTTTTTCCTGCCGGAGTTGTTATGAAGCTCACGTCCAAACTACGCCGTGACTGGCACTACTACGCCTTTGCTATCGGGCTGATCTTTATTCTTAACGGTGTCGTAGGGCTGCTGGGGTTTGAAGCCAAAGGATGGCAAACCTATGCTGTCGGGCTGGTGACCTGGGTGATCAGTTTCTGGCTGGCTGGGTTAATTATCCGCCGTCGTCCGGAAGAGACGACAGCGGATGAGACGGAGACGGTGAAAAGAACCGATTAACCGTTTACGGAACTTTTGAGTGCGCTGTCAGCGGCATGACGCTCCAGCGCCAGTTCGATCAGACGGGTGATCAGCTCAGAGTAACCCAGACCGCTGGCCTGCCACAGTTTTGGATACATGCTGATGTTGGTAAAGCCCGGCAGGGTGTTGATTTCATTAATCACCACCTCATTATCTGGCGTCAGGAACACATCCACACGCGCCATGCCGCAGCAGCCAAGAGCCTGCCAGGCGTTGATGGCGATCGCCCGGATCTTATCGTTGATGGCCGGATCGATATTTGCCGGCACGACGACCTGAGCGCCTTTATCATCAATGTATTTGGTGTCGTAAGAGTAGAAATCGCTGTTTAACACCACTTCACCGCAGGTGCTTGCCTGTGGGAAATCATTGCCCAGCACCGCGCACTCAATTTCACGGCCTTTGATACCCTGCTCAACCACGACTTTGTGGTCAAACTCAAAAGCCAGACGAACGGCTTCGGTGAACTGCGCTTCGCTTGTCACTTTGCTGACGCCAACGGAGGAGCCCTGGTTCGCAGGCTTCACGAACAGCGGCAGACCCAACTGGGCGGAAATCTGGCTGCAGGTGTATTTATCGCGGTTGGCGCGGGTGAGCGTCACGAACGGGGCAACGTTCAGCCCGGCATCGCGCAGCAGGCGTTTGGTGACGTCTTTATCCATACAGGCGGCGGAGCCCAGCACATCGGAGCCGACAAACGGCAGGTTAGCCATGCGCAGCATACCCTGCAGCGAACCATCTTCGCCCAGCGTGCCGTGGACGATTGGGAACACGACGTCAATCTGAGCAAGAGCCTGTGCATTACCGGCGTCGATAAGTTGCCCCTTCACTACGCCAGGGACGGTGGCGACGCTGATTTCAGAAGGATTAAGGGCGATATGTGCCGGATCGTTGGCGTTTAACAGATACTGACTCGCATCGTTCACATGCCACTGGCCCTGTTTATCGATGCCCAGCAGCACTACGTCGAAACGGTTTTTATCAATCGCATCGACAATATTTTTTGCCGACTGCAATGAAACCTCGTGCTCCGCTGATTTTCCCCCAAAGACAATACCTACGCGCTGCTTTGCCATCTCACTCTCTTCCAGTCTGACGAAAAGCCAATAACATACCACGATGCCCTGCGGGTTTCGCGACCTTCTGCCATAATGTTTTGGGAGTAAAGAGGGGGGAGTGTGAAAGGCAAAACGTTGCTGATCGTTTTCATTCTGGTGGCAGTCGCAACGGTGGGTTACCGCTGGTTGCCGTCTCACTACAACCCTTTTACGCCGCTCTCGCTTGACGACCCGCCAGGCCCAATCACTCAGTACAAACTGCGGCGCCTTACCCCCGAGGCGTGTGCCAGCCTGTTATCGCAGGCCAATCAGAAGGCCCTTATTCGCACACAGCCTGTCGCCGACAGCGCCGGAGCATGCCCCCTTCACAACGTGGTGCGCGTGCGTGACTTCGGACCGGTCAGCCTGAACAGCAGCTTTCTTGCCAGCTGCCCGCTGGCGCTGAGTTCTGCACTGTTTGTCAGCCAGCAGGCCCGGCCACTCACCAGAACCTGGACCGGAAGCGAGCTGGTGCGCATTGAGCACCTGGGCAGCTACGCCTGTCGCAATATTTACCACCGCCCTGATGCAAGACGCAGCGAACATGCCACGGCAGAGGCGCTGGATATCAGCGCGTTTCGGCTGGCGAACGGTGAACGGGTCACCATTCTGCACGGCTGGAGATCGACCAAAACGCAGCCGTGGCTACAGGCGCTGCTGACGGAGAGCTGCGGCTACTACGGGAACGGCCTGGGGCCGGAGTATAACGCGGCGCACGCCAACCATTTCCATCTGGGAATGCGCGGCTTTGGACTCTGCCGCTAAAGCATAATCTTCCGCCAGAAATTGGATGATTTGTGACATATTTCACAAATATGATGACTGGGAAGATAAAACACCAAAGTCAGCAAGGCCGCATCTCTGGCACGGCGTAGATGCCGGTAACTTGCTAATCTGTCGGCGCATTTGCCTAAAAATGAAGACTATTTCTTTTATGGAATCCTGGAAAGTTAACCTCATCTCGGTCTGGTTCGGGTGTTTCTTCACCGGGCTGGCCATCAGCCAGATTTTGCCCTTTCTGCCGCTGTACGTCTCGCAGCTGGGCGTGACCTCGCATGAAGCCCTCTCCATGTGGTCGGGGCTGACGTTCAGCGTGACGTTTCTGGTTTCCGCCATTGTGTCACCCATGTGGGGGAGCCTGGCGGATCGAAAAGGGCGCAAACTGATGCTGCTGCGCGCTTCGCTGGGAATGGCAATAGCCATCCTGCTGCAGGCCTTTGCCACTAACGTCTGGCAGCTGTTTATCCTGCGGGCGATCATGGGGCTGACATCCGGCTATATTCCGAACGCCATGGCGCTGGTCGCTTCACAGGTGCCGCGTGAACGTAGCGGCTGGGCGTTGAGTACGCTCTCCACCGCACAGATCAGTGGCGTTATCGGCGGCCCGTTGTTAGGCGGCTTTCTGGCCGACCACGTAGGGTTGCGCGCCGTCTTCTTCATTACCGCTATCCTGCTGGTGATCAGTTTTCTGGTGACGCTGTTTCTGATCAAGGAGGGGGGACGTCCGGTGGTCAGTAAATCTGAACGCCTGAGCGGCAAAGCGGTCTTCGCCTCGCTGCCGTATCCCGGTCTGATGATAAGCCTGTTCGTAACCACCATGGTGATCCAGCTCTGTAACGGTTCGGTAGGCCCGATTCTGGCGCTGTTTATAAAATCGATGGAGCCAGACAGCAGCAATATTGCGTTTCTCAGCGGGATGATTGCTGCCGTGCCGGGCGTATCGGCGTTAATCTCTGCGCCGCGGCTGGGAAAACTGGGCGACAGGATCGGTACGGCGCGTATCCTGATGGCCACGCTGATTTTTGCCGTGGTACTCTTTTTTGCGATGTCGTTCGTCACCTCACCGCTTCAGCTCGGCGTGCTGCGATTCCTGCTCGGCTTTGCCGATGGCGCCATGTTACCTGCGGTGCAGACCTTGCTGGTGAAATATTCAAGTGACCAGGTGACAGGGCGTATTTTTGGCTATAACCAGTCATTTATGTATTTAGGTAATGTTGCCGGTCCGCTTATTGGCGCATCCGTTTCGGCGATGGCCGGTTTTCGTTGGGTATTTGCGGCCACGGCGATTGTGGTGTTGATCAATATTATCCAGCTGGCGATTGCGCTGAGACGCCGTCGCCAATTAGAGCAGGCGAGAGCAGCGCGTTAATTTTCTGACGTAATGTATTATATATTCTTATGGTTGCCGCATTTTTATATAACTAAATGCGGCTTTTTCTAAAGAGAAAAACGTTTCGCTGCTTGCCATTCATCTTTATTTTGGCAGCAGCATCACTTTTGCATAAGATAATACTTTTCTCCTCTTTGCATTATTCATTCTGAATGCTAAGTTCAGAAAAAACGCATAAGGAAATAGCACGATGAAAAATCTCATTGCTGAGTTGCTGGTCAAGCTTGCACAAAAGGAAGAAGAGTCAAAAGAACTGGTCGCCCAGGTCGAGGCGCTGGAAATTGTCGTTACGGCGTTGCTCCGACAAATGACACAACCGCAGCAACAGGCGTTAATCGATAATGTAGAAAGCGCGCTGGACAAGGCTCGTCCCGATTCGCTGGTCCCCGCTGAAGACGCGGAGATGCTTCAGCAATACGTAAAGAAGCTATTAAGGCATCCTCGCAGCTAGCCTGCTGAAAGAGAATGGCCTGTCATAGAATGGTCATGCAGGATGCCTGTCGTCGCTCTGTTTTTATTTTTGGCCTTCGCACTGGGAGAAAAGAATTTAAACAGAGCCTCTATTTCATCTCATGCCTCTCGCTATTAAATACCCTAACGCGTCAGGCGAAACCGGGTAATGAACAGCGTGCCGCGCCAGAGATGAAATAATCCATAAACCCGAAGAAAATCATTGTCGCAGGGTGGTTTTTTTCCCGCAACGAACCAGACTTAATGTGGAACTTCACATAAAGGATGGTGCAATGAAAACAACAATACTGGTTACCCTGTTTTCCGGCCTGTGCCTGATCGCCTCAGCGCATGCGGAAGAGAAAACCTTAACACCTCAACAGCAGCGTATGACAACCTGCAACCAACAGGCGACAGCAAAAGCGCTGAAAGGGGATGTCCGTAAGACATATATGAGCGATTGCCTCAAAAATGGTGCATCCAAACCAGATGAAAAAAGCCTGACGCCGCAGCAGCAAAAAATGCGTGAATGTAACGCTCAGGCCACGCAACAAATGCTGAAAGGCGACGATCGCAGCAAGTTTATGAGTGGTTGTCTGAAGAAACAGGCATAGTCCTATCGGGTGAGTCCTTACGGTGACTCACCCGAAATTTCATACTTTCTCCGCATCCCCCCTCTCTATAATTTGGGAAAATGTTTCAGAATATTCCCAAAATATGATGAACGACGAAAACTTTTACAATAAAGAGCGTATCGGGGAAGAGTGGCTTCAAAACCTTTCTCAGGATGACGCGCACCGTACCGGCATACGCTTTGCCCGGCGCGTCCGGCTGGGGCGGATTGTGGGTCTGGCGGCGATGTTTTTTCCTGTTGCCGGCGTTCTGGTCACGCATTTTCTGCCCGGCGGCTGGTGGTTATTACTGGTGAGCTGGGTTTTTATCTGGCCGCATCTTGCCTGGCAGTTCACCTGCCGTTCATCTCAACCTTATCAATGTGAAATCTTCAATCTGAAGATCGACGCTATTTTTGCCGGGATCTGGATTGGCCTGATGGGCGTGAACGCTCTGCCATCGGCTGCGCTGGTTATGATGATGGGCATGAATATGATGGGATCCGGCGGCTGTCGCCTGTTTCTCGCAGGCATTGCCATAACCACGTTATCCGCTGTCGTGACGCTGAAGCTAACCGGAAATGTTGTGGTGCTCTCTTCCGGAGCGCTGGAGTGGTGGCTGACGCTGCCTGTCTTGATGATCTACCCAATACTCTTTGCCTGGGTGAGCCATCAGACGGCCATTCGCCTGGCGGAAAATAAGCGAAGACTTGAGCTGATGAGTACCCGCGATGGCATGACGGGCGTTTATAACCGGCGCCACTGGGAAACGTTGCTGCGGATGGAGTATGAAAAGTGCCGACGGGATCATTGTCAAACCACGATCCTGCTTATCGATATCGATCACTTCAAGAGCATCAATGATACCTGGGGACATGATGTGGGCGATGAAGCGATCATTGCTATCACTCGTCAACTGCAGATGACGCTGCGGGCCGGGGATTATATTGGCCGTTTCGGTGGCGATGAGTTCGCGATCATCATGTCCGGGACCCCGGCAGAAAGTGCAATTGCGGCGATGTCCCGCGTCCACGAGCGGCTAAAAAAACTGTCGTTACCCTGTGCCCCGAACGAACGGCTTCGCATCAGCGTGGGGGTTGCGCCATGGGGAACACAGTTTGCCCACTACCGCGAGTGGTTAAAAGCGGCAGATATCGCGCTTTATAAAGCCAAAAATGCCGGACGCGGACGTACCGAGGTGGCCGCCTGACATCCGGCTTAGTTTGGTCAGGACTTACTCAGCTTCTCTGACTTTTCCATGCATTTCGCCATCGCTTCAATGACCGCCGCACGGAATCCGCGCTCTTCCAGCACCCGCACCGCTTCGATGGTGGTACCGCCAGGCGAGCAGACCATATCTTTCAGTTCCCCTGGATGCTTACCGGTTTCCAGCACCATTTTGGCTGAGCCCATCACCGCCTGTGCGGCAAATTTATAGGCCTGCGCACGTGGCATACCGCCAAGCACCGCAGCATCCGCCATCGCTTCCAGGAACATGAAGACATACGCAGGAGCAGAGCCACTCACGCCCACAACCGGATGGATCATCGACTCGGCAATCACTTCCGCTTCGCCGAAGCAGCGGAAAATGTTCAGCACATCGGCCACATCTTCCGTGGTCACCAGCGCATTAGGGGTGATGGAGGTCATCCCGGCATTGACCAGTGAAGGGGTATTGGGCATTGCGCGAACAATTTTACGGTCATGACCCAGTGCACGGGCCAGCTGATCGAGCGTCACGCCTGCGGCAATCGACACCACCAGCGTGTCTTTATTCAGGCTGGAGGTGATCTCGCTCAGGACTTTGATCATGATATTCGGTTTAACCGCCCCAAAGACGATATCGGCGACCTGGGCCACTTCCTGCGCGCTTTCGGCTGCGTTAATACCATACTCATCACGTAACGCCGCGACTTTATCCGGTGATGGTGTATAGACCCAAATCTGACCCGGCAGGACCTGCCCGCTGGCGATCAGGCCACCCAGGATGGCTTTGCCCATGTTACCGCAGCCAATAAACCCGATTTTCTTATCCATCACGTTTCTCCGTCGTTATGCGTTGTTTTCTCTGATTGATAGCTTAACAACGAAATGCAGGCGACAATAGTCGCCAGTATCAATAGGGGAGACATTATGGCGATTTGGGTTGATGCGGACGCATGTCCGAATGTGATTAAAGAGATTTTGTTCCGCGCTGCCGAGCGTGTTCAGATGCCGCTTACGCTGGTGGCAAACCAGAATATCCGCGTACCGCCTTCCCGATTCATTCGTGCGTTGCGGGTTCCTGCCGGTTTTGATGTGGCGGATAACGAGATCGTACGGCTGTGCAGCGCGGAAGATCTGGTGATCACGGCGGATATTCCTTTGGCCGCAGAGGTACTGGAAAAGGGCGCCGCAGCGCTGAACCCGCGCGGGGAGCGTTACTCACCAGCAACCATCCGGGAAAAACTGACCATGCGTGATTTCATGGATACGCTTCGCGCCAGCGGTGTGCAGACCGGCGGGCCAGACAGTTTATCTCAACGTGACCGCCAGCAGTTTGCCGCAGAGCTGGATAAGTGGCTGCTGGAAGTGAAACGTCGCACTGCTAAATGATAATCATTGTCAATATGTGGTACAGTATGGCAGTGACAGGGTTGTCATTCCGTACCGCTTTGCAGTAAAGTAAACGCAACATCTTCTGCAATTATTTCTTTACACTCTTCAGCCATCCGGCATCAAGGGGAAACACCTGGTTATGACCCAACCCATCTTTTTAGTTGGCCCCCGCGGCTGTGGGAAAACCACCGTTGGCCTGGAGCTGGCGCGTGCCTGTCAACGTCATTTTGTTGATACCGACCACTGGCTGCAGACTCAGGCCGGACAAACCATCGCGGATATCGTCGAAAAAGAGGGCTGGGAGAGCTTTCGCTGCCGTGAAACGGCCGCGCTGGAAGCGGTAACGGCACCCGATGCGGTAATTGCCACAGGCGGCGGAATTATTCTGGCGGAATATAACCGCCGCTTTATGCGTGAAAAAGGGATAGTGATTTATCTCTGTGCACCCGTGGCTGCGCTGGTGGGGCGTCTGGAAGCGTTTCCGGAAGAGGGGCAACGCCCTGCGCTGACCTCCAGACCGCTCAGCGAAGAGGTGAGCGAAGTGCTGGCGGAGCGCGATGTGTTATACCGCGAAGCGGCACATCACGTGGTGGATGCTTCCGCGTCGCCCGAAGAGGTTGTGATTCAGATTATTACCGCCCTGCGTTTGGCTTGTGCCAGCTAACCGCCGTCTATACTTATAGCTCTGACATAAAAAAAGGATGAGCTATGCCAACCAGACCTCCCTATCCGCGTGAAGCACGTATTGTTACCGTTGAAAAAGGCAATGGCGATCAAACCGTGACCTGGTATCAACTGCGTGCCGATCACCCTAAACCCGACTCTCTCATCAGTGAACATGAGACTGAACAGGAAGCGCTGGATGCGAAACGGCGCTACGAAGATCCCGATAAGTCATAGATGTTTTCCTAAACGCTCCAATACCGTGCCTGAATCACACTTTTTACTCATCGCTAATGTTAAGCAGGAGTTAATATTTAGTTATTACAGGTAGCTCCGCTACCGGCAGGTGATCTTTACATTTCGGGATGGAGATCACCTGCTACGCTTGGTGCTGTTTTGTTGAAAAAACGAACTGTGCAGCGTAGTGAGCCTGTACCTGTGTAATAAGTTTTTGTAGTAATGGAAGGCGAAGACGATGAAGGCAACGTTGGCGATCATCACTATTGGTGTGGTCCCTGTAAGCGAAGTGTTACCGCTCTTAACCGAGCATGTATCTGAACAACAGATCACGCATCTCAGCCTGCTGGGGAAGATGAGCCGGGAAGAGGTCATGGAGGACTACGCTGTAGAGGCGGGGGAGGATCCCCTGGCGACGTTATTAAGCGACGGTAAACTGGCGCATGTTTCGCGACAGAAAATTGAGCGCTCGCTGCAGGCAGTAATAGAAGTGCTCGATAATCAAGAGTATGACGTTATTTTGCTGATGAGTACTGCTCCCATTAAGGGGCTCATGGCGCGTAATGCGATTTTACTCGAGCCGATGCGAATCATTCCGCCGCTGGTGGCATCCATTGTGGACGGACACCAGGTGGGGGTGATTGTGCCCATTGAAGAACTCATGGACAACCAGGAAGCAAAATGGCACGTGCTTGAAAAAACGCCCCTGTATGCGCTGGCCAATCCCTTCTGGGACAGTGAGGCCAAACTCATTGCGGCCGGGAAGGAGTTACTGGAGCGCGGGGCTGATGTATTGATCCTCGACTGCCTGGGGTTCCACCAGCATCACCGCGATCTACTGCAAAAAGCGCTGGATGTGCCGGTACTGTTGTCGAACGTTCTGATGGCGCGTCTGGCCTCAGAACTCCTTACCTGATGATTTTGCGTGACAGGTCATGAGCATGGCCCCTATAGTGAATTTTTATCTAAAAATATAAGGGCCAGTTCATGCTTCAAAGTAACGAATACTTTTCCGGTAAAGTGAAATCCATTGGTTTTACCAGCAGCAGCACTGGCCGCGCCAGTGTCGGCGTGATGGCTGAAGGGGAATACACCTTTGGTACGGCCGAAGCTGAAGAGATGACGGTGGTAAGTGGTGCGCTTAACGTCTTACTGCCGGGTGAAACGGAATGGAAAGTTTACTCTGCCGGCGAAGTTTTCAACGTCCCTGGCCACAGTGAGTTCCATCTGCAGGTTGCTGAACCGACCTCTTATCTGTGCCGTTATCTGAAATAATCTTCTTCCCTCTCCCCGTTGGGGAGAGGGTCAGGTTGAGACGAAATTATCTCTGCGCTTCGCCGCCGAGGCCTTCTACCAGATTTTGAATCAACGCGGCCAGCTCGCCGGTCATCAGGATAAAGTCCGCATCAAAGCGCTGGGCGTAATCTTCACGATCGATATCTTCGTTCTGATCGCGCAGTTCATCGCAGAACTTCAGGCGCTTAACAGAGCCATCGTCACACATCACAAACTGAATACGCTGCTGCCAGTCGAGCGCCAGTTTAGTGACCACTTTGCCTGCTTCAATGTGGACGGCGATCTCATCGCTCACCAGATCCTGCTTTTTCGCACGAATGACACCGCCATCCTCAAGCAGGGCTTTCAGTTCGGCTTCATCGAGGATCTGGAACCCTTGCGCCGCCGTGCCGCTGCGAACCCATTCGGTCAGGGTTAACTCGATAGGCGTTTCCAGCGCCAGTGGAACCACCGGCAAAGAGCCGATGCTCTTACGCAGCAGGGCCAGCGTATCTTCCGCTTTTTTGGCGCTGGCGCAGTCCACCATGATCAGCCCGTTGACGGTATCGATCCACATCATGGTCTGGCTGAAGCGGCTAAACGCGCGCGGCAGCAGGGAGTGCAACACTTCGTCTTTCAGGGAATCTTTTTCGGTCTTTTTCAGCTTGCGGCCCTGTTCGGCTTCAAGCTTAAAAATTTTCGCTTCCAGCGCTTGCTTCACCACCGGCGTGGGCAGGATTTTCTCTTCTTTACGGGCGCAAACGATGATTTGACCCGTGCTGCTGGCGTGGGTCAGGGCATCGCTTTGTGAACCCATTGGCGGAACCCAACCGGTTTTTGCCATATCCTGGCTTCCGCAAGGGGAAAAGGTATAAGCGGCTAACTGTTTTTCCATCTCTTCTGCACGCAGCGAAACGTCGCGGCTGAGACGGTAAACCATCAAATTTTTGAACCACAGCATGATAATTTCCACGGCCTTGTCGTTAAATCAGCGGGCATGATAACGAATTGTCGCATCGCTTGCATTGCTAATCGGGAAGCGTGCTTCTACTCTGTTGATAATCAAAATAATGAGGAGAGTCTTGTGCGTATTGGGATTGATTTGGGCGGCACCAAAACTGAAGTTATCGCACTAAGCGAGCAGGGGGAGCAGCTTTTCCGTCACCGCCTGCCCACGCCGCGCGACGATTATCACCAGACTATCGAGACGATTGCCCGGCTGGTTGAGATGGCAGAGCAGGCGACAGGACAGACCGGCTCCGTCGGGATGGGCATTCCCGGGTCCATTTCGCCTTATACCGGGGTGGTGAAAAACGCCAACTCCACCTGGCTCAATGGCCAGCCTTTTGATAAAGATTTGAGCGCGCGTCTGCAGCGTGAGGTGCGTCTGGCAAATGATGCGAACTGTCTGGCGGTATCAGAGGCGATTGACGGTGCGGCGGCCGGTGCCCAGACCGTTTTTGCTGTCATCATCGGTACCGGCTGCGGGGCCGGTGTGGCGTTCGGCGGGCGTGCGCATATTGGCGGTAACGGTACGGCAGGCGAGTGGGGACATAACCCATTGCCATGGATGGATGAAGACGAACTTAAATACCGTACTGAAGTACCGTGCTACTGTGGAAAGCAGGGCTGTATTGAGACGTTTATCTCCGGCACCGGTTTTGCCACCGATTACCACCGGCTGAGCGGTCAGCCGCTTAAGGGTAACGAGATCATGCGTCTGGTTGAGGAGCAGGATCCCGTGGCGGAACTGGCGTTGAGCCGCTACGAAATGCGCCTGGCGAAATCGCTGGCGCATGTGGTGAACATTCTCGATCCTGATGTGATTGTGCTGGGCGGTGGGATGAGCAACGTTGACCGGCTGTACGCGACGGTGCCTGCTCTCGTCAAACAGTGGGTCTTCGGCGGTGAATGCGAAACCCCAATCCGCAAAGCCGTCCACGGTGACTCCAGCGGCGTGCGCGGCGCAGCGTGGTTATGGCCGGAATAAAAGCAAAACAGCAACGCACGTTGCGGTTTTTTATGTTTGTACCCTCTCCCTGTGGGAGAGGGCCAGGGTGAGGGCACCAGACCGCGCCGATCCGCCTTTCACTGCACCGCAAACTCCTTATCCAGCCTGCTATACCCCAGTCCATTAATCTTCTTAACTTTGATTTGCACCGGAATACGCTCCTTCATAGCCTCGACGTGGCTTATCACGCCGATGGTTTTCCCGGTGGCATTCAGCGCGTCGAGCGCATCCAGCGCGGTGTCCAGCGTCTCGCTGTCGAGCGTGCCGAAACCTTCATCCAGGAACAGCGAATCGATTCGCGTTTTGTGGCTCACCAGGTCGGAAAGTGCCAGCGCCAGCGCCAGACTGACGAGGAAGCTTTCGCCGCCAGAAAGCGTGCGGGTATCGCGTACGGCATCGGCCTGCCAGGTATCGACCACCTCCAGCTCCAGTGCGTCGCTGACTTTACGCTGCAGCAAATAGCGCCCGTGCAGGCGGTTAAGCTGCTGGTTAGCGAGCCAGACCAGATTATCCAGCGTCAGACCCTGGGCGAATTTACGGAACTTGTCGCCGGTGCTGGAGCCTATCAGCGCATTCAGATAACCCCAGTCCTCGGCCAGACGTGAGGCCTCGTCAATTTGCTGCATCAGCGCCAGCTGGTGCTGGCGGTTATCGCTGTCCTGCTTAAGCTGCTGGCGGATCTCCCCCTGATGAGTGGTGTTCTCACGGAGCTGCTGCGCCAACTGCTGTAGCTGCGCATGCAGGGTTTGCGCGTCGGCGTCCAGCCCTTCCGGTCGCTGATGCTGGTGGGCCTGTAGCTGCTGTTCAGCCTGCCCGCTAAGCGCAATTGCCTGCTGAAGCTGGCTCTCCAGCGTCTGCTTGCGTTGTTCAAGACGGCGGATGGTCTCCTCATCCAGCAGCGCGGCGAGAAAGGCCTCGCGATCGGCGAAGCAGCTTGCCGCCAGCGCGGTGGCAAATTGCGCTGTGGCGTGCTGTAGCCGCTCGCTTTCCAGACTCTCCTGCTGCTGCAGGGTGGCAAGCTGGCTTTGCAGGGACAGGCATTCGTCATGGATCTCGCGCCAGTTCTCAGGAATGGCCGGTTCTGCCTCGGTGTCATCGCCTGCCGGAAGCGTGTCGAGCAGCGGTTTCAGGGTATTAATGCGCTCCTGAATCGCAGCATGCTGCGTCTGTTTTTCCTGCCACAGGTTGAATTCCGTTTCCCGGGCGTACAGCCAGGCGGTCTCTTCCCCCTCTTCAGGAACATGCAGCGACAGCGCGAGCAGGGCGTTTTCCAGTGCCTGACGCGTAGCCGACAGCTGCTGCTGGTACTGACGCTCCTGCGCTTGCTGTTCGTTAAGCTGGTTTTGCAGCGTCAGGCGCTGGCTGAGCTGATAGAGCTGACGTTCGTACTGTTCCTGTTCGTTCATCCATGGGGCGATATCTTCCTGAATATTCAATGAGATATTCAGGTCGGCGCAGACCTCCTGCCACTCTTTAGTGAGTGCTTGCTCTTCCTGAGAGAGCGCCTGCGCTTCGTCTGTTGCTCGCTGGATCTGCTGCGTCAGGGCATTGACCTGTCCCAGCACCAGCAGACCCTCCTCTTTAAGCGCGGCAACCTCTTTTTCCAGCGCGTCCCGGCGTCGCTGGTTATCGGTGAGTTCAAGCGCCTGATACGTCTCAATGGCGGGATGTTCACTGGAGCCGCACAGTGGGCAGGGTTTTCCGGCCTCAAGCTGCGAGCGATAGCTTTCCAGCTTTTTGATCGTCGCTTCGCTTTCACACAACGCTTTCAAATCGACATAGTGCTGGTTTTTTTCTTTGTACTGCTGGCGGCGCAGCGTCAGCGTTTCATTGAGTTTTACCTGCTCGGACTGCGCTTTTTGCCGGGTATCCGCGTTCTCTTGCAGCCGTTTTTGCAGCGGCTGATAGCGGGCATGAAGCGTGGTCAGGCGCTGGCGTAAAGGACGTGACCGGGACTGTTGCTCCATTGCCGCTGCCACGTCATCCGCCGTCAGCGTCAGGGGATTTTCCGGCATCCCGGCGAGCTTCTGACGTAATTCAGCAATACGGGCTGCAAGCGTGGCAATCTGATGTTTATCGCGGTTCAACTGCGCAAAATGGGCGCGCCAGCCAGCAATCTCCTGGCCCCACACGCGGTAACGTTCATGCTCCGCCAGCCATGTTGCCTGTGTCATAAGGTCACTCTGCAGTTGCGCATGGGTACGCAGCGCCGTATGACGGATGCGTGAGCGCTGCGCGACTTTGGCCTGTAAGCGAGTATTTACTTCGACAATGCGCTGCTTTGTCTGCGCGAGGCGCGTGGTTTGTTCTTGCTGGCTATCCCACAGGGGGCGAAGCTGGGCGGCGGGCTGCGCAAGCTGGAGCTTGGCCAGCTCAGGCGCGGCGTCGGTCAGCGCCTGCTGCGCCTGCTGTTGCAGGAGCATAACCCGCTGCTGCTCGCGAATAAGCTCGTCGTTGCGCGTCAGCCACTGAAAATCGCGCTGTTGGTTCTGCTGCTGAGTCAGCAGGGTTTTCTCTTCGTCAGTAAGTGCCTGCAAACTCTGCTGTAACTGCTGCTGTTGCGCTTCGCTCAGTAGCACCACCCCTGCGGCCTGCGCCTCGCACATCTCAAGCGCGTTACGGGCGGCCTTATGTTTCTCGAACACCATGGCTGAGATCTGACCGTAGATCTCGGTGCCGGTCAGCTCTTCCAGCAGTTCGGCGCGATCGCCCGGTTTAGCGTTGAGGAAGGCGGCAAACTGCCCCTGGGAGAGCAACATTGAACGGGTAAAACGGCTATAATCCAGCCCGGTGAGCGCGGCGGTTTGCTCCAGTTTGTCCGTCACTTTATCTGCAAGAATTTTACCGTCTTCACAACGCGCCAGTTCAACGCGCGGTGCCTGCAGGTTTCCGTCTGGTTGATTGCGCGCGCGGTTCTGGCTCCAGAACGCACGATACGCTATGCCTTTTACCTCAAACTCCACCTCGGCCAGGCACTCGGCGGTATCGCGGGTCATCAGGTCGTTTTGTGCCTGGGAGACTTTTTGCAGACGCGGCGTTTCGTGGTAAAGGGCCAGACAGATGGCGTCGAGCAGGGTCGTTTTCCCGGCACCGGTCGCGCCGGTAATGGCGAACAGCCCGTTGCTGGCAAACGGCTCGGCGGTAAAGTCAATTTTCCACTCGCCCTTAAGGGAGTTGAGGTTTTTCAGACGCAGGCTCAGAATTTTCATGCGTTTTCTTCCTCATCACTGAGCGCGTGCAGGGTATGAAGGAACAGCTCGTTAAGCCTTGCGCGCGTGGTGTCGTCAATCTCTTCCTGCGACAGTCGGCGTTCAAATACCTCTTCCACCCTCAGTTCGCTGAGCGTTTCACGCTGTGCACCCAGCAGAATTTTCTCGCGCTGTTCGCGGCTGCGGCGAACCAGTAAGACCTCGACGGGCAGATCTTCCGTCAATGCCTGAATTTTACGCTGCATATCATGCAGGTAGTCGTCGGTCGTGATTTCAATATCCAGCCAGATGGGCGGATTTTGTTCGACACCGCGCCACTGCTCCAGTTGGGCGGTAATCGCCGCCAGATCGCCCTTCAGCACCGCCAGCGGTTGGGTGACGGGAACCTCCAGCGACTCCACGGCGCTGAGTTTGCCCTCATTAAAGCTCACCAGGTGCACACATTTGGCTTTGCCGGTCTCATCAAAACTGAGCGCAATGGGCGAGCCGCAGTAGCGAATGTGCTCGCAGCCGCCGATGACCTGCGCCCGGTGAATATGCCCGAGCGCGATATAATCCGCTGGCGGGAAATTTTGCGCCGGGAAGGCGTCCAGCGTACCAATATAGATGTCACGCACCGCGTCACTTTTACTCGCACCGACGGTAGTAAGATGCCCGGTGGCAATCACCGGAATGGCCTGTTCGCCGCGCAGGGCGCAGGCATCCGTATGTTGCTGGTGATAATAGTCCGTGATGCTCTGCAACAGATGCTGCTGCTTTTCCCCGCCGGACATCCCCGCCTGGCTTTGCACGATATCGCGTGGGCGCAGGAAGGGCACCGGACACAGCACCGCTCCCGGTGTACCGTCACGTTTTTTCAGGATCTGCGGCGCATGACCGGCGCTGGCTACCACGGTCGTGTTAAGGAAGGCCAGGATATCGCGGGATTCATTCAGCGTTGCGACGGAGTCGTGGTTACCGGCGACAATCACCAGATGACAGCCGGTTTGTTGCAGATTTACCACGAAGCGGTTGTAGAGCTCACGCGCATAGCTTGGCGGCGAACCGGTATCGAAAATGTCACCCGCAACAATAATCGCGTCCACCTCGTGCGATCGGGCCGTGTCCAGCAGCCAGTTCAGGAACGCTTCATGCTCCGCTGCCCGGCTTTTGCTGTAAAAGTTTTGACCCAGATGCCAGTCCGAGGTGTGTAATATGCGCATAGCGAATCCGTGGCAAAAAAAGGGAATGGGGATTATAAACTTTCAGAAGCTGGAAAATAACCGCTGTAATAAAACAACAGTTTGCCATTTTACGTGGTACTGTTTTTCATAAATCTGTCATAAATCTGACGCATAATGACGCCGCATTACAAACTTGTAACTTAAATAAGATAAGACAGGGCAAAGTATGGCGAGACGTATTCTGGTCGTAGAAGATGAAGCTCCAATTCGTGAAATGGTGTGCTTCGTGCTCGAACAAAATGGCTTCCAGCCGGTTGAAGCGGAAGATTATGACAGCGCGGTGAACCAGCTGAATGAACCCTGGCCCGATCTGATCCTGCTTGACTGGATGTTGCCTGGCGGCTCCGGACTGCAGTTTATCAAACACCTCAAGCGTGAAGCGATGACCCGCGATATCCCCGTTGTCATGCTTACCGCGCGCGGTGAAGAGGAAGATCGCGTGCGCGGCCTTGAGACCGGCGCGGATGATTACATTACCAAACCCTTCTCACCGAAAGAGCTGGTTGCCCGTATTAAAGCTGTGATGCGCCGTATTTCACCGATGGCGGTGGAAGAGGTCATTGAGATGCAGGGCCTGAGCCTTGATCCTACCTCACACCGTGTTATGACGGGCGAAAATCCCCTCGACATGGGGCCTACCGAATTCAAACTCCTGCATTTCTTTATGACTCACCCGGAGCGTGTTTACAGCCGCGAGCAGTTGCTGAATAACGTCTGGGGAACTAACGTGTATGTCGAAGACCGGACGGTTGACGTACATATCCGCCGCCTGCGTAAAGCGCTGGAACTGAGCGGCCACGATCGCATGGTACAGACGGTCCGCGGCACGGGTTATCGTTTTTCTACCCGTTTCTGAACAATGACAGGAGTGTGACGCGTGCTGGAACGTCTGTCATGGAAAAGGCTCGTCTTTGAACTGATCTTATGTTGTATTCCGGCCTTCATTTTGGGGGCCTTTCTTGGATACCTGCCGTGGTTTCTGCTGGCGTCTGTGACCGGGCTGCTGATCTGGCATTTCTGGAACTTACTGCGCCTCTCCTGGTGGCTGTGGGTTGACAGAAGTATGACGCCTCCCCCGGGAAGCGGGAGCTGGGAGCCGCTGCTTTACGGCTTGCACCAGATGCAGATGCGTAATAAAAAGCGCCGTCGCGAGCTGGGAAGCCTGATTAAACGCTTTCGCAGCGGTGCGGAATCGCTGCCGGATGCGGTGATTCTGACCACGGAAGAGGGGACAATCTTCTGGTGTAACGGTCTCGCCCAACAGCTGCTGGGCCTGCGCTGGCCGGACGATAATGGCCAGAACATCCTCAACCTTCTGCGTTATCCGGAGTTCACGCAGTATCTGAAAAAACGTGATTTCACGCGTCCGCACAATCTGAAGCTCAACAATGGCCGTCATCTTGAAATACGTGTGATGCCCTACAGCGATCGGCAATGGCTGATGGTAGCGCGTGACGTCACCCAGATGCACCAGCTGGAAGGGGCACGACGCAACTTCTTCGCCAACGTGAGCCACGAGCTGCGCACGCCGCTGACGGTGCTGCAGGGCTATCTGGAGATGATGCAGGAGCAGACGCTTGAAGGTGCGCCGCGTGAGAAGGCGCTGCATACCATGCGCGAGCAGACGCACCGTATGGAAGGGCTGGTGAAACAGCTGCTGACGCTGTCGAAGATTGAGGCGGCCCCGACGCTTGCCTTAAATGACACTATCGACGTACCGATGATGCTGCGGGTAGTGGAGCGCGAAGCGCAAACCTTAAGCCATAAAAAACATCATCTGACCTTTGACGTCGATAACAATCTGAAGGTGCTCGGGAGCGAGGATGAACTGCGGAGTGCTATCTCTAACCTGGTCTATAACGCGGTTAATCATACCCCGGAAGGAACGGATATTATGGTGCGCTGGCAGCAGACACCAACGGGTGCCGAGTTTAGCGTCGAGGATAACGGGCCGGGCATTGCGCCTGAGCATCTTCCACGTCTGACCGAGCGGTTTTACCGGGTAGATAAAGCCCGTTCCCGGCAGACGGGGGGAAGCGGGCTGGGGCTGGCCATTGTGAAGCACGCGGTGAATCACCATGAAAGCCGCCTCGATATTCAAAGCACGCTGGGCAAAGGCACCCGTTTCAGTTTCGTTATACCGGAACGATTAATTGCCAAAAAGATCGCCTGACGGCGGGTGTGTCATTTTACCTTTCCACGGGCCAGCTATTGCTGGCCCGTTTGCTTTGCAGTAAAGCGAAACGCGAATGAATTTTATACGGCTGGTGCTTTTTTGTTCGCATGATTAGCCATGGCTTTTTCATGATATTAGCGAATTATTCTGGTTGGTATTTTCATGCTGGCATATTGTTCTGGTTTTACGATCCCTCCTTGCCTTTAAACGTTATAAGCGTTTAAATTGCCCCCCAGATACTGTCAGACCGACTGTATTTGCGTGGTAAATCGAAAAACTATTCTTCTCCACGCCAGGACGGGAGCATATCCCGCTGAAATTGAGCAAAATTTCCGCTGTATCGTCCCATTGGGGATGGCGAAAATCTCAATATATTCAACACCACATCCACAGGCAGTAAGGTTTTATGACCCATCACTTAAAATCGCGTGACATCATCGCGCTGGGCTTTATGACATTTGCGCTGTTCGTTGGCGCAGGCAACATCATTTTTCCTCCAATGGTTGGCTTACAGGCGGGTGAACACGTCTGGACAGCAGCATTTGGTTTCCTGATCACTGCCGTGGGCCTGCCGGTGTTGACCGTGGTTGCGCTGGCGAAAGTTGGCGGCGGCGTTGATAGCCTCAGCACCCCAATTGGCAAAGTGGCTGGCGTTCTGCTGGCAACGGTGTGTTATCTGGCCGTTGGCCCGCTGTTTGCGACCCCGCGTACCGCGACAGTCTCCTTCGAAGTGGGGATTGCGCCACTGACCGGTGACGGTGCGATGCCGCTGTTTATCTACAGTCTGGTTTACTTCGCTATTGTGATTCTGGTCTCCCTCTATCCGGGCAAACTGCTGGATACCGTGGGTAACTTCCTGGCTCCACTTAAAATTATCGCGCTGATCGTGCTGGCGGTTGCGGCCATTATCTGGCCTGCGGGTCCTATCAGCAGCGCGATGGATGCCTATCAAAACGCGGCCTTCTCTAACGGATTTGTGAACGGCTATCTGACCATGGATACGCTGGGCGCGATGGTGTTTGGTATCGTTATCGTGAACGCTGCCCGTTCTCGTGGCGTAACCGAAGCGCGTCTGCTGACCCGCTATACCATCTGGGCTGGTCTGATGGCCGGTGTGGGCCTGACGCTGCTCTATCTGGCGCTGTTCCGCCTGGGTTCCGATAGCGCCACGCTGGTCGATCAGAACGCGAATGGTGCGGCAATTCTGCACGCTTACGTTCAGCACACCTTTGGCGGTGCGGGCAGCATGCTGCTGGCGGCCCTGATCTTCCTGGCCTGTCTGGTGACGGCGGTTGGCCTGACCTGTGCCTGTGCGGAGTTCTTTGCGCAGTATCTGCCGCTCTCTTACCGCACGCTGGTATTCATCCTCGGCATCTTCTCCATGGCGGTGTCTAACCTCGGTCTGAGCCACCTGATTCAGGTCTCCATTCCGGTGCTGACGGCCATCTATCCGCCGTGTATCGTGCTGGTGGTGTTGAGCTTTACGCGCCCGTGGTGGAACAACTCCTCGCGAATTATTGCGCCAGCCATGTTTATCAGCCTGATTTTTGGTATCCTTGACGGGATTAAAGCATCAGCGTTTGCTCACATCCTGCCAGCCTGGACACAGCGTCTGCCGCTGTCTGAGCAAGGTCTGGCCTGGCTGATGCCTACCGTTGTTGCACTGGTTCTGGCCATTATCTGGGACCGTGCTGCAGGGCGTCAGGTTACATCGAACGCCCATTAATCAACGGCAACAAACTGTTTAACCACGGGGCTTAAGGCCCCGTGGTTTTTTGTTTTTTTCGTGTTGAATGGCAAGATTTAAATGGAAAGCACTAACAAACTCAAACGTGGGCTGAGCACGCGCCACATTCGATTTATGGCGCTCGGCTCCGCTATCGGTACCGGTCTTTTTTATGGCTCGGCAGATGCCATCAAAATGGCCGGTCCAAGCGTTCTGCTGGCCTACATCATCGGCGGCGTGGCGGCGTATATCATCATGCGTGCGCTGGGAGAGATGTCGGTTCATAACCCTTCAGCCAGTTCATTCTCGCGCTATGCGCAGGAGAATTTAGGCCCGCTGGCCGGGTTTATCACCGGCTGGACCTACTGCTTCGAAATTCTGATTGTGGCCATTGCCGACGTCACCGCCTTTGGCATCTACATGGGCGTCTGGTTCCCGGCGGTACCACACTGGATTTGGGTGTTGAGCGTGGTGCTGATTATCTGCGCCGTCAACCTGATGAGCGTGAAGGTCTTCGGTGAGCTGGAGTTCTGGTTCTCCTTCTTCAAGGTTGCCACCATCATCATCATGATTGTGGCCGGTTTCGGCATCATCATCTGGGGGATCGGTAACGGGGGCCAGCCAACCGGTATTCATAACCTCTGGAGCAACGGTGGCTTCTTCAGCAACGGCTGGCTCGGCATGGTGATGTCGCTCCAGATGGTGATGTTCGCCTACGGCGGGATTGAGATCATCGGGATTACCGCCGGGGAAGCCAAAGACCCGGAGAAATCCATTCCACGCGCCATCAACTCGGTGCCGATGCGTATTCTGGTGTTCTATGTGGGTACGCTGTTCGTCATTATGTCTATCTATCCGTGGAACCAGGTGGGGACCAACGGTAGCCCGTTTGTGCTGACCTTCCAGCATATGGGCATCGCCTTTGCGGCCAGCATCCTGAACTTTGTGGTCCTGACCGCGTCGCTTTCAGCGATCAACAGTGACGTCTTTGGCGTGGGCCGCATGCTGCACGGCATGGCAGAGCAGGGCAGTGCGCCAAAGGTCTTTGCCAAAACCTCCCGTCGCGGCACGCCGTGGGTGACGGTTATGGTGATGACCGTTGCGCTGCTGCTGTCGGTCTACCTGAACTACATCATGCCGGAAAACGTCTTCCTGGTGATCGCTTCTCTGGCGACCTTCGCGACCGTGTGGGTGTGGATCATGATCCTGCTGTCACAGATTGCGTTCCGCCGCCGTCTGTCCCCTGAGGAGGCAAAAGCGCTGAAGTTTAAAGTGCCAGGCGGGGTAGCGACGACCGTCGTTGGGCTGATCTTCCTGGTGTTTATCATCGGCCTGATTGGCTACCATCCTGATACCCGTATTTCCCTCTACGTGGGCTGTGCGTGGATCGTGCTGCTGCTGTTGGGTTGGGTGTTTAAATGCCGCCGCGACCGTCAGCTGGCGCAGGCGCAGTAATATTTTATGCCCTCTCCCTGTGGGAGAGGGAATTTTGTCTCCTCCTCCTTTCTCCTCCCCCAATAAATCACGTCATGGTGAGCTAACCTTAATCACCCTGTGGCAAGGTGACGTCAATTTCATCAAAGGGGATTCGTGATGTTAAACGCCTGGCACCTTCCGGTTGCCCCATTTGTTAAGCAAAACAAAGACAACCTTGTGATTACGCTCTGGCTGGCGGGGGAAAATCAGCCTGAACGCGTGACGCTACGCGCTGAAGTCGATAATGAAGAAACCACGCTGAAAATGCACAAGCAGCGCAGCCAGCCGCAGCCTGGCGTAACGGCATGGCGGGCAAACATCGACTTGCGCAGCGGCCAGCCGCGCCGACGCTATAGCTTTAAGCTGCTCTGGAATAACCGCCAGCTGTGGTTTACCCCGCAGGGATTTAGCCGTTTTCCTCCGGCGCGGCTGGAGCAGTTTGCCGTCGATTACCCGGACGCTGGCCCGCAGTGGGTTAACGATCAGGTCTTTTATCAGATCTTCCCGGATCGCTTTGCGCGCAGCGAAACGCGCACCGCCGGGCAGGATAAAGTTTATTACCACCACGCTGCAGGACACGACATTATCCTGAAAGAATGGGATGAGCCGTTAACCGCGCAGGCGGGCGGCTCGACGTTCTACGGCGGCGATCTTGACGGCATCAGCGAAAAGCTACCGTATCTGAAGAAGCTGGGCGTGACGGCGCTGTACCTTAACCCGGTGTTTAAAGCACCGAGCGTGCATAAATACGATACCGCCGATTATCGCCACGTTGACCCGCAGTTTGGCGGTGATGACGCGCTGCTTCGTCTGCGTAAAAATACGCAAAAAGAGGGCATGCGTCTGATTCTGGATGGCGTGTTTAACCACAGCGGCGACTCACACGCGTGGTTTGACCGTCATAACCAGTCGATGGGCGGGGCGTGCCATAACCCGGATTCACCCCAGCGCGACTGGTACAGCTTCAACGAGGAGGGGCGCGCGCTGGACTGGCTGGGCTATCCGAGCCTGCCGAAGCTGGATTTCCAGTCCGCAACGCTGGTGAACGAGATTTACGGCGGTGAAAACAGCATTGTGCGCCACTGGTTGAGTGAGCCATGGAATATGGATGGCTGGCGTCTTGACGTGGTGCATATGCTCGGTGAAGCGGGCGGGGCGCGTAATAATCTTCAGCACGTCGCCGGGATCACCCGTGCAGCAAAAGCCGCGCAGCCCGAGGCGTTCGTGTTTGGCGAACATTTTGGCGACGCGCGCCAGTGGCTGCAGGCGGACGCGGAAGATGCGGCAATGAACTATCGCGGTTTTACCTTCCCGCTGTGGGGATTCCTTGCTAACACCGATATTTCCTACGATCCGCAGCATATTGATGCGGAAACCTGCATGGCATGGATGGATAACTACCGCGCCAGTCTTTCGCATCAGCAGCAGTTACGGATGTTTAACCAGCTGGACAGCCATGACACCGCGCGATTTAAATCCCTGCTCGGTAAGGATGTCGCGCGCCTGCCGCTGGCGGTGACCTGGCTCTTTACCTGGCCGGGCGTGCCGTGCATCTATTACGGCGATGAGGTGGGGCTGGACGGGAACAACGATCCGTTCTGCCGCAAAACCTTCCCATGGGATCCGGCGAAGCAGGACAAAGCGCTGTTCAGTCTGTACCAGCGTCTGGCGAAGCTGCGTAAGCAGAGCCAGGCGCTGCGCTACGGCGGTTGTCAGGTGGTTTATGCCCACGACAACGTGGTGGTGTTTGTCCGCGTCTATAACCAGCAGCGCGTGCTGGTAGCCATGAACCGGGGCGAGGCGTGCGAAGTGGTGCTGGATGACTCTCCGCTGCTTAACGTGAGCGCGTGGCAGCTAAAAGAGGGGAAAGGGAGCGTGCAGGAGGGGATCCTCTCCCTGCCGGCGATTTCTGCTTCCGTCTGGTTTGGCTGACGGCGTGATAATAAGTATCCTCCGGCATAGCCGGAGGTTTTTCAAATGCGCCTGTAAGGCTCTGTTACCAGCCGCGCCCTAACAGGCGCATC
>NZ_LOMM01000027.1:0-48240 GCF_001605945.1 Enterobacter sp. SENG-6
TCACTCTCCGAGAGAATACCGGCGGCAGCGGGCATCGTTAACTTAAGATACAAAAGCTGTCCGGAAATGGCGGGTCAAGATCACCGGTAACGCTAAAGGAACACCGCGCGATATTCCTTGCGTATTAAACGTAAACGGGAATAAAGGCGTCAGAATATAACGTCATCCTTTTTTTCTGTTTCAGAAACGTATTTGTCTTCGATGTGGGGATAATATTCTATTATGCTGACATTATTTTATTTCGGTGTTACTGCTGAACAAACACCATAACTTACTGCTTTGACAAGGAATATTCGCAGAGTATACTTGCTAACTCTGGCAACAGTTTTCTGATTCTGTTTATTGCATAGTGAGTCTCATATGTTCTGGATAATTAACGATAATATTAAATTTTGTCCAGAGAAAAACTTACTTGTCTCTATGACCCGACCGGAGTTGAGCGTCATTCTGACCACGCCAGCCAGTCGTTGTCTGGTTCTTCTGCTTGAGTCCGCCCCGGAAGTGGTTAATCAAAGGGATTTCTTCACTAAAGTTTGGGGTGAAGACGGAATGTTAGTTCCGGCCAATACCCTTTATCAGAATATCTCCATTATCCGGCGTGGGCTGCGCACGACGGGAGAGACTGACGACACGCTGGTTGCCACGGTACCCAGAAAAGGGTTCCAGATTAAAAAAGAAGTTAAGGTCAGCCGAATTGAAAACGACGTAACAGAATCAGAAAGCGCGATAGCAGAAGCCCAGCCTGTCAGCGGCTCGAAAGAGGTGATTGCGGAAACTGCTGCCGTTCAGGTGAAAGATAAGACCCCGCGTCATCACTATCGTCGCTATCTTCCACTGCTTTTTATGGCCCTCTCTTTTGGGCTGGGCTATTTTATTCTTCATCTGGCGGTCCATGACTATTCCAGAAAAGACTTTTTTAAAGACTACACCATAAGCAGTACGGAAAATGGCTGCCATTTTTTCTCACGAAACGATGATATTAAAAGCAGGGGTAACTTCACGCGTTATAAGCAAATTATCATGCGAACAGGGCTTGATTGTAAAAAATACCCCTGGGCCTACTTCTCTTCATCCAGCACGGCTCCGGCACTTTCTGTACTCATTTGCAGAAAACCGTATGAGCAAGAAGAAGATGCAGGATGCGTTACGCTTTATTTTAGGGGGTACAATCAGTGACTAAAAAGTCTACTGCCATCCTGTGTCTCGTCCTGTTTGCCGTTGGGGCGCTGACGTCCTGGCTTTATCATTATCACTTAGAAAAAAAACAAAATACGGAAGCCTGTTCAGTTTCTGTTGTTGTTTACCATGAAGATGCCCGCGCAAACCTGACGCTGGATTTTATGTACACCATGCAAAAGCAGACCGGGGTCATCGCGCTAAGCGGGACATATTTTAAAAATGAGAAGGCGATAGCCTCTATCCGCCGGGATGTGTCTTATATCTGGACCGAAAACAAAGACTCTTTCCAGTTTACCTCCGTGAAGATCCATGAGGTTAATGAAGACTCCCTGCCGGATAATGTGCTCGGCGACGTGTTGCCTGATTTCTTTATTTATCCGAACCATAAATTGAACTATACCATTCTGAAACAAGGGCCCAGAGGGTTTCTATTTACCGTCGGTAAGCGTCCTATTTTCTTCTGCTCTCGCTGAGATCTTCTTTCAGTAGTTCGATGACAATTTTCCCCTGTTCAACCCCCACCCTGACCTGAGAGTGGGTAGTAAACCCTGCCTGCTCCAGCCAGTCGCCTTTTAAGCTCAACGCCGCATGTACGCTGTAACGTCGCGGGATTTTGGTCTTCCGGTCTTCGTGACGCTTTCTGAAATAACCGACTTTTAAGTGGCGATAGTGTTTGGTCGTGGCGATCTCTTGCATATAGCCTCCGTAACGATGAGCGACGCGTGTTGTTAATGCCTGTATAAAATACCAGTAAAAAAGGGTGGGGGTGGGCTTAATAGTGGAAGGCGGCTTCAGAAAACGAAATGCAACGACTGAAAAGTGGCAGATAAAGGAGTATTATTAATGCATGTTTTTGGTCGGTGAGCCGCTATGTCTGGTAAACGTATTTCACGGGAAAAAAAGACGATCGCCAGAATGATCGCTCTGTATGAAAAGCAGTGCCCGGAGGCTTCTCAGGAAGAGGGACATTATCAGGCGCTGAATGCCTATGCGGATAAGCGTCTGGATAAGTGCGTCTTTGGTGAGGAAAAACCGGCCTGTAAACAGTGTCCGGTACACTGCTATCAGCCCGCCCGGCGTGAAGAGATGAAGCAGATTATGCGCTGGGCGGGGCCCCGCATGCTGTGGCGTCACCCCATCCTGACGTTACGCCATCTGCTTGACGATCGTCGCCCGGTACCGGAATTACCGGAAAAGTATCGCCCGAAAAAGTAACCGTCTCAGCGTGTGAAAGGGCGACAAATGATCTTCATGGCGATCGCGCTGCATAGCGGGAACAGGGCCAGCAGCAGCCAGGGGGACATCGCCTGCGGCGAAGGGACAAGCGCACGATCCAGCAGACTGCCAAACAGCAAATTCCCCAGCAGCACCGCAACACCGCCTGCGGTGGCGAGTGCGCCGTAGTGCGCGCCAAGCGTCGATTCCTCCGCAAAACGAGGAACCAGATCTTTCGCCGAGGGCACCAGCAGCATTTGCCCAAGCGTTAATAGCGCCACAAAACATACCGACGGCAGCAAGCGCAGCCAGCCTTCCGGCGGCACCGTCGGGGCGAACACCGCCACGCTCGCAAAGGATGCCGAGAGCAGCAAAAAGCCCACCGGCAAAATTCTCACCGCACCCACGCGTCGCGCAAAGCGGGCCAGCGGAAGCTGCAAGGTGATGATCAGCACAGAGGCCAGCATAAACAGGGGGCCGAGATCTTTCTCGTTACCACCGGCACGCTGGATCTCTACGGGCAGCGCCAGATAGAGCTGGTTGTAGCTCAACAGCCACGAGCTGTAGGCGATGATAAAGGCGACAAAGCGCGGCTGACGGAAGGTTGTCCACCAGGGAACAATATTGAGTGCCTGCTTGCTGTGTTGCGCAGCCGGAAGGCAGAAGTAGAGCACAATCAGCGCGACGACGAAGACCCCCGCCCCCGCCAGCGCCACCTGGCGAAACCCCAGCCCCGTGAGCAACGCCCCGACAACCGGGCCCAGCACCGCGCCGAGTTCACCGCAGACGGCAAACAGCGCAAACCACTCTGCACGGCTGCGTTGACCTTTAGTCTCGCTATGCGTACCCGCCCTGGCCAGCAGCGCTTCGATGGAGGGAGAGAACAACGCGCCGCCAATACCAGTCAGACAGGCGCCAAGGATGATGGGCCAGAGCGCGTGTCCAAATGCCAGCAGCAGATAACCCGCAATGCGGATGACGCAGCCGCAGAGGATAATGATTTTGGCACCAAAGCGGTCTGAGAGCGCACCGCCGACGATGAACATCCCCTGCTGCGAAAAGGTACGCAGCCCCAGAATCAGCCCGATAAGGCCGCCGGAAAGCAGCATGTCGTCGCGCAAAAAGATCGCCAGGAAGGGAACGACCGCGTAAAAACCGATGTTAAACACAAACTGGCTGCCCAGTAAGACGGGCGGCCAGAGCGTTGTGGCAGGGCGCAGGGGCATCATGTTACGGGCGCTTAAACGATAAAGTGAATGTGCTTTTTGCCATGGAACGGCGAGATCTCGATTTTGGTTTTGACCCGAAAAACGTCCCAGAGCAACGCCTCAGAGAGGATCTCCTGCGGCGTTCCGGTGGCCACGATTTGCCCCTGCTGCATCACAATCAGCGAATCGCAGAACATCGATGCATGGTTGAGATCGTGAATAGCCACAATGCTGGTCACCGGCAGGTCGCTTATCAGGTGCATCAGCTGCATCTGATGGTGAATGTCCAGGTGGTTGGTCGGTTCATCCAGCAAAATTTCTGTAGGCGTCTGCGCCAGCGCCCTGGCGATATGCACGCGCTGGCGCTCCCCGCCGGAGAGGCTCAGCCAGCCCTGATCGCTTTTTTCCAGCATATCCACCCGCTGCAGGGCGGCGGTAACGGTCTCGTCATCCTGCTTGCTCCAGTTCGAGAACGGGGAGTGATGCGGGATACGACCGAGTTTGACGACATCGCGAACGCGCATATTGGCATCGGTCATACCGTGCTGTTCAACGAAGGCCACCCGGCGCGCAAGTTGCTTTTTGGCGATGCGGGAAATGTCCTGACCGTCCAGCGTCACACAGCCCGCATCCGGGCGGCGCAGGCCAGCCAGAATGCGCAGAAGCGATGATTTACCGCAACCATTAGGGCCAAGCAGTCCTACCGTTTCACCGCGCGCCACCTTGAGCGACACGTTATTGACGATGACCTTTTTGCCTACCTTCCAGGTAATATTTTCAGCGCAGATACTCATTACTTATTCCTTGAGCGGTAGATGATCACGGCAAAGAACGGCACGCCAACCAGGGCGGTTACCACCCCGACGGGCAAACTTTGCGGGGCAATCAGCATGCGCGAGGCGATATCTGCCAGCACCATCAGGATCGCACCCGCCAGTGCGCTGGCAATCAGCAGGGTTCGATGCAGAGGACCGAACAAGAAACGCATGACGTGCGGAACCACCAGCCCGACAAAGCCGATTGAGCCCGCCATGCTGACGATGGTTGCAGTAATCAATGCGGTGGTGGTAAAGAGCGCCAGGCGCACCCAGGGGACGGCAATCCCCAGCGAGGCCGCGGCGTCGTCACCAAAGGTAAAGGCATCCAGCGCCCGGGAATAGTAGAGGCAAATGGCTAACCCAATCAGCACCACAACCAGTGCCAGCTGGAATTCAGGCCAGCGTACACCGCTAAAGCTGCCCAGCAGCCAGAACATCACATCACGCGCCTGCTGCGCGCTGGCAGAGGTGCTGATGGTATAGGCGGTGATGGCGTTGAAGAGCTGAGAGGCGGCTACGCCCGCCAGAATGGTGCGCTCGTTGCCGCCGCGCGCGCCGTTGGTCAGAAAGGCGACAAACGCAAAGGCGGCGAATGCGCCGGCAAACGCGCCCGCAGAGAGCGACACCGCGCCGGTCCCCATCCCCAGCACCACGACGGAAACCGCGCCGGTGGACGCCCCCGCAGAGACGCCGAGCACGTAAGGTTCAGCCAGCGCGTTTTTCAGCAGGCTCTGCAAAACCGCGCCGCAGATAGCCAGCCCCGCGCCGCAGCAGGCCGCCACCAGCGCGCGGCTCAGGCGGAAGTCCCAGATCACGCTCTCATAGATGCGGTTGAGCGGAACCGCGGTCAGCCCCAGCTTATTACCGATAGCATAAAAGACATTGGACAGCGGAATCGACAACTCTCCGACGCTTACGCCTAGGGCGATAACCAGAAACAACAGGACAATAGCCAGCAGAGCGGAAGTGGTCAGGAACAGGCCCTGTCGGGCCTGAAGTACGGCTGCCGTCATCAGTTCAGCCCCAGTTTTCTGAGCTGTTCGCCCACCTGTTCAGCGCCATAAATGGTACGGATCGTCGGGTTCATTGCCTGGCCGTCCATCACCACGATATGGCCTTTTTTGACGGCATCAAGCTGGCTGACGGCCGGATCGCTTTTCAGGAATTTGATTTTCTCTTCCGCGTTATCCAGCGCCCAGCGGTTACGGTCGAGGCTTGAGACCACAATCACGTCCGGGTTAGCGGCAATGATGCTTTCCCAGCCCACGGTTGGCCATTCGGCCTCGGCGGTGATGGCGTTATGGCCACCCAGTACGTCAGCGATAAAGCCTGAGGCGCTGTTTTTACCGCCCACGTAGGCATCAGCAGAAGGGGAGGCGCTTGAGAACCAGAAGACAAAGGAGAGGTCTTTTTTGCTTTTGCCAAATTCTTTGCGCAGGTCTGCCTCACGTTTTTTGAAGCTGGCGATAACGGCCTGACCACGGTCTTCAACGTTGAAAATTTTGGCGAAATCTTCAATCTCTTTATAAAGGTATGTCATGTCCCACAGCTTCTGGCGGCTGCCGTACATATCGCCCGAGGCTTTTTTAGTGGCGCACATGCCCGGTGATAAATAGCTGTTCACGCCGACGGTAGCCAGATCCTCACGTTTTGCGACCTTACTTTCTGGCCCGAGCAGCAGCGGCAATTGTGCAGGAACAAAATCGGGGTTTTGCGCAAGGATAGATTCCAGCGTAGGAATTTCGACGGTGAGCGTTTTAATTTTGGCATTCTGTTCCGCCAGCTGCGGCAGCACTTTGGTCGGCCAGAAGGCGCTGGCCTTCACCTTATCTTCCAGACCCAGCAGAAGCAAAATCTCAACGGTATTTTGACCAAGGGCCACGACGCGTTCCGGCGCTTTGGTGAAGGTCTCTTTATAACCGCAGTTTTCAATGGTCAGAGGATACGTGGTTGCCAGAGCAGAACTGACCGACGCAACCGCCAGGCCTAACGCGCAGATGACCTTCTTCATTAAACGCTACCCTTCATTAAAGTTATTTTTGATGCAAATGAAACTCATTATTAAGGCGGAATTTTATACAGAGGAAAATATTGTGTGTCAATGAGGGACAATAACGCAGGGTGACAAAAGGCGGTGCCAGAAAGCACCGCCGGAATGCGCCTTAAATCAGGCTCTCTTTATCTATTCCAAGGCGCTTCATGCGCGACAGCAGGGTGGTGCGTTTTAACCCCAGACGCTGGGCTGCCCCTTTCGGCCCGGCCACCACGCCGTTGGTCTCTTTCAGTACGCGGACGATCAATTGATATTCATCTTCCCCGTCCTGGGCCACGTCGGTCGCGGCCGCGGGAGAGTCCGGCAGAGAAACCTCCGGCAGGGAGAGTTGCAGCACATTACCGCGCGTCAGCAGCACCGCACGCTCAATGACGTTTTCCAGCTCGCGCACGTTGCCGGGCCACTCCATCGAGGAAAGGGTGCGTAACGTCTCGGCGGGAATGCTGTCGATGTTGCGTCCCATCCGGCGGGCAATTTTGGCGGTAAACGCTTTGACCAGCAGCGGGATATCTTCCGGGCGCTCGCGCAGGGGCGGCAGGCAAATCGGGAACACGTTCAGGCGATAGTAGAGGTCGCTGCGAAACTCGCGGTCGGCGACCATTTTTTTCAGATCGCGGTTGGTGGCGGCAATCAGCCGCACGTCGGTCTGAATCAGCTTATTGCTGCCAAGACGTTCGAACTCCTGTTCCTGCAGCACACGCAGCAGTTTAGGCTGTAGCTCCAGCGGCATATCGCCCACTTCGTCGAGGAACAGCGAGCTTTTATCCGCCAGCTCGAAACGGCCCAGGCGCTGGCTGCTGGCACCGGTAAACGCACCGCGCTCATGGCCAAAGAGATCGCTTTCCAGCAGACCCGCAGGCATGGCGGCACAGTTCATTTTCACCATCCGGCGGCTGTTGCGGTTGCTGAGATTGTGGATCGCGCGGGCAATCAGCTCCTTACCCGTACCGGTTTCGCCCAGGATCAGCACTGTACTGTCGCTTTGCGCGACCATCTCCACCTGTTTGAGCACGCTGTACATGGCATCGCTGCGTCCAATGATTTCGCCAAACTCGCTGTCGACATTGTTAAGCTGTTCCGTCAGCGCCAGGTTTTCATCCACCAGCCGTTCTTTCAGACGGTGGATCTCCTGATACGCCAGCGCGTTATCCAGCGCGATGGAGATACGCTCGGCAATCTGACGCAGCAGCTTCAGGTTGGCGGTGGTGAACACCCCTTCCTCACACTGCGCCAGCTTCAGAACGCCCAGCATGGTGTTACCGGACATCAACGGCAGCAGGCACAGAGTCTGGATTTTGTTGCCCCAGATGTTAAACAGCATTCGCTCGTAAGGCGCCATCACATCCTGCTCGCTGAGATTGAGCAGCAGGATCTCCTTACTTTTAAACACCCGTTCAGAAAGGGTTCCCGCTTCATCCACCTCGCTCTGCTCATGGGCCGGGTTCGCTTCGTCGAGATAGTGCGTGGAGTAGATGTTGAGCTTGCCCTTGCGATGGCCACGCAAGGCAATGCTGATGGCGTCAATTTTGAAGTAGTGATGGATCTCCTTCGACACTTCGCTGACCAGCTCATCCATGTCGAGACGGGAGAGCACGGCGTTGGTGATTGCCACCAGAATGCGGAAGTTGTCGCGCTCACGGCTCAGCAGGTCGTAATCCACATTATTGCTGACGCGGCTTTGGATCTGCTCGGCGACGACGGCCACTATCTGGGTAAAGGTGTGCAGACGCTCATATTCCGCCTCGCTCCACGGCTGGTCGGTATTGCGGATAAACTCGCAGCCACCAAAAATGTGGCCTTCCACCGCCAGCGGCAGCAGGCTGTAATGACCAAACGGCTGATATAAGGCGCTCCGGGCCAGCATCGGCCACGCCTGACGGAACTCCTCAAAATTGCAGTGCAGCGCTTCCGGCCGGGAAAGAATACGGCGTATCGGCCCGTGAGCGAGATACGTTTCGTCTTCGTATTCAAACGCTTTTCCGTTTTCTCGTGTGGAGAAGTAGCTCGCACGATGGCTCCCGCTATGCCAGAGCACAATGGCGGCGCTGTCTGCCAGTGCAGATTGCCTGACCAGGCGCGTCAGGGCATCGCTCAGCGCACCCAGGTCGGGCTGCTGTAAAAGTGTTCGCGTAATGTCGAACAGACCCTGCTGTCCGAGATCGCTCATCGGTGTATACGGCATAGTGCTTTCCAGTAGAAACGGGCAAAAAAATAAATTCCGTGCCGACCGCTTTTCGCGCGGTTCTAGCAAATGCGGGGTAACGGTTCCGCGTGCGGCAGATCCAGCGTGCGCTTCACGCCATACAGTCCGGCCAGGCGCACCCCTTTGCGCTCAACCACCTCACCAATTATCGCGGCCTCTTTTCCTGACGGATGCGCCCGCAACTGTTCAAGTACGGCTTCGGCCGCGGTGCGCTCAACGCCTATCACCAGCTTGCCTTCATTAGCAAAATTGAGCGGATCCAGTCCCAGCAGCTCGCACAGTCCGCGAACCGCAGGCTTCACGGGCAGGCTGCGCTCAGTAAGTTCAATACCGCAGCCGCAGCAGGCCGCGAACTCATGCACCACGGCATTGACGCCGCCACGGGTGGCATCCCGCAGGGCTTTCACGCCGGGGATCGCCCGCAGCGTCTGGATAAGCGGGGTGAGCACCGCGCAGTCGCTGCGCAGTTCCCCGTCCAGCCCCAGCCCTTCGCGCAGGTTAAGAATGGTCGCCCCGTGACAGCCCAGCATGCCGCTGACCAGCAGCACGTCGCCCACGGCCAGTTGCTGCGCGCCCCAGTGAATATCGGCGGGGATCGCCCCCATCCCGGCGGTGTTGATAAAGAGCTTATCCGCCGCGCCGCGCTGCACCACCTTGGTATCGCCGGTGACGATAGCAATCCCTGCCTCGCGCGCGGTGTGCGCCATGCTGCTGACCACCGCCGCGAGCGTCTCCATCGGCAAACCTTCTTCAAGGATAAATCCGCAGGAGAGGTAGCGCGGAATGGCACCGCTGACGGCGACATCGTTCGCGGTACCGCAGACGGCCAGCTTGCCGATATCGCCGCCGGGGAAGAACAGCGGGTCAATCACATAGCTGTCGGTGGAGAAGGCCAGCCTGTCGCCCTGGGCGGTGAGGGAAGCGAGGTCAATGCGGGCCTGGTCTTCCTGCTCGGCGAGCCAGGGGTTATCAAAGGCCTCCATAAACAGCCGGTTTATCAGCTGCTGCATCGCCAGACCGCCGCTGCCGTGCGCCATTTCAACCGTGTTCATGCTTCACTCTCCTGGTTGCGGTACTGATACCACGCGGCACATGCCCCTTCGGAAGAGACCATCAGCGCGCCAAATGCCGTTTGCGGGTTACAGGTGTTGACAAATAACGGGCAGTGGTGGGGTTTACATCTTCCGGTAAGGACCTCGCCGCAGCGGGCCTGGGGATCGTCGCAAACCTGTTGTGGCTGTGGGCGGAAATGCGTTTCTGCATCAAACGACCGGTAGGCTGGGGTCAGGCGCACGCCGGATTCAGCAATCAACCCCAGCCCGCGCCACTCGCTGTCGCCCTCAACGCTAAACACGTCAGCTATCGCCTGCTGCGCCCGTTCATTTCCGGCATCCGGCACCACGCGGCGGTACTGATTTTCCACCGCGCTCAGGGCTGCTATTTTCTGCTCAACCAGCATGGTGACGCCTTGCAGTAGATCAAGAGGTTCGAAACCAGCGACGACTAACGGGCGATGGTAATCGTCAGCGATAAAGCCGTAGGCCCCGGTACCGATCACCATGCTGACATGGCCCGGTGCCAGGAACGCGTCAATGCCGTTGTCCGGGGCGTCCAGCAGGCTGCGCAGCGTCGGAATAAGCGTAATGTGCTGACAAAAAAAGAAAAAATTGGTGACATTGCTGCGTTTTGCCTGCTGCAGCGTGATCGCCGTAGCGGGCATGGTGGTCTCAAAACCCAGCCCGAAAAATACCACCTTTCGGCCAGGGTTATCGGTTGCAAGCTTCAGGGCATCCATCGGCGAGTACACGATGCGCACATCCGCGCCGCGGGCTTTGGCCTGCAGCAGCGAGCCCTTTTTCCCCGGCACGCGCATCGCGTCGCCAAAGGTACAGAAAATGACGTCAGGCTGGCTGGCGATCTCGATACAGCTGTCGATGCGCCCCATGGGCAGCACGCAAACCGGGCAGCCCGGGCCGTGGATAAACTCTATGTTGTCCGGCAGCAGCTGATCGAGGCCAAATTTGAAAATGGCATGGGTGTGCCCGCCGCAGACTTCCATGATCCGCAGCGGCTTTTCCGCCGTGTGTTTCAGCAGGGCGGCCCGCGTTTTCAGATGACCGATAAGCTGCATCACCTGCTCAGGTGCGCGGTATTCATCAACGTAACGCATAATTACCGTTCCTCGCCGTACAGCAGCGCGCCGACGTCCGGCTCCACATCAAACATGTTTTGCAGGGCATCCAGCGTGTCGCGTGCTTCCGCTTCATTAATCACGCTCATGGCAAACCCCACGTGTACCAGCACCCACTGACCAAGGCGCGAGACCCCCGTCTCATCGGTGCTGCCCACCAGCGTTAAATCGACGTCGCGTAATATGCCGCAGACCTCCACTTTGGCCTGGTTTCCGTCAATGGAATGGATTTGTCCAGGGACGCCTATGCACATCGTTCACTCTCCAGCCAGTTTAGCCAGTGCGCCATGCCGTCGCCGCGTGTGGCGGAGACCAGCAGGATCGCAATGTCCGGGTTCACTTCACGGGCATAAGCCAGACATTTATCCACGTCGAAATTCAGGTACGGCAGCAGGTCCACTTTGTTCAGCAGCATCAGCGACGCGGCGGCAAACATATGCGGATATTTGAGCGGCTTGTCTTCTCCTTCGGTCACCGAGAGGACCGCCACTTTATGCCGCTCCCCGAGATCGAAGCTGGCCGGGCAGACCAGATTGCCGACGTTTTCGATAAACAGAATGCCGTTATCCGCCAGTGGCAGACGCGGCGCGGCATCGGCAATCATCTGCGCATCCAGATGGCAGCCTTTACCGATATTGACCTGAATCGCCGGGGTGCCGGTTTCACGAATACGGGCGGCATCGTTGACCGTTTGCTGATCGCCTTCGATCACTGCGCAGGAGACGCGTTCGTTCAGGCGTTTGAGCGTTTCCGTCAGCAGCGTGGTTTTGCCGGAGCCGGGGCTGGAGACGAGGTTGAGCACCAGCTGTTGACGTGCGGCAAACCGGGCGCGGTTGCGGGCGGCGATCTGGTTGTTTTTATCGAGTACGTTGATTTCTACGTTCAGCATCTGGCGCTGGCTCATGCCCGGCGCATGGGTACCCGCCTCGCCGTGGCCGTAATGAAGATCGCCCATATCGGAGCGTTGAGGCGCAAAGCGAATGCCGGTGAGTGCCGCTGCCGGACGCGGTGCGGGGGTAAAAGGGGCGGAGCGAAACGCGGAGTGAGGACGGTGTTCATCCCCTTCGATATACAGGTTGCCTTCGGCGCAACCGCAGGTACTACACATACTTTACTCCTTCTCGATTTCAAGGCGTTGGATCTGCATCCCGTCATCCGCCACGATGCGAAGGCCGGTGTGCTGACACTGTGGGCAGCGCTGGACCTTCGACGACAGCAGAGTGACGTACTGCTGACACTGCTCGCACCAGCACTCCGCCTGCTGCTCTTCAATATGAAGTTCGCAGCCTTCCGCCAGCGTGCCGCGGCACACCAGCTCAAAACAGAAGGTGAGGGCGCTGGTTTCGACGCAGGAAAAGGCCCCGACCTTCAGCCAGACGCCGGTCACGCGCGTCGCGTGGTTTTGCGCTGCCTGCTGTTCGATGAGTTCCAGTGCCCGCTGGCAGAGGGTGATTTCGTGCATGACGCCTCCTTAATGAATTGCCCCGTTAATGCAATAACAATGCCAGCCTGGTTTTGGTTAGGGGGTGACGATGTCAACGCTGTCGAAATGACACGTCGACACCCTCACGTTGACAGCCTGTTTTGAATTAAATCCATTAAATATCAAAGCATTAAAAACTGGCATGGAATCTGCTTAACAGCCGCTATCTCCATTAACCGGATACCTTCTATGACTATTTGGGAAATTAGCGAAAAAGCGGATTACATCGCGCAGCGTCACCAGCAGTTACAGGACCAGTGGCACCTTTACTGCAACTCACTGGTCCAGGGGATCACCCTCTCCAAAGCCCGTCTTCACCACGCCATGAGCTGTGCGGCGCAGGGGGATATGCGCTTTGTTTTGTTCGGCCATTTCACGATTTACGTCACCCTGGCCGACACCTTCAACAGCCACACCATCGAGTACTACGTCGAGACAAAAGAGGGTGAAAAACAGTGTATTGCGAAGGCGCAACTGATGGCCGACGGCATGGTTGACGGTCACGTCAGCAACCGCGATCGCCAGCAGGTGCTGGAGCACTATCTGGAAAAAATCGCGCCGGTTTATAACGGTCTGTACACCGCCGTTGAACACGATCTCCCGGTCAACCTGAAGCAGCTGATGGATGAACACGCCTCAGCGGACGTGGCCTGATCATCACGTGTCGAGAAGTGTCGACATGACAGTTTTTCGTCAAAAATGACTATCACCAGAGGATGACCCGGTGAACCGTTTTGTAATTGCTGACTCGACGGTCTGTATTGGCTGTCGAACCTGTGAGGCGGCCTGTTCGGAAACGCACCGCCTGCACGGGCTCCAGTCCATGCCGCGCCTGCGCGTCATGCGTAATGAAAAAGAGTCTGCCCCGCAGCTCTGCCACCATTGTGAAGATGCGCCGTGCGCAGGCGTCTGTCCGGTGAATGCCATCACCCGCGTTGACGGCGCGGTACAGCTGAACGAAAGCCTGTGCGTGAGCTGCAAGCTGTGCGGCATAGCCTGCCCGTTCGGTGCGATTGAATTTTCCGGCAGCCGTCCGCTGCATATTCCGGCGAATGCCAATACTCCAAAAGCGCCGCCTGCTCCCCCGGCTCCGGCACGTGTCAGTACGCTGCTTGACTGGGTGCCCGGCGTGCGTGCGGTGGCGGTGAAGTGCGACCTGTGCAGCTTCGATGAGCAGGGCCCGGCCTGCGTGCGCACCTGCCCGACCAAAGCGCTGATTCTGGTCAACATTCGCGATATTGCCCGCACCAGCAAACGCAAGCGCGAGCTGACCATTAATACCGACGTCGGCGATCTTTCTCTGCTTCAGGCGCTTAACGAGGGGGCGAAATGAACGCGATATTCATGATTAACAGCGCCGTGGCGTACTTTGCCGCCGCTGCTGTGCTGGCGTGGCTCCTGTCATTCCATAAAACCCTGAGCGGCTGGATCGCCGGTATCGGCGGGGCGGTGGGCAGCCTGATGACGCTGGCAGCAGGTACGGCAGTGTTACTCAGCGGCCAGACCGCCGAAGCAATGATTCCGATCGTCCGTCATACCGTTCAGCTCACGCCGCTGAACGCCATCTGGCTGGTGACTTTTGGCCTGTGCGGGGTGTTTATCAGCCTGTTCAATATTGACTGGCACCGCCATCAGCACACCCGTGCGAATGGTCTGCTGGTTAACCTGCTGCTGGCGTCGGCGGTCTGCACCGTCATTGCCAGCAACCTCGGCGCGCTGGTGGTGATGGCGGAGATCATGGCGCTCTGCGGCGTATTCCTGACGGGATGTAGCGCCTCCGGCAAGCTGTGGTTTGCGCTCGGTCGCCTCGGCACGCTGCTGCTGGCGCTGGTCTGCTGGCTGGTGTGGCAACGTTTCGGCACGCTCGACTTCGCAGCGCTTAACGGTCAGCCGCTGGGAAATGACGTCTGGCTGCTGGGCGTGGTGGGCTTTGGCCTGCTGGCCGGGATCATCCCTCTGCACGGCTGGGTGCCGCAGGCGCACGCGAATGCCTCTGCACCCGCTGCCGCGCTGTTCTCCACCGTGGTGATGAAAGTCGGTCTGTTCGGCGTTCTGACGATCACCCTGACCGGCGGCCAGCCGCCGCTGTGGTGGGGTGTCGCGCTGCTTATCGCAGGTATGGTTACCGCCTTTGTCGGCGGGCTGTATGCGCTGATGGAGCACAACATTCAGCGTCTGCTGGCGTACCACACCCTGGAAAATATCGGCATTATCCTGCTCGGCATCGGCGCAGGCGTGACCGGCCTGGCACTTAATCAACCGGCGCTGATTGCCGCCGGGTTTATCGGGGGGCTGTATCACCTCGTTAACCACAGCCTGTTTAAAAGCACCCTGTTCCTGGGCGCGGGCAGCGTCTGGTTCCGTACTGGTCATCGGGATATCGAAAAACTCGGCGGCATTGGCAAAAAGATGCCGTTGATTTCTCTCGCCATGCTGGTCGGGCTGATGGCGATGGCCGCGTTGCCGCCGCTGAACGGCTTTGCGGGAGAGTGGGTGATCTACCAGTCCTTCTTCGCGCTCGGTCAGAGCGACGCCTTTATCGCCCGACTGCTCGGCCCGCTGCTGGCGGTTGGGCTGGCGATAACCGGGGCGCTGGCGGTGATGTGTATGGCAAAAGTCTACGGCGTCACCTTCCTCGGCGCACCGCGCACCCGCGAAGCGGAAAACGCCTGCTGCGCCCCGGTACTGATGTGTGCCAGCGTGGTCGCGCTGGCGCTGTGCTGCATCGCGGGCGGGGTCGCCGCCCCATGGCTGCTGCCGCTGCTGGGTAACGCCATTCCACTGCCGCTGACCACCGCCCATACCACCGTCTCCCAGCCGATGATGGCGCTGCTGCTGATTGCCGCACCGCTGCTGCCGTTTGTGCTGATGCTGTTCTTCAGGCGCGACCGACTCCCCTCCCGCTCGCGCGGGGCGGCCTGGGCCTGCGGCTACGAACACGAACAATCGATGGTCATCACCGCCCACGGTTTTGCCATGCCGGTGAAAGAGAACTTCGCTGCCGTGCTGAAGCTGCGCCACTGGCTGAACCCGGTGGGCTGGATGCCGGGCTGGCAGAGCGCCGCCGTACCTGCGCTGTTCCGCCGTCTGGCGCTGATCGAGCTGGCGGTGCTGGTGGTCATTGTGATTTCACGAGGAGCCTGACATGAGTCTGTTACTGGCAATACTTCAGGCGCTGGTGCTGTTCGCCGTTGCGCCACTGCTGTCGGGCATCACGCGCGTGGCGCGCGCCCGGATGCACAACCGTCGCGGGCCTGGCGTGCTCCAGGAGTTCCGCGATCTCTTCAAGCTGCTCTCCCGCCAGAGCGTGGCGCCGGATGCCGCAGGCTGGGTCTTCCGCCTGACGCCGTTCGTGATGGTCGGCGTGATGCTGACCATCGCCACCGCGCTGCCGGTAGTGACGGTGGGCTCGCCGCTGCCTGCACTTGGGGATCTGATTACGCTGATTTACCTCTTCGCCATTGCCCGCTTCTTCTTTGCTATTGCGGGCCTGGATACCGGCAGCCCGTTTACCGGTATCGGCGCCAGCCGCGAGGCGATGCTGGGCGTGCTGGTCGAACCGATCCTGCTGCTGGGGCTGTGGGTGGCCGCGCAGGTCGCGGGTTCCACCCATATCAGCTTTATCACCCACACCGTTTACCACTGGCCGGTGTCACGTACCCTCCCGCTAGTGCTGGCCCTTTGCGCCTGCGCGTTCGCCACCTTTATTGAGATGGGCAAACTGCCGTTTGACCTCGCAGAAGCCGAGCAGGAGTTGCAGGAAGGGCCGCTCACCGAATACAGCGGCTACGGCTTTGCGGTGCTTAAGTGGGGCATCAGCCTTAAGCAGCTGGTGGTCCTGCAGATGTTTGTTGGCGTCTTCTTCCCGTGGGGGCAGATGACGCACTTCTCCGCTGGGGGACTGTTATTGGCCGTGGTGGTTGCCGCGCTCAAGCTGCTGGTCGGCGTGCTGGTGATTGCCCTGTTTGAAAACAGCATGGCGCGTCTGCGCTTTGTCGCGACCTCGCGCATCACCTGGGCCGGTTTTGGTTTTGCATTTTTAGCGTTCGTCTCCTTGCTGGTGGCGTGATTAAAGAGAGTATTTATGTCTGAAGAAAAGAAAGGTCAGCAGTATCTCGCCGCGTTGCATCAGGCTTTTCCGGGTGTTGTGCTGGATGAAGGATGGCAGACCAAAGACCAGGTAACCGTCACCATTAAGGTGAACTATCTGCCGGAAGTGGTGGAATTTCTTTACTACCAGCAGGGTGGCTGGCTGTCGGTGCTGTTCGGCAATGACGAGCGTCAGCTGTGCGGCAATTACGCGGTGTACTACGTGATGTCGATGGAGCAGGGCGAGAAGTGCTGGCTTACTGTGCGCGTGGAAGTCGACCCGAACAAGCCGGAGTACCCGTCCGTCACACCGCGCGTGCCTGCCGCCGTCTGGGGCGAGCGCGAAGTGCGTGACATGTATGGCCTGGTGCCGGTGGGGCTGCCGGATGAACGCCGCCTGGTGCTGCCGGACGACTGGCCGGACGAACTGTATCCGCTGCGCAAGGACAGCATGGATTACCGCCAGCGTCCGGCCCCAACCACCGACAGCGAAACCTACGAGTTCATTAACGAACTCGGCAACAAAAAGAACAACGTGGTGCCGATTGGCCCGCTGCACGTCACCTCTGATGAACCAGGCCACTTCCGCCTGTTTGTTGATGGCGAAAACATTATCGACGCCGACTACCGCCTGTTCTACGTCCATCGCGGCATGGAAAAGCTGGCGGAAACCCGGATGGGCTATAACGAGGTGACATTCCTCTCGGACCGCGTGTGCGGCATCTGCGGCTTCGCCCACAGCACCGCCTATACCACCTCGGTGGAGAACGGCATGGGGCTCGTGGTGCCGGAGCGCGCGCAGATGATCCGCGCCATTTTGCTGGAAGTGGAACGTCTGCACTCGCACCTGCTGAATCTCGGTCTGGCCTGTCACTTTGTCGGTTTCGACTCCGGGTTTATGCAGTTCTTCCGCGTGCGCGAGGCGTCGATGAAGATGGCGGAGATCCTCACCGGGGCGCGTAAAACCTACGGTCTGAACCTGATCGGCGGGATCCGCCGTGACCTGCTTAAAAACGACATGATCCAGACCCGACAGCTGGCACAGCAGATGCGTCGCGACGTGCAGGAGCTGGTGGATATGCTGCTCAGCACGCCCAACATCGAGCAGCGTACCGTGGGGATCGGCCGTCTTGATCCGGAGATCGCCCGCGACTTCAGCAACGTTGGCCCGATGGTGCGCGCCAGCGGCCACGCCCGCGACACCCGCGCCGATCACCCGTTTGTCGGTTACGGCCTGCTGCCAATGACCGTACACAGCGAACAGGGCTGCGACGTCATCTCCCGCCTGAAGGTGCGTATCAACGAGGTCTTCACCGCGCTGAATATGATCGACTTTGGGCTCGATAACCTGCCGGGCGGCCCGCTGATGGTGGAGGGCTTCACCTACATCCCGAACCGCTTTGCCCTCGGCTTTGCCGAAGCGCCGCGCGGGGACGACATCCACTGGAGCATGACCGGCGATAACCAGAAGCTTTACCGCTGGCGCTGCCGTGCGGCCACCTACGCCAACTGGCCAACCCTGCGCTATATGCTGCGCGGCAACACGGTCTCCGACGCGCCGCTGATCATCGGCAGCCTCGACCCGTGCTACTCCTGCACCGACCGCATGACCGTGGTGGACGTGCGCAAGAAGAAAAGCCAGGTGGTGCCGTACAAAGAGCTTGAGCGCTACAGCATCGAGCGTAAGAACTCGCCGCTGAAATAAGGACTCGTCATGTTTACCTTTATCAAAAAAGTGATCAAAACCGGCACGCCCACCAGCCGCTATCCGCTGGGGCCGATGCCGGTGGATAAAAACTTTCGCGGCAAGCCGGAGCACAACCCGCAGCAGTGCATCGGCTGTGCGGCCTGCGTCAACGCCTGTCCGTCGAATGCCCTGACGGTGGAAACGGATCTGAAAACCGGCCAACTGGCATGGCAGTTTAACCTCGGACGCTGCATCTTCTGCGGCCGCTGCGAAGAGGTTTGCCCGACGGTCGCCATTCGTCTGTCTCAGGAGTACGAGCTGGCGGTGTGGAAGAAAGAGGATTTTTTGCAGCAGTCGCGTTTTGCCCTGTGTAACTGCCGCGTATGCAAACGTCCGTTCGCCGTGCAAAAAGAGATCGACTACGCCATCGCGCTGCTTAAGCACAACGGCGATGCCCGCGCGGAGCATCATCGCGAAAGCTTTGAAACCTGCCCGGAATGCAAACGGCAGAAATGTCTGCTGCCGTCCGACCGCATCGATATCACCCGTCATATGAGAGAGGCCAGCTGATGGAAAACTTACTCGGTCCGCGCGACGAGCGGGGCATTCCGGTGCCAATGACGGTGGAGGAGTCCATCGCCAGCATGAAGGCGTCGCTGTTGAAAAAAATCAAACGCTCGGCCTACGTTTACCGCGTGGACTGCGGCGGCTGCAACGGCTGCGAGATTGAGATCTTCGCCACGCTGTCACCGCTGTTTGACGCCGAACGCTTCGGCATCAAAGTGGTGCCGTCTCCGCGTCATGCCGACATTCTGCTGTTCACCGGGGCCGTCACCCGCGCCATGCGCTCGCCCGCGCTGCGCGCCTGGCAGTCTGCGCCCGATCCGAAAATCTGTATCTCCTATGGGGCGTGCGGTAACAGCGGCGGCATCTTCCATGACCTCTACTGCGTGTGGGGCGGCACCGACAAAATCGTGCCGGTGGACGTCTACATTCCGGGCTGTCCGCCGACGCCTGCCGCCACGCTGTACGGCTTTGCCATGGCGCTCGGCCTGCTGGAGCAGAAAATCCACGCCCGTGAACCGGGTGAACCCGACAATCAGCCTGCGATGATCCTGCACCCGGACATGGTGCAGCCGCTGCGGGTGAAGGTAGATCGCACGGCGCGCAGGCTGGCGGGCTATCGCTATGGCCGTCAGATTGCCGACGATTACCTGCGCCTGCTGAGCCAGGGCGAGCACCAGGTGGCGCGCTGGCTGGAGGCGGAAAACGACCCGCGTCTCAATGAGATTGTGGCGAACCTGAACAGCATTGTGGATGAGGCGCGTATCCGATGAGTGAGACGGTGGTGTTCAGTCAGCTGAGCCGTAAATTTATTGATGAGAACGATGCCACGCCGGACGCGGCGCAGCAGGTGGTCTATTACAGCCTGGCGATTGGGCATCACCTCGGGGTGATCGACTGCCTGGAGGCGGCGCTGAGCTGCCCGTGGTCCGACTATCTGGCGTGGATCGCCACGCTGGAGGAGGGCAGTACGGCGCGGCGCAAAATGGAAGGGGTACCGAAGTACGGTGAAATCGTTATCGACGCCAACCATATTGCGATGCTGGCGAACGCGTTTGACGCGGCGCTGAAACGGCAAACCCCCGAACAGCAGGCGTGGAGCAAAACGCTGCTCAGCATGCTGCATGATATTCATCAGGAAAGTGCCATCTACCTGATGGTGAGGAGATTACGTGACTGACGTTTTACTGTGTGTCGGCAACAGCATGATGGGCGACGACGGCGCAGGCCCGCTGCTGGCAGAGATGTGTGCCGCGAATCCGCAGGGCAACTGGGTGGTGATTGACGGCGGCAGCGCGCCGGAAAACGACGTGGTGGCCATCCGCGAGCTGCACCCTGATCGGCTGTTGATTGTCGATGCTACGGATATGGGGCTGAACCCGGGGGACATCCGCCTGATCGACCCGGACGACATTGCCGACATGTTCATGATGACCACGCATAATATGCCGCTTAACTATCTGGTGGATCAGATCAAAGAGGACGTTGGCGAGGTGCTGTTTTTAGGCATTCAGCCGGACATTGTCGGGTTTTATTACCCGATGACACCCCCGGTGAAAGCCGCGGTGGAAGTGGTCTATTCACGGCTTGCGGGGTGGGTTGGAAAGGGTGGGTTCCAGCCCCTCACCCTAACCCTCTCCCCATAGGGGATAGGGGACAAAATACACCCTCTCCCCTGTGGGGAGAGGGCCGGGGTGAGGGGGAAGCAACAGGCTACGCCAGATCCCCCCCGTTACTCGCAATCACCTTCTTATACCACCAGAACGACTTCTTGCGTTTGCGCTCCAGCGTGCCGTTTCCGGCATCGTCGCGGTCAACATAGACAAACCCGTAGCGCTTGCTCATTTCGCCCGTTGAGGCCGCCACCAGGTCAATGCAGCCCCAGGTGGTATAGCCCATCAGCGGCACACCGTCCTCAATGGCATCGCCCATCGCGCGGATATGCTCGCGCAGATAGCTGATGCGGTAGTCATCGTTAATTTCGCCGTTTTCATCAATGACATCTTTTGCGCCAAGGCCGTTTTCCACCAGGAACAGCGGTTTCTGATAGCGGTCGTACATCATGTTCATGGTGATGCGCAGGCCGAGCGGATCGATGCCCCAGCCCCATTCGCTCACCTGAATATGCGGGTTGCGCAGGGATTTGACGATGTTCGCCGCATTGGTATTGTTCGCATTCATATCGGCCGACGCGCAGCGCGAGGCGTAATAGCTGAACGAGACAAAGTCGACGGTGTTTTTCAGCAGTTCGTCGTCGCCCGGATCTTTCACAATCACCACCCCTTTTTCGCGGAACACGCGGGCGGAGTAGGCCGGATAGCTGCCGCGCGCCTGCACGTCGATAAAGAACAGGTTCTCGCGATCTTTCTCCAGCGCCATCCATACGTCTTCCGGCTTGCAGGAGTAAGGGTAGAAATTCCCGCCCGCCAGCATGCAGCCGACCTGGTTTTCCGGGTTTACCTCGTGGGCGATTTTGGTCGCCAGCGCGCTTGCGACCAGCTCGTGGTGCGCGGCCTGGTATTTCACCTGATCTTCGTTTTCACCTTCTTCGAACACCAGCCCCGCGCCGGAGAACGGGCTGTGCAGCATGATGTTGATCTCGTTGAAGGTGAGCCAGTATTTCACCAGGCCGTTAAATTCTTCGAAACAGGTGCGGGCGTAGCGGGCGAAGAAATCCACCATCTTGCGGTTGCGCCAGGAGCCGTACTCCGTCACCAGATGCATCGGCACATCGAAGTGGCACAGGGTGACCAGCGGCTCAATGTTGTACTTTTTGCACTCTTCAAACACCGCTCGATAGAAGGCAATGCCCTCTTTGTTCGGCAGCGGTTCGTCGCCGTTCGGGTAGAGGCGGCTCCAGGCAATCGAGGTGCGGAACACCGTAAAGCCCATCTCCGCCATCAGGGCGATGTCCTCTTTGTAGCGATGGTAAAAATCGATCGCCTCGTGGCTTGGGTAAAACTCGTCGTCACGCAGCGAAAAACGCTTTTCCTTACCAAGCTTCACCGCCAGGCGGTTTGCGCCGTGAGGGATCATGTCGACCGTGGTCAGCCCTTTGCCGCCTTCACGGTAAGCGCCTTCGCTCTGGTTGGCGGCAAGCGCGCCGCCCCATAAAAATCCTTGTGGAAAAACAGACATTTCTACCTCGTTATACGGTTAAACTTGTGCGGTTTTGGCCTGCACCGGCGCGCTCTGCAGGGCGCGGGCTTTTTCAGCCTCGTCTTCGACCGGGATATCTTCAAAGCCTAATATCAGGGTCAGCATGAAGGAGAGCACGACCGCCAGCGCCATGACGCCGAATACCCAGACAATGGTCATCGGGTTGGCCGGATCGAAGAACTGCACGCTGGTAAACAGCCCCGGCGCCGCCATTGAGTGGCTGGCAAGCCCCGCAATACCGGCCACCGCGCCACAGATAAAGCCGCTAATCAGGCTGGCAATCAGCGGGCGTTTCAGGCGAACCGCCACGCCGTACAGCGCCGGTTCAGAGATGCCCGCCATGATGGCGGAAGCCGCCGCGGCCAGCGCCGTCTGACGCAGCTCCGGGTTTTTCGTTTTCCATGCCACCGCCAGGGATGAACCGCCGAGCGACAGGTTGGCACCGATTTCCGACGGCATCACCATCCCCTCTTTACCCGTTTCGGCAATGGTCTGAATGATAGTCGGGGTAAAGACGCGGTGCATCCCGGTCATGACCAGCAGCGGCCAGAGCGCGCCCATGATCGCCACGGAGAGCCAGCCCAGATAGCCGTGAATGGTGTAGACCAGCGCGGAGATGGCGCTGCCGATCCAGATCCCCAGCGGCCCAATCAGCACGATGGCGAGCGGGGCGGCAATCAGCACGATCAGCATCGGCTTGAGGAAGTTTTTCGTCACCGCAGGCGTAATGCGATCCACCCAGCGTTCGATATACGACAGGCACCAGGTCATCACCAGCGCCGGGATCACTGTGTAGGTGTATTTCACCGCCGTCACCGGGATAAACGCGAATTCGACGTGCTCACCCTGCGCGGCTTTCGCCATCAGCTCGATAAAGCTCGGATGCACCAGCACGCCTGCAATGGCGATCGCCAGCGACATGTTGGTTTTGAATTTCACGGCGGCAGATGCTGCCACCATCAGCGGCAGGAAAAAGAACGCCCCGTCGCCGATGACGGTCAAAATGGTGAGCGTCGGCGCGCCTTTCTCCAGCACGCCGGTCATCTCAAGGATCATCGCCAGCAGCTTGACCATCGAGCCGCCGATGATCGCCGGGATCAGCGGCGACATGGTGCCAATCAGCGCGTCGAGGATCCCGGCACCGATGCGGCGCAGGGTCAATTTCTGTGGGCCTTCCGGTACGGCAGGCTGCAGGTCGGTTGGCAGCAGGCTTACCACCTCACGGTACGCCTGAGAAACGGTATTGCCGATAATCACCTGGCACTGGTTGTCGTTACGTACCACGCCCAGTACGCCGCTGATATTTTTCAGGCGTGCGGTATCGGTAGCGGTTTCGTCTTTCAGGACGAAACGCAGTCGCGTCATGCAATGGGTGACGGCGACGATGTTGTCTTTGCCGCCAAGCGCGCTGACAACGTCTTGCGCCAGCGCGGCATAATTTTTGGCCATCGGATGTGATCCTGTTGTTGTTGTGAGAGTATGTAGGAAACCGGTTCCACATAATCATCATGAGTTTCTTTGAATGAAACAAGATCGCATTTTGACCATTTTTTCATTTCGTGATGGCGATCACCAGACGGTTCAAAAAGCGTGAGCGCGTCGTTGCGACAATTGTTTTGCAGTGCAGTACACTGCGTGCCATCAGTATGAAAGGGAATAACAACATGACCACGATGCTTGAAGTGGCGAAGCGGGCAGGCGTTTCGAAAGCGACGGTTTCCCGGGTGCTGTCGGGGAATGGCTATGTCAGCCAGGAGACCAAAGACCGGGTGTTTCAGGCCATCGAAGAGAGCGGCTATCGCCCCAATTTGCTGGCGCGCAACCTGGCGACCAAACGCACCCAGACGCTGGGACTGGTGGTGACCAACACCCTGTATCACGGCGTCTATTTTAGTGAGTTGCTGTTTCACGCCGCCCGCATGACGGAAGAGAAGGGACGGCAGCTGATCCTGGCGGACGGCAAGCACAGCGCCGATGAAGAGCGCGAAGCCATCCAGTACCTGCTTGATATGCGCTGTGACGCGGTCATTATCTATCCGCGTTTTCTGAGCGTGGAAGAGATGGACGAGATCGTCGAGAAATACGAGCAGCCGATCATGGTACTGAACCGTCGCCTGCGTAAAAACAGCAGCCACAGCGTCTGGTCAGATCATAAAGCCTCCTGTCAGGAAGCGGTGTCACAGCTGATTGAGAAAGGGCACCGTGACATTGCGTTTATCACCGGCTCGCTGGATTCGCCCACGGGCGTGGAGCGTCTCTCCGGCTACAAAGATGCCCTGGCGCAGCACCAGATCCCGCTGCGTCCGACGCTGATCGCCCACGGCAAATGGAACCCGGCCAGCGGCGCGGCGGCCGTGTCTGAGCTGCTCTCGCGCGGCGAAACCTTTACCGCGCTGGTGGCGAGTAACGACGATATGGCGATTGGCGCCATGAAACAGCTTCACGACAGCGGCGTCGCCACGCCTGATGCGGTGTCGGTGGTAGGCTTCGACGATGTGGCGATTGCGCCCTACATCGTGCCCTCGCTCTCCAGCGTGCGTATTCCGGTTACGGAGATGATTAAAGAGACCATCAGCCGCCTGATTTTTATGCTCGACGGCGGCGAGTTTAAATATCAGCAAACCTTCTCGGGTGAGCTTATCCTGCGCGACTCTGTCATCGACGGCCCGCACCGCTGATGTCGACAGCTGTCATCGTCAGAAGTGACGATGACAGCCCTGGCGTCATTTTCTAAATCACTATAAATCAACGAGTTAAAAACTGGCACGGTTTATGAATATCTCCGCGCATGACTGTAATGCTGGAGAAGCAGATGAACCGTTTTATTATGGCCGATGCCAGTAAATGCATTGGCTGCCGTACCTGTGAAGTGGCGTGCGTGGTGTCTCATCAGGCGGAGCAGGATTGCGCTTCGCTTACGCCTGAGACCTTTTTGCCGCGGATCCACGTCATCAAAGGCGTGAATATTTCCACTGCCGCTATCTGCCGTCAGTGCGAAGACGCGCCGTGCGCCAACGTCTGCCCTAACGGTGCAATCAAACGTGAAAAAGGCTTTGTGCATGTGATGCAGGCGCGCTGTATCGGCTGTAAAACCTGCGTGGTCGCCTGCCCGTACGGCGCGATGGAGGTGGTGGTTCGTCCGGTGGTCCGCAACAGCGGCATGGGGCTGAATGTGCGGGCGGAAAAAGCCGAAGCCAACAAATGCGATCTTTGCTATCACCGTGACGCCGGTCCGGCCTGTATGGAGGCCTGCCCGACACACGCATTGGTTTGCGTGGATCGCGATAAGCTCGAGCAGATGAGCGCCGAGAAGCGCCGTCGCGCAGCGTTCGATACCACCTCATCTCTGCTGTTCTGATCCGTCATGGGCGGTAACGGCGTACAGTTGCGGGTGCGTGGCAAGGTGCAGGGCGTGGGCTTTCGGCCCTTCGTCTGGCAACTGGCTCAGGCGCTGCAGTTGACCGGCGATGTCTGCAACGACGGAGAGGGCGTGCTGGTGCGCCTCGCGGGTAATGGGGGGCATTTCACCGCGAGGCTGCGCCAGGACTGCCCGCCGCTGGCGCGCATCGAGAGTATCGACACGCAGCCGTTCCACTGGTCAACGATGCCAGAGACATTCACCATTCGCCACAGCGCGGGCGGGGCAATGGACACCCAGATTGTACCGGATGCCGCCACCTGTCCCGCGTGCCTTGCGGAGATGAACGACCCCCACGAGCGCCGCTATCGTTACCCGTTTATTAACTGCACCCACTGCGGCCCGCGTTTTACCATTATCCGCGCCATGCCGTATGACCGCCCGGCCACGGCCATGGCGCCATTCCCGCTCTGCTCGCCGTGCGAAACGGAATACCACAACCCTGCGGACCGACGTTTTCACGCCCAGCCCGTGGCTTGCCCGGACTGCGGCCCTGAGCTTGAGTGGCGTGCGGCCGATGGGGTTGTCACCCGCGAGCTGGCGCTGAACGCGGCGGTGCAGATGCTGAAAAACGGTGGCATTGTGGCTATCAAAGGGCTGGGCGGATTTCATCTGGCCTGCGACGCGCTTAACCCGCAGGCGGTGGCAATGCTGCGGGCACGTAAGCAGCGTCCGGGGAAACCGCTGGCGGTGATGATCCCGAACGCCGACGGCCTTCCGCAGCCGGTGCAAACACGGCTGCGCTCGCCTGCCGCGCCCATCGTGCTGATCCCTAAAGCCTGGCTGCCGGCCTTCCCGGACGACATCGCGCCGGGCCTGGATAGCCTCGGTGTGATGCTCCCGGCCAATCCGCTGCACCATTTGCTGATGCAGGAGACGCAACGCCCGCTGGTGATGACCTCCGGCAACCTCAGCGGCAGACCGCCTGCCATCAGTAATCCACAGGCACTGGAACAGCTCGCAGAGATTGCTGACGGTTTTCTGCTCCATAACCGCGACATTCTGCAGCGGATGGACGATTCCGTACTGGATCAGGACGGGGCCATGCTGCGTCGGGCGCGTGGATTCGTGCCGGATGCCATCACGTTACCCGCCGGTTTTAGCCCTGTTCCCTCTATTCTGGCGACCGGTGCCGACATGAAGAATACCTTCTGTCTGGTGCGCGGTAACCAGGCGGTGCTGAGCCAGCATTTTGGCGATCTCAGTGACGACGGTGTCGAGGCCCAGTGGCGTTCAGCACTGTCGTTGATGCAGCAGATCTACGCCTTTCAGCCAGAGCGGCTGGTGTGCGATGCCCATCCTGGCTATCACGCCCGGCACTGGGCACAGGAGCAGGCGCTGCCGGTCGATACCGTACTGCATCATCACGCGCATGCCGCGGCCTGCCTTGCCGAAAACGGCTGGCCGCTCGACGGTGGCGACGCCATCGCCCTGACGCTGGACGGGATCGGCATGGGCGAGCACGGCGCGCTGTGGGGCGGGGAGTGTCTGCGGGTGAACTACCTTGAGTGCGAGCATCTGGGCGGCCTGCCCGCCGTGGCGATGCCGGGCGGCGATCTCGCGGCCATGCAGCCCTGGCGAAATCTGCTGGCACACTGCCTGGCGTTTGTTCCTGACTGGCAACGCTACCCGGAAACCCGCGTCGTACGTTCGCAAAACTGGCCGCTTTTAGCGACCGCCGTTCAGCGCGGCCTTAACGCGCCGCTGGCGTCGTCCTGCGGGCGGTTGTTTGATGCGGTGGCCTGTGCTCTGGGTATTGAAACACAACGCTATGAAGGCGAAGCCGCCTGCAGGCTGGAGGCGCTGGCCGAGCAGTGCCCGGATGTTGAGCACCCGGTGACGCTTCAGGTTGAAAACCTTGCGCTCTTCTGGCGGCAGTGGCTGGCCTGGCAGGCGCAACCCTGTGAGCGCGCGTGGGCCTTTCACGACGCGCTGGCAAAAGGGCTGGCGGCGTTAGCCCGACACCATGCCCGACGCCTGTCGCTCTCTACCGTCTGTTTCAGCGGCGGCGTGTTGCATAACCGCCTGCTGCGGGCGCGTCTGCGGGTACACCTCTCTGATTTCACGCTTCTTTTTCCCTATCATCTGCCTGCGGGTGACGGGGCTATCTCCTTCGGGCAGGCGGTGGTTGCCGCAGCCCGGTCATGTTCAAAAAGGATGTAAAATGTTACGACGCTTACGCAATGAACCTCGCGCCGCGCTCCTGCTGCTGGCGCTGGTAATGGCTAATCTTCTGGCGTGGGGCTGGGCGTGGAACGCCTTTAGCAGCAGTTCTGCGTTAATGGCCGCAAGCCTGCTTGCCTGGTGCTATGGGTTGCGTCACGCGGTGGATGCTGACCACATCGCGGCCATTGATACCGTGACACGCAAGATGATGCAGCAGGGCAAGCGCCCCTCAGGCGTCGGGGCGTGGTTCTCACTGGGGCACTCCACCATTGTGGTGCTGGCCTCCATCGCCATAGCCGCGACGGCGACCGCGTTTCAGAAAAATATGGCCTGGTTTCATGAAACCGGCAGCCTGATTGGCACGGCCGTCTCCGCGACGTTCCTGCTGGCGATGGCGTTAGTCAATATGGTGATTTTGCGCGGCGTCTGGCGCAATTTTCAGGCGCTGAAAAACGGGCAGGCGGTGCAGGGAGACATCTCCCTCCCGGCGCAGGGCGGAATAATGAACTGGCTGTTTGGCGCGACTTTCCGCCTGGTCAACAAAAGCTGGCAGATGTATCTGGTCGGTTTTCTGTTCGGGCTTGGTTTTGATACCGCCACTGAAATCGGCGTGCTCGGGATCTCTGCCGCCAGCGCCTCAAACGGTATGTCGGTGTGGTCAATCATGATCTTCCCGGCGCTTTTCGCCAGCGGCATGGCGCTGGTGGATACCCTCGACAACCTGTTGATGGTGGGGGCTTACGGTTGGGCATTTAACAAGCCGCAGCGCAAGCTCTACTACAACATGACCATTACCGGTACCTCTGTGGTGGTGGCGGTGTTTATCGGCGGGCTGGAAGCGCTGGGGCTGCTGATGGAAAAATTTGCCCTCAGCGGCGGCATCTGGGATCGCATTGGTGCCGTCAACGATAACCTCGGCAACGCCGGTTTTGTGGTGGTCGGGCTGTTTGTCGCCTGCTGGCTGATCTCCATGATCAACTATCGCTGGCGCGGCTACGACGCGCTGGTCATACATTCCTGAGTGCTGCGCTAAAACCATTGTGTTTGAGGGGTAAAATCGCCATGATGTCGTTCCGGTAAAGCGAAGCAGGGTGCCGTTTTGCTGGAAAAATGGAATGAATATCTTGCTGTTTATGAAGGTTTTTACACTTTTATATTCAGTCAAATAATAAGTTAAGGACAGATGGCGATGATTTACCTCTTTTGTATTTATCTTGCTAATAAATTACGTAAAAAAAAGCCCCGGGACATCGGGGCTGCGGATAATAAAATCCCAGGGTTAAGTAAGCGTGGTAAAAGGTTAAGGGTTAAGCGGGCAGCGATTTCAGTAGCGCGAAAGCCTCCTTCATCCGATCTTCGCTAACCACGAAGGCGCGGAGCTGGCCATCGGCGTCAGAGCCGCGCGCGACCATTCCCTGAGCTTCCACAGCGATCTGCCAGTTCAGATCCTGGCGCTGGGTTTCACCTGCCAGATGCAGCGGTAACGCTGGCGTTTTCACCTTCACCAGCATGGCCGGTAACTTCAGCGGCGCGCTGTTGCCGAGCAGGTTTTTTGCCAGATACATGGCGCTAAGCTGGATCGGCTGCAGGAAAGGCAGTACCTGGCCGTTGATTTCCGCGCAGTCCCCCAGGGCGTAAATGTCGGGCTGCGTGGTTTGCAGGTAGCTATTCACCTTCACGCCACGGCCTGTTTCAGCGCCTGCGCGGTGCGCCAGCGCCGTTTCCGGGCGCAACCCCGTCGCGGCAACCACCACATCGACTTCCAGGCTGCGATTGCAGTCAAGCGTCGCGCGAATGCCGCCTTCGGTTTCGGTCAGATGTTGCAGTTGCGATTTCAACAGCAGATGCACGCCCATGTCGGTCAGACGGTGCTGTAAGCGACTGCTTACTTCTGCAGGCATCAAGGCCGACAGAATGCTTGCTGCGTGGTCGACCAGGGTGACGGCTTTACCCGCCCGACAAAAATCCATCGCCAGCTCGGTGCCAATCAAACCGCCGCCAACAATCATTACCCGTTTTGCATCACGAAGCTTCGTTTCGCTGGCCCGATACTCCTGCTGGCTGTTGAGCGTCATCATCAGCTCGCGGCCGGTAACCGGCGGCACGAACGCAGAGGCCCCCGTCGCCAGCACCAGCTTGTCGTACTGCCAGGTTTTATCTTTCGCTTTTACCACGTGGGCATCGGCGTCGATATCGGTGACCCAGGTGTACGGAAACAGACGCAGGTTGAACTGCTCCGCGAACTCCCCCGCCGTCTGGCGGGTGAGATCGTCGGCGCGCTGGTTCAGGCTAATCACATGGCTTAAATCGGGCTTGTTGTACTCGTCCATGCTGTCGGCCGCGATCATCGTCAGCGGCACGTTAGCGTCCTGTTTGCGGATATTTTTCACCAGCTGGCGGGCGGCAAAGCCCGAGCCGATGATGACGATACCGTTGCTCATTTTGCCTCCGTTGCCAGTTCGTCAAAGACGTCTTTTCCGAGGGAACATTCCGGGCAGAGGAAGTTGTCCGGCACCTCACTCCACGGCGTACCTGGAGCCACGTCCTGCAACGGCTCGCCCAGTTCCGGGTCGTAGATCCACTGGCAGACGCTGCACTGCATACGTGGACCGAGATCGGCGCTGGCTGCCCCGGCACAGGTTTGCGGCTGTTCGGCGGGGAGTGCTGCGGCCTCAGGAAGCGGTGCAAGCGCCCACTGACGAGCAATATCGCGGCCGTGCTGACGACAGACTTCCAGCGCGTCAAGATCCGGGCGCCATTTGGCCTTCAGGCTCATGGACATCTCAAAACCGGCATCCTGCAGGCGGGTGGAGAGACGATCTACCGCGCCGCCGCTCCAGCCGTGGGAGCCAAAGGCGCTGGCACGTTTGTTACGGAAGCGCAGGCCGGTCATCTCTTCCACCAGGCCAGCAATTTTCGGCATCATCACGTTGTTCATGGTGGAGGTGCCCACCAGCACGCCCTTAGAGCGGAAGACGTTGGTGAGGATCTCGTTTTTATCGCTGCGCGCCACGTTGAAGATTTTCACCGCCACGTTCGGGTCCACCTCGTTGATACCCTGGGCGATGGCGTCCGCCATCATGCGGGTGTTGTTGGACATGGTGTCGTAGAAAATCGTGATGCGGTCTTCCTGATAATCCGCCGCCCATTTCAGGTACAGCTCAACGATCTGGGTGGGGTTTTCACGCCACACCACGCCGTGGGAGGTGGCAATCATATCCACCGGCAGGTTGAAGCCGAGGATCTCGGTGATTTTGGGCGTCACCAGACGGCTGAACGGGGTCAGGATGTTGGCGTAGTAGCGCTGGCACTGTTCAAACAGCTCGGTCTGATCCACTTCATCGTTAAACAGGCGTTCGTCGCAGTAGTGCTGACCAAAGGCGTCATTGCTGAACAGCACCGCATCGCCGGTCAGGTAGGTCATCATGCTGTCCGGCCAGTGCAGCATCGGGGTTTCTACGAAGATCAGCTGTTTGCCGTTACCGATATCCAGCGTGTCGCCGGTTTTCACGGTGTGGAAGTTCCACTCCGGATGGTGATGGTGACCGTTGATGGAGTCGATGGCGTTGGTGGTGCAGTAGATTGGGGTATCCGGAATGTGGGACATCAACTCGGTCAACGCCCCGGCGTGATCCTCTTCCGCGTGGTTGATGATTATGTAGTCGATGTCGTTCAGATCGATTTCACTGCGCAGGTTCTGCACGAACTCGCGGCTGAATTTATGATCGACGGTATCGATCAGTACGTTTTTACCTTCACGAATGAGATAGCTGTTATAGCTGCTGCCGCGCAGCGTTTTATATTCCGTTCCGTGAAAATCACGCACTTCCCAGTCACGTTGACCAACCCAATGAATGTTATTTTTAACCAGAATAGACATAGCAACCTCAAATAATACGGCGTGTTGAAAAAGATGTTTTGTCTATATCAACTTGCGTGCCAACTTTTATTTTATTGATTTTTATGGATTAAATTTGTTATGCCCCGGAATGGGTAGTCATTATGACTATCGTTAAAGATGTCAATATGACACTATGTATTGTCAAAATGACAGCGAGGCAGACATGAGCTTTTCCGTAGACGTGCTGGCGAAAATCGCCATTGAACTGCAAACCGGCATCGGGCATCAGGATCGTTTTCAGCGGCTGATCTCCACGCTGCGCCACGTGCTGGACTGCGATGCTTCGGCGCTGCTGCGCTACGAGGGACGGCAGTTTATTCCGCTGGCCATCGACGGGCTGGCGCAGGACGTGCTCGGGCGACGCTTTACGCTGGAAGGTCACCCGCGGCTGGAGACCATCGCCCGGGCGGGTGACGTAGTGCGTTTTCCGGCAGACAGCGATCTGCCCGACCCGTACGACGGCCTTATACCCGGGCAGGAGAGCCTGAAGGTGCACGCCTGTATCGGCCTGCCGCTGTTTGCCGGACAAAACCTGATTGGGGCGCTGACCCTCGACGGCATGTCGCCGGACCAGTTCGATACCTTCAGCGACGAGGAGCTGCGCCTGATTGCGGCCCTGGCGGCCGGGGCGCTGAACAATGCTCTGCTGATTGAACAGCTGGAGAGCCAGAATATTCTTCCCGGCAGCCCGGCGGCGTTTGAACAGGTCGCGCATACGGAGATGATTGGCCTCTCGCCAGGCATGGTACAACTCAAAAAAGAGATTGAGATCGTCGCGGCATCCGATTTGAACGTGCTGATCTTCGGTGAGACCGGCACCGGTAAAGAGCTGGTGGCGAAATCCATTCACGAAGCTTCACCGCGTGCGGCCAACCCGCTGGTCTACCTTAACTGCGCCGCACTGCCGGAAAGCGTGGCGGAAAGCGAGCTGTTCGGCCACGTCAAAGGGGCATTTACCGGGGCTATCAGCAACCGCAGCGGCAAGTTTGAAATGGCCGATAACGGCACGCTGTTCCTCGATGAAATAGGCGAGCTTTCGCTGTCGCTGCAGGCCAAGCTGCTGCGCGTATTACAGTACGGTGATATTCAGCGCGTGGGAGACGACCGCAGCTTACGGGTCAACGTGCGCGTGCTGGCGGCAACCAACCGCGACCTGCGCGAAGCGGTGCTGAACGGCAATTTCCGCGCCGATCTGTTCCATCGTCTGAGTGTTTTTCCGCTTACCGTGCCGCCGCTGCGCGAGCGTGGGGACGATGTGGTGCTGCTGGCGGGTTTTTTCTGCGAACAGTGTCGGCTCAAAATGGGCTTGTCGCGCGTGGTATTAAGCCCGGGGGCGCGAAGCCATCTGCTGACCTACGGCTGGCCGGGTAACGTACGCGAGTTGGAGCACGCCATCCATCGTGCGGTGGTGCTGGCGCGGGCGACGCGCTCGGGAGATGAAATCGTGATTCATGCGCGCCATTTTGCCCTGCATGATGAAAATATACCGTCCGTGAAGCCCGCTGCGCCTGAAAGCGTGAACGAGAACCTGCGTGAAGCGACGGAAGAATTTCAGCGTCAGATGATTACCCGCGCGCTGGAACAGAACAACCGCAGCTGGGCGGCGTGCGCGCGGGCGCTGGAAATGGACGTCGCCAACCTGCACCGGCTGGCGAAGCGTCTGGGACTGAAGGGTTAAATAATGCCTGCCTGGTAGAAATCCTGCAGGTTGATGGCGCCGCACAGGCGGCCAGCGTCATCCACCACCGGCGCGGCGGTGATTTTACGTTTCATCAGCGCCTCTTTGGCTTCAATGGCACGGCTGTTGGCATTAAGCGTTAACCCGCCAGAGGTCATCGCTTCTGAGACGCGAGCCTCCAGCTTGCCGCCGCCCACCAGCCAGCGGCGCAGGTCGCCGTCGGTAAAGACGCCTTTCACCTGGCGCGTATCGTCGCAGACGGCGACCAGCCCCAGCCCGGTGCGGCTCAGCTCCAGCATCGCGTCCATCACGCTGGTGTCGAGTTTGACCTGCGGGATGGCATCGCCAGAGCGCATCAGGTGATGAACATTATTCAGCAGCCGTGCGCCGAGCGCCCCGGCAGGGTGTGAACGGGCGAAATCTTCTTCATTGAAACCGCGCGCCTGCATCACCGCCATTGCCAGCGCGTCGCCCATCATCAGGGTGTTGACGGTGCTGGAGGTGGGGGCGAGGTGCATCGGGCAGGCTTCGCGCTCCACGGCAATATCCAGCACCGCTTTGGCCGCCAGCGCCAGCGGCGAGCGGGATTTACCGGTCATGGCCAGCAGGGCGATCGATTTTTCCTGCAGGCGCGGGATGATGAGGTCCAGCTCTTTGGCCGAGCCGGAGTAGGAGATAAACAGCATCACGTCGCGGCTTTCAATCATCCCCAGATCGCCGTGCAGGGCTTCAGCCGGGTGCACGAAGAACGCCGGTGTCCCGGTGCTCGCCAGCGTTGCGGCAATTTTTTTGCCGATGTGGCCGGACTTGCCGATCCCGGAGACAATCACTTTGCCTTCACACTGGATGATGGTGTTGGCGGCGCGGACAAAATCGTCGCCCAGCCGTTCCGGCAGGCGGCTGGCCTCCTGTAGCTCCAGCATCAGGGTCTGACGGCCTGCGTTTAACAGAAAATCACTCATCTTTTTCTCCCGTTACGATCACATCGATGCCTTTCTCTTCCAGCGCTTTTTTGAACGCCGGATCGATCCCTGCGTCGGTAATCAGCGTATCGACGCTTTCAAGGCTGCAGACAATGTTGGGGCTTTTACGGCCAAACTTCGAGGAATCCGCCATCAAAATCACCTCCCGGGCGGCGTTGCACATGGCTTTACTGACGCTGAACACCTCGTTGAACGTGGTGACACCGGCGTTCAGGTCGATGCCGTCGGTGCCCATAAACAGTTTGTCAAAGCTGAAGTGTTCGAAGGCATTTTCCGCCAGCTGGCCGTGAAAGGACGCCGATTTTTTACGGAAGGTACCGCCGGGCATCAGAATGGTTTGTTCGCTGTCGAACTCTGCCAGGGCGTTGACGATGTGCAGACTGTTGGTCATCACCGTGATGTTGTTAAAGCGGTTGAGCAGCGGGATCATCTGCAGGACGGTACTGCCCGCATCAAGAATAATGGAGTCACCGTCATGGATAAATTTCACGGCGGCTTCGGCAATCAGCGCTTTCTGGTGGGTGTTGATCAGCGTTTTGTGATCGATAGGCGGGTCGGCTTCATCTTTGTTGAGCATCACCCCACCGTAGGTTCGAATGACCGCGCCTGCGTTTTCGAGCAATACCAGGTCCTTGCGTATCGTTGTGCCGGTGGTGTCAAAGTAGTGGGCCAGCTCTTCTACTGAGCATTTTCCCTGCTTTTGCAGATGCTCAAGAATGGCCGCCTGCCGCTGACGAGGTTTCATAGGCGCTTCGTTCCTTACGTTGCGAAATGATAATTTCGCAAGCTTATCGCGTTCACAACGAAATTATCCATGTTTCAATTTAAGCGCTAATGATAGTGCATTCTGACAGAGTGGATCGTGGGGGAAGATCACATCAGGCTGTAATTCCTGCAACGATATGCCGTTAATTGCCTGAATTTTCACCGGGCGGGCAAACACTGTCATCCCGCGCATGATGAGGGAGTCGCATACCCGATTCTGTTCATCCAGCGCAATTGCAACCACAACGCGCGGTTTAAAGCGCCCCCCGGAGCGCCCGACGCCCACGCGGCCCTTCTGGCACAGGGCGTCAAACGCGCGGTTAAACTGATGGATCTGCCAGCCGCCGAATGCCATCTGGCAGATCCAGGCGAGGGCGGCGACGGTGATGAGTGCGGTTACCATATCGGCTCCTTGTTATATTCCCTCTCCCACAGGGAGAGGGTGAGGGTGAGGGCATCAGACTGCTCGATCAGAACATCACCTGCCCACCGGTGACGTTAATCGACTGGCCGGTGCAGTACGAGGCTTTCGGGCTTGCGTAAAACAGCAGCATGTTCAGCACGTCCTGATAGTCGCACCCGCGCTTCAGCGGCACTTTGTCGATGTAATACTGCTCCACTTCGTCTTCTTTGATGCCAAGCTTGGTGGCGTATTGAGGTAGCAGCGACTGGAACATTGGCGACTTCAGCAGGTTGCCCAGCATCAGCGAGTGAACGGTAATCCCGTATTCGGCCAGATCCAGCGCCAGAGACTGGGTCAGCCCTACGCCGCCAAATTTCGCCGCGCTGTAGCCGGAGTTATGCTTGCTGCCCACTTTGCCCGATTTGGAGTTGATCTGAATGATGCGCCCCTGAATGCCATCGCGGATCATCAGACGGGAAAATTCGCGGGCGCAGAGGAAGTAACCCACCAGATTCACCTGCAGCGAGCGGTCAAAGTCCCCCAGTTCGAAATCGCTGATAAACGCCGCTTTCGCGATCCCTGCGCTGTAGACCAGCAGGTCGGTACGGCCAAAAATCTCGTCTACCCCGCGAGCCAGCGCCATGACGCTCTGCTCGCTGGTGGCATCGGCACCAAACCCGTACGCCATCCCCTCACCAAACTCGGTGTTGATGGTATCCGCCACGCGGGCGGCTTTCTCACTCTGAATATCCACTACCGCCACGCGGTAACCTTCTGCGGCAAGCCCACGGCAGAGAAACTCTCCTAAGGTTTGTCCTCCACCAATGACAACGGCAACCTGACTCATAACGCTCTCCTTAATTACGCAACAAATTTTAATGTGCAGCCTGGGGTAACAGCCTGCGGAACCGGCCCCTCCACGTGAACCGTGCCGGGATACTCTGCCTGCGGCTGGCCATCGAACCGCAGGGTGATGTGGCCCAGCTCGCGCAGGTTTTGCTCGGCCACGTCGCCCACGGCAGTGACGGCATAGCGGGTGTCACCCAGCTCCAGCTGGCTTCCTGCCTTTAACGCTCCGTGCAGCTCGCCGTGGCAGTGGATAAAGCAAAACTCTTCGATATCTGCCGGTGCACCTTCGCGGAAAGTGATCAGCATCTGGTCGCTGAGCGCATCGGCCGCGCTCTGGCCGATGCGGGTGATGGTGGTCTGATAAATCACGGTCATCGCAGGAACCTCTTATTGATAAATAAAGCCGGAAACGAACCAGGCAATCAGCACCGTCGGTGCGCCCGTCAGGAAACGACTGACCAGCACAGACGGCACGCCCACGCGTACGGTGTCCTGGCGCGCTTCGGCCAGCGACAGGCCAACAGGAATGAAGTCGCAGGCTGCCTGAGCGTTAATGGCAAACAGCGCAGGCAGAGCCAGGTGCGGAGGAATGTTGCCCAGACCAATCTGCACGCCAATCAGGACGCCGATGACCTGAGCAATCACCGCCCCCGGGCCGAGGAACGGCGACAGCAGCGGGAAGGAGCAGATCAGCGCCAGCGTCACCAGACCGAGCGGGTGGCTGGCAAGCGGGGCAAGGCCGTGGGCGATCCAGTCTCCCAGACCGGAGGCCATGATGATGCCGATTAACGCGGAGACGAAGGCCATAAACGGCAGAATGGTTTTTAGCACCGTGTCGATGGTGTCGCGCCCGGACTGGAACAGTACCGCCACGGCGGATCCCATTCCCATGCCGACCTTCGCCAGCAGGCCGTCGCTCTGCTCGGTGATCTTCTTACTGGTGTCGTAATCACGCGGTGCGGCTTTTTGCGGCGCGGAAGTGCCATTCACCAGCGTGATGTTGTCCTCCTTCACGCCTGAGACATAAATGTCTTCGAGGATGTACTGCGCCAGCGGGCCTGATTTTCCGGTGGAGTGAATATTCACCGTCGGAATGCGACGCTTCGGATAGAGGCCGCAGCGCAGGGTGCCACCGCAGTCGATAACTGCCACGCCGATTTCCGCCTCTGGTGGTTCGCCTTCTTTGAAACCGTCGACCGCTTCCCAGCCGGTCAGCTCGCGTAGTTTGTCGACAATCGCCGGGCGTGTGCCTGCGGTGATATAGACGATTTTTTTGCCTTCGGTGGCGTCGAACTCCAGCGGGCCGCCCCAGCCACCCGTACCTTTCTCAATGCGGATCCGGCTCATGCTGTGGCTCCTGACAAATGAACGCGTTGCTCAAGCTGGATGCCCATTTTTTTCTCAAAAATGGTGGTGGTGAGATCGGTCACCCAGCCACGGAAGAAGTTGGTGACCAGGCCGACCAGCAGATAGCTCACCGCCAGTGGGCCGAGCGGCAGGCCAAGCGTGGTCAGGCCGCTGGCAATGCCGAGATAAACAAACAATTCCCCCGGGTTGATATGCGGGAACAGGCCGTTCATGGAGTGACAGCTATATGAGGCGGCGGCGTAATAACTCGGCTTGTATTTTTCTGGCATAAAGCGGCCGAGGCTTAAGGTCATGGGGTTGCAGAAAACGAAGGTTCCAATGCAGGGCAACAGCAGGTAACGGGATAACGGGTTCCCGGCACAGCGTTGGGCGAAGCGTTCAATGCGTTGCTGGCCGATAAAATTAATCAGCGCGTTCATGATCACCAGCAGGCTGATCAGCAGGGGCAGGATCCCGGTCACCATGCCGGTGAAGACTTCTCCGCCTTTCTGAAATAGCCCGATGAACCACTCGGCGCCGTGGGTGATGGTTTCTATCATTCTTCTCTCCTGTGAGGCTTTTCTTGTTTTGTATTACCGGGACTAATAATAATCACTTTGAAAGGTTTTAAAGTGTTAATCAGATCTCACAATGAAAGAAAAATGGATTATTTTGAAAGTTAATGGGCAGGGGAGACGCATTTTGGTTGAAAAAAGCGCAGATTTGCGTTGAGGAGCGTAAAGATTTGGTGGGTAAAGCGCGTACCGCTTCCTTGAGGTGTTGCGGATGCTTTACCATACTGGGTTCTTATCGAACCCGTTAAATGGATGTCCCATGTTCAAGCGTCGTTATGCAGCGTTGTTACCTGCGCTTATTCTGCTGTCCGCCTGTAGTAGTAAACCCAAGACTGAAGCCGCTGTGCAGACGGCTGGCGCGCCTTCAGGAGGATTCCTGCTGGAGCCGCAGCACAATATGATGCAGATGGGGGGCGACTTCGCGAATAACCCGGCGGCCGAACAGTTCATCGATAAAATGGTGAGCAAACACGGCTTTGACAGACAGCAACTGCATGAAATCTTGTCGCAGGCGAAACGTCTGGACTACGTGCTGCGCCTGATGGACAGGCAGGCACCGTCAGCGCAGGTGCCAACCGGGCCAAACGGTGCGTGGTTGCGCTATCGCAAACAGTTTATTACCCCGGACAACGTGCAAAATGGTGTGGTGTTCTGGAATCAGTATGAAGATGCCCTCAATCGCGCGTGGCAGGTCTACGGCGTGCCGCCTGAAATCATCGTCGGCATTATTGGTGTGGAAACGCGCTGGGGCCGCGTGATGGGTAAAACGCGCATTCTTGATGCGCTGGCCACGCTCTCGTTTAACTATCCGCGTCGTGCCGAGTACTTCTCTTCCGAGCTGGAAACCTTCCTGCTGATGGCGCGTAACGAACAGGATGACCCGCTCGATCTGAAAGGGTCGTTTGCCGGAGCGATGGGCTACGGCCAGTTTATGCCCTCTTCCTACAAACAGTATGCCGTCGACTTTAACGGAGATGGTCACATCAACCTGTGGGATCCGGTGGATGCCATCGGCAGCGTGGCGAACTACTTCAAGGCACACGGCTGGACGCCGGGTGGGCAGGTTGCCGTGCAGGCTAACGGCGAAGCGTTTGGTCTGGAAAACGGCTTCAAAACCAAATACAGCGTTGCGCAGCTGACGGCGGCAGGTTTAACGCCAACGCAGCCGCTGGGTAATGTCGATCAGGTGAGCCTGCTGCGTCTGGATGTAGGAACCGGGTATCAGTACTGGTACGGTATGCCGAACTTCTACACCATCACCCGCTATAACCACAGCACGCACTATGCGATGGCCGTGTGGCAGCTGGGCCTGGCGGTATCGCAGGCGCGTGTCCCTGCGGCGTCACCGTTCAGTCAGTAAGTCGCTTTATTCCCCCCTCTCCCACGGGAGAGGGGAATTTTGCAGAAACATTTCGCCACACTCCCTTTGCAAACGCGCCATTTACATCTCAATCGCCTTTCATTATTGTTACGTTATAACATTTAATGTGGTGTCAACATGTCAACGTCCCTTTTCTCTTTGTCTGCGGCAGTTAGGTTTCTGCTGGCGCTGGTGATTATCGTGTTTATCGGGCTGGCCGTGCGCTGGGCGGTGGCATTGCCATGATTGTCATGGATGAACTGGTTGCGGGTTACGACCGCATGCCCGTTACGCGCGCCTTGTCGGGCGTGATTGAACGCGGAAGCATGACCGCCATTATCGGGGCCAATGGATGTGGAAAATCCACGCTGCTCAAAACGCTCGCCGGGTTTATTCCGCCGGTGAGCGGCCGTTTTCGCTGGCAGGAGAAACGCCCGGTGATTGGCTGGCTGGCACAGCGTCACGCGCTGGAGGCGCAGTTTCCGCTGACGGTGCAGGATGTGGTGAGTATGGGCTGCTGGCCGCGTGTGTCGCTCTTTTCCGGCTTTCGTCGGGAAACACGCTCGCGCATTGCCAGCGCGCTGGAGCGTGTCGGGCTGGACGCCATGGCGTTATCTACCATCGATGCACTCTCCGGCGGCCAGTTTCAGCGCATGCTGTTTGCGCGGATCCTGGTGCAACAGGCGCCGCTGGTGATGCTGGATGAACCTTTTACCGGCGTCGATGAAGCTACCTGTAATGTGCTGATGGACCTGATGCTTGAGATGTACATGCAGGGCCAGACCCTGCTTGCGGTATTGCATGACAGCGAGCGCGTATCGCGTCATTTTCCGCAAACACTACGGCTGGATACGGCTATTCCGCACTGGAAAACCGAGCGGGTGAGGGTGGCATGATCTGGCATCTCTTCTTTCAGCCTTTTATCGAATACGGCTTTATGCGTCGCGCGCTGGTGGTGTGCCTGGCGCTGTCCGTCAGCACCACGGCACTGGGCGTTTTCCTTCAACTGCGCCGGATGAGCCTGATGGGCGATGCTCTATCACACGCCATTTTACCCGGCGTTGCGGTGGGCTATCTGCTGAGCGGTATGTCACTGCTGGCGATGAGCATCGGCGGGTTTATCGCTGGGATCGCCGTGGCGCTGGTGGCCGGGCTGGTCAGTCGACGTACGCCGCTCAAAGAGGATGCCAGTTTTGCCGGGTTCTATCTCGGCTCGCTGGCGCTGGGCGTGACGCTGGTGTCGCTACGTGGTTCGAACGTCGATCTGCTGCACCTGCTGTTTGGCTCCATTCTGGCGGTGGATAACGACGCCGCGCTGTTTGTGGCTGGCGTATGCATCTTCACGCTGGTGACGCTGGCAGTTTTCTATCGTGGGCTGGTGACCGAGGCGTTCGATACCGCCTGGCTACAGGTTAATGCCCGCTGGCTGCCCGGCCTGTTGCACGGGCTGTTTCTGGCGCTGTTGGTGCTTAACCTGGTGGCCGGTTTTCAGGTTCTCGGCACGCTGATGGCCGTCGGGCTGATGATGTTGCCGGCGGTGGCGGCACGCTGCTGGGTGCGCACCCTGCCAGGGTTGCTCTGCCTGGCGGGCATCAGCGGCGTTTTTTGCGCATGGCTGGGGTTAAGCCTCTCCTGGGCGGTGAGTTTACCCGCCGGGCCGTCCATCGTGCTGACCGCCAGCGCGCTGTTCTTTATTTCTGTTTTATTTGGCACACGAAGCCACCTGGCTGGCAGCCTGCGTGCGCTTTTTTAACGCAAGGGGAAATGATGAAACGTACAGGGTTAATAATGGCGCTCGCGCTCGGGATGTTGTCACAGGGCGTAATGGCGAAAACGCTTAATGTGGTCACCAGTTTTTCCATTCTGGGAGATATCACGCGTGAGGTAGGGGGAGACCGGGTCAATGTGACCACGCTGGTGGGGCCGGACGGCGATCCGCATACCTTTGAACCGTCGCCGAAAGACAGTGCGGCGCTCAGCAAGGCCGATGTAGTGGTGGTGAACGGTCTGGGGCTGGAGGGCTGGCTCGACCGTCTGGTGAAGGCCTCCGGATTTAAGGGCCAGCTGGTGGTGGCTTCGACCGGGGTGAAAACCCACACGCTTGAAGAGGACGGGAAAACCGTGACCGATCCGCATGCCTGGAACAGCGCGGCGAACGGGGCACTGTATGCGCAAAATATCCTTGCCGGTCTGGTAAAAGCTGATCCTGAAGATAAGGCGGCGCTGGAGGCCACCGGTCGACCCTATATCGCGCAGCTTATGCAACTGGACAACTGGGCCAAAACGCAGTTCAGCCAGATCCCGCAGGTAAAACGTAAAGTCCTCACCAGCCATGACGCCTTCGGCTACTTCAGCCGCGCCTATGGCGTAACCTTTATTGCGCCGCAGGGCTTGTCGTCAGAGAGCGAAGCCAGCGCAGCGCAGGTGGCTGAGATTATCAATCAGATTAAAGCGGACGGGGTGAAAACCTGGTTTATGGAAAACCAGCTCGACCCGCGCCTGGTTAAACAAATTGCCACGGCCACCGGTGCGCAGCCGGGGGGCGAACTTTACCCGGAGGCGCTGTCGGCCAAAGGCGGCGTGGCGGATACCTACGTTAAGGCGTTTCGCCATAACGTGAATACCCTCGCCAGGAGCATGAAGTAACCTTTTCTTAGCCGGTGCATTCGCATCGGCTTTTTTCTGAACCCCCCTCGTAAAACATGATCCTCATCTCCATATCTGACGAGAAAGTGCTATCTTGTGCTGCACGTTTTTCTGATGCCCGGAGCGAGAATGACTGACCATGAATTGATGCAGCTTAGCGAAGTCGTAGGACTGGCGCTTAAGCAACGTGGCGCGACTATCACGACTGCCGAATCCTGTACCGGCGGCTGGGTTGCTAAAGCCATTACCGATATTGCAGGCAGTTCCGCCTGGTTTGAACGCGGCTTTGTGACCTACAGTAACGAAGCTAAAGCGCAAATGATTGGCGTGCATGAATCCACGCTTGAACAGCATGGCGCGGTCAGCGAACCGGTGGTGATTGAGATGGCGATTGGTGCGCTGAAAGCGGCGCGTGCAGATTATGCCATCTCTATTAGCGGTATCGCCGGCCCGGACGGCGGCAGTGACGTGAAGCCTGTCGGCACCGTCTGGTTTGGTTTTGCCACCTCTAAAGGTGAAGGGATCACGCGTCGCGAGTGCTTTAGCGGCGATCGTGAAAGCGTGCGTCGTCAGGCCACCGTTTATGCGTTAAAAACGCTCTGGCAACAATTTCTACAAAACACTTGATACTGTATGACCATACAGTATAATTGCACCAACAGAACAGAAATCCACGGTGAAGCACAGTCGCTTCTCCCGGCATGACAGGAGTAATAATGGCTATCGACGAAAACAAACAGAAAGCGTTGGCGGCAGCACTGGGCCAGATCGAAAAGCAATTCGGTAAAGGCTCCATCATGCGCCTGGGTGAAGACCGTACCATGGATGTGGAAACGATCTCCACCGGTTCGCTTTCTCTGGATATCGCGCTGGGCGCGGGCGGTCTGCCAATGGGCCGTATCGTAGAGATCTACGGGCCAGAATCCTCCGGTAAAACCACCCTGACGCTGCAGGTGATTGCCGCGGCGCAGCGCGAAGGTAAAACCTGTGCCTTTATCGATGCCGAGCACGCGCTGGACCCTGTTTATGCTCGTAAGCTGGGTGTGGATATCGATAACCTGCTGTGTTCTCAGCCAGATACAGGTGAACAGGCGCTGGAGATTTGTGACGCGCTGGCGCGTTCCGGTGCGGTTGACGTTATCGTGGTCGACTCCGTTGCTGCGCTGACGCCAAAAGCGGAAATCGAAGGCGAAATCGGCGACTCTCACATGGGCCTCGCGGCACGTATGATGAGCCAGGCAATGCGTAAGCTGGCCGGTAACCTGAAGCAGTCCAACACGCTGCTGATCTTCATCAACCAGATCCGTATGAAAATTGGCGTAATGTTCGGTAACCCGGAAACCACTACTGGTGGTAACGCGCTGAAATTCTATGCTTCTGTCCGTCTGGATATCCGCCGTATCGGTGCGGTGAAAGAGGGTGAGAACGTGGTGGGGAGTGAAACCCGCGTGAAGGTCGTGAAGAACAAGATCGCCGCGCCGTTCAAACAGGCTGAATTCCAGATCCTCTACGGTGAAGGTATCAACTTCTTCGGCGAACTGGTTGACCTGGGCGTGAAAGAGAAGCTGATCGAAAAAGCGGGCGCATGGTACAGCTACAACGGCGATAAAATTGGTCAGGGTAAAGCGAATGCGATCTCCTGGCTGAAAGAGAACCCGGCTGCAGCGAAAGAGATCGAGAAGAAAGTGCGTGAGCTTCTGCTGAACAACCAGGACTCTAAACCTGATTTTGTGGTTGATGGTGCGGATGCTGAAGAAACTAACGAAGACTTTTAAGGCTTTCGTTTAAAAATGAAGGGCTGCTGATGCGGCCCTTTTTGCATTTCTGAACCAGCAGGTTTTTTATGAGCGAATCCACAACGCGTCGACCCGCTTATGCGCGATTACTGGACCGCGCGGTGCGGATCCTTGCCGTGCGTGACCACAGTGAACAAGAGCTGCGGCGTAAACTGTCGGCCCCGGTGATGAGTAAAAATGGGCCGGAAGAGATTGATGCCACCGCGGAAGATTATGACCGGGTGATTGCCTGGTGCTACGAGCATCACTATCTGGATGACGACCGTTTTGCTTCCCGGTTCCTGGCCAGCCGTGGCCGCAAGGGATACGGTCCGGCGCGTATTCGTCAGGAGCTGAACCAGAAGGGCGTTGCCCGTGAGTCCATCGAAAAAGCAATGCGCGACTGTGACACCGACTGGTGTGCGCTGGCAAAAGAGCAGGCGATTCGTAAATACGGTGAACCGCTGCCGCGTGAATTTTCAGAAAAAGTCAAAATCCAGCGCTTTTTGCTCTACCGCGGCTTTCTGATGGAAGATATTCAGGATATCTGGCGTAATTTTGCCGATTGAACGCATGCGGGATTTTACTTCCCACCAAAGAAAACTTATCTTATTCCCACTTTTTCCAGTAGCAGGTCTGTCCAGGGGTTTACCGATACCGGCTTGCTACGACATTTCGTTAGCTTGATTTCAGGATAATTATGAGCAAGAGCACCGCTGAGATCCGTCAGGCGTTTCTCGATTTTTTCCATAGTAAGGGACACCAGGTTGTTGCCAGCAGCTCCCTGGTGCCGAACAACGACCCAACTCTGCTGTTTACCAACGCCGGGATGAACCAGTTCAAGGATGTGTTCCTTGGTCTCGACAAGCGTAATTATTCCCGCGCCACAACCTCACAGCGTTGCGTGCGTGCGGGCGGTAAACACAACGACCTGGAAAACGTCGGTTACACCGCGCGCCACCATACCTTCTTCGAAATGCTGGGTAACTTCAGCTTCGGCGACTATTTCAAACATGATGCTATTCAATACGCGTGGGAACTGCTGACCGGTGAAAACTGGTTCAACCTGCCGAAAGAGCGTCTGTGGGTTACCGTCTATGAAACCGATGACGAAGCCTACGAAATCTGGGAAAAAGAAGTCGGTATCCCGCGCGAACGTATTATTCGCATCGGTGACAACAAAGGCGCACCGTACGCGTCTGACAACTTCTGGCAGATGGGTGACACCGGCCCTTGCGGTCCATGCACCGAGATCTTCTACGATCACGGCGACCACATCTGGGGTGGCCCTCCAGGCAGCCCTGAAGAAGACGGCGATCGCTACATTGAGATCTGGAACATCGTCTTCATGCAGTTCAACCGTCAGGCCGACGGCACCATGGAGCCGCTGCCAAAACCGTCCGTTGATACCGGTATGGGCCTGGAGCGTATTGCGGCTGTTCTGCAGCACGTTAACTCCAACTACGAAATTGATCTGTTCAGCACCTTGATCAAAGCCGTTGCAGAAGTGACCGGCGCGACCGATCTGAACAACAAATCACTGCGCGTAATCGCAGACCATATCCGTTCCTGTGCGTTCCTGATTGCTGACGGTGTTATTCCGTCGAATGAAAACCGTGGCTATGTGCTGCGTCGTATCATTCGTCGTGCTATCCGTCACGGCAACATGCTGGGCGCGAAGGACACCTTCTTCTATAAGCTCGTTGGGCCACTGATTGGCGTAATGGGTTCTGCAGGTGACGAGCTGAAACGCCAGCAGGCGCAGGTTGAGCAAGTACTGAAGACTGAAGAAGAGCAGTTTGCACGTACGCTGGAGCGTGGTCTGGCGCTGCTGGATGAAGAACTCGCTAAGCTTAAGGGCGACACGCTGGATGGCGAAACCGCCTTCCGCCTGTACGACACTTACGGCTTCCCGGTTGACCTGACGGCGGACGTTTGCCGTGAGCGCAACATCAAAGTGGACGAAGCGGGCTTCGAAGCGGCGATGGAGGAGCAGCGTCGTCGTGCGCGTGAGTCCAGCGGTTTTGGCGCAGACTACAACGCGATGATCCGCGTGGACAGCGCGTCTGAATTCAAAGGTTATGAAGCGCTGGAACTGACTGGCAAAGTGACCGCCCTGTTTGTTGACGGCAAAGCCGTAGGCAGCATCAGCGCAGGTCAGGATGCAGTTGTCATTCTGGATAAAACTCCGTTCTATGCGGAATCCGGTGGTCAGGTTGGCGATAAAGGCGAACTGAAAGGCAACGGTTTCAGCTTCAGTGTGAACGACACTCAGAAATACGGCCAGGCGATTGGTCATCTGGGTAAACTGGTTTCAGGCTCCCTGAAAGTGGGCGAGGGCGTTCAGGCTAATGTTGACGAAGCGCGCCGCGCACGCATCCGTCTGAACCACTCGGCAACGCACCTGATGCACGCTGCACTGCGTGAGGTTCTGGGAACGCATGTTGCACAGAAAGGTTCTCTGGTTAACGACAAAGTGCTGCGTTTCGACTTCTCGCATTTTGAAGCGATGAAACCGTCTGAGATCCGTGCGGTGGAAGATCTGGTGAACGCGCAAATCCGTCGTAACCTGCCAATCGAAACCCACATTATGGATCTCGACGCGGCGAAGAAAAAAGGTGCGATGGCCCTGTTTGGTGAGAAATATGACGACCGTGTTCGCGTATTGAGCATGGGCGACTTCTCTACCGAGCTATGCGGTGGCACACACGCATCGCGTACCGGTGATATCGGTCTGTTCCGCATCGTTTCTGAATCCGGTACGGCGGCAGGCGTGCGTCGTATTGAAGCGGTGACCGGTGAAGGCGCGATTGCCAGCCTGCATGCGCAGAGCGACCAACTGCACGATATCGCGCAGCTGTTGAAAGGCGATACCCAGAATCTGGGCGAGAAAGTGCGTGTTGCGCTGGATCGTACTCGCCAGCTGGAAAAAGAGCTGCAGCAGCTGAAAGAGCAGGCTGCGGCGCAGGAGAGTGCAAACCTCTCCAGCAAAGCTGTAGACATTAAGGGCGTCAAACTGCTTGTCAGCGATCTGGCAGGTGTAGAGCCTAAGATGCTGCGTACCATGGTCGACGATCTCAAGAACCAGCTTGGTTCGACGGTTATCGTACTGGCGACGGTAGCAGAAGGTAAGGTTTCTCTGATTGCGGGCGTCTCTAAGGATGTGACCGACCGCGTTAAAGCAGGGGAACTGATTGGCATGGTTGCCCAGCAGGTGGGTGGCAAAGGTGGCGGTCGTCCGGACATGGCGCAAGCCGGTGGTACGGATGCGGCGGCACTTCCTGCGGCATTGGCCAGCGTTGAAAGCTGGGTAAGCGCGAAACTGTAATAACTACAAAGCACAAACAGACGCCATAGCGGTAACGTTATGGCGTCTTGTTCACTGCACTATCGATAACGATAAAGTCAGGTTGAGTTTGTGTATATCGGCTAAACTTACGTTTAACAGAATGTGATGCCGTGACTGCTTACACTTTACGTGTTTGTCATCGCTTACTTTTTGGCGTTATATGATGGATAATGCCGGGATACAAGAGACCCGACTCTTTTAATCTTTCAAGGAGCAAAGAATGCTGATTCTGACTCGTCGAGTTGGTGAGACCCTCATGATTGGGGATGAGGTCACCGTGACAGTTTTAGGGGTAAAGGGTAACCAGGTACGTATTGGTGTTAACGCTCCTAAAGAAGTATCTGTCCACCGTGAAGAGATCTACCAGCGTATCCAGGCTGAAAAATCCCAGCAGTCCAGTTACTGATATTGTCGCGTCTCGCTGTCGGGCGAGACGCAACCCCTCCTGTTATTTTTCCTGCTTAAAGTTACCGTTCGATTTCAATCGCTCTGTTTTTAACCACTCTCGCCAGCTTATCTCGTCCAAACCACACGCTTCTCTTCATAGATTTCTGTGAGGATGTCTGCAAAATCCGCTTATAAAACACTCTCTTTGCGGCTTTTACATGCGAATTGCCTGTGATTTGTGCAAACGATAAAAGCTTTTGGAAAATTGTTTGACTTATAAGTCCCAGAAAGTAATATATGCGCCACGCAGCGACGAGAAGCTCTTAACGAGTGGCTCGAAGCACTCGAAAGAGGCGTTGTGTGGTGAGGTGGCCGAGAGGCTGAAGGCGCTCCCCTGCTAAGGGAGTATGCGGTCAAAAGCTGCATCCGGGGTTCGAATCCCCGCCTCACCGCCATTTTGCATCCGTAGCTCAGCTGGATAGAGTACTCGGCTACGAACCGAGCGGTCGGAGGTTCGAATCCTCCCGGATGCACCATCTATTACTTCATATTGCTTTAGAAGTGATATGAACATCGAGCAGTACAGTAGTAAATCCCGATGCATCCGTAGCTCAGCTGGATAGAGTACTCGGCTACGAACCGAGCGGTCGGAGGTTCGAATCCTCCCGGATGCACCATTTACTATTTCTGAAAGCAGTACCCTGATGCATCCGTAGCTCAGCTGGATAGAGTACTCGGCTACGAACCGAGCGGTCGGAGGTTCGAATCCTCCCGGATGCACCATCTATT
>NZ_LOMM01000027.1:48250-54461 GCF_001605945.1 Enterobacter sp. SENG-6
TGTGTTGCTTTTGAAGTGACACCAAGTATCAGCAGCAATAGCAGTAAATCCCGATGCATCCGTAGCTCAGCTGGATAGAGTACTCGGCTACGAACCGAGCGGTCGGAGGTTCGAATCCTCCCGGATGCACCATCTTCTCCTGGTTTGTTTATTCCTTCGACGTTCCGTCAGCAATCACACTCTCTGTCAGCGACAAAAACGCCCGTTTACGATAAAGTAACCCTTTGTTAATCGGTTAGCGAGAGCACGATGTACGCACAGTATGACGGTTTGATCTTCGATATGGATGGCACGCTTCTGGATACCGAACCCACGCATCGCCAGGCCTGGACGGACGTTCTTGGACGTTACGGTATGCGCTTCGATCTCCAGGCGATGATTGCCCTCAACGGATCTCCTACCTGGCGTATCGCACAGGCCGTGATTGAACTTAATCAGGCCGATCTCGATCCGCACCAGCTCGCGCGTGAAAAAACCGATGCAGTCAAAGCTATCCTGCTGGATACCGTGCGTCCTCTGCCGCTTATTGACGTGGTAAAAGAGTGGCACGGACGTCGCCCGATGTCGGTCGGCACGGGCAGCGAAAGCACCATCGCCGAAGCGCTGCTCAACCATCTTGGCCTGCGCCACTATTTTTCTGCGGTGGTTGCCGCCGACCATGTTAAAAATCACAAACCCGCACCGGACACCTTCCTGCTTTGCGCAGAACGAATGGGTGTGCCGGCGGCAAAATGCGTTGTCTTTGAAGATGCCGACTTTGGCATTCAGGCCGCGCGTGCTGCCGGAATGGATGCGGTGGATGTTCGCTTACTGTGAGTGACGCGCTGTCACTTTTATCATTATTCGCCAGCAGTTTTTTAAGTGCTACGCTCTTACCGGGTAATTCGGAAGTGGTGCTGGTGGCGATGCTGTTGTCTGGCGTGAGTCAGCCCTGGTTGCTTGTGTTAATAGCAACAATGGGTAATAGCCTTGGAGGGCTGACTAACGTTATTCTTGGGCGTTTCTTTCCGCTGCGTGAAAAATCGCGCTGGCAGGAAAAGGCAGTCGGCTGGCTAAAACGCTATGGCGCTGCCACGCTGTTATTAAGCTGGATGCCTGTAATAGGCGATTTACTGTGTCTGCTGGCGGGATGGATGCGCATCTCCTGGGGGCCGGTGCTCTTTTTTTTGTGCCTTGGCAAGGCGTTGCGCTATGTTCTTGTGGCGTGGGCAACACTACAGGGTATGACGTGGTGGCACTAATTGGTGGAATGAATACGCGACCTTCAATCGTCAACCATTACAATTATGCTGAGTAACATTACTTTGACAGGCGGGAGGTCAATTTGATCCCGGACGTATCACAGGCGCTGGCCTGGCTGGAAAACCACCCTCAGGCACTGAAGGGTATTCAGCGTGGCCTTGAGCGTGAAACGCTGCGCGTAAACGCGGATGGCAGCTTAGCGACGACGGGTCACCCGAAGACGTTAGGCTCGGCGCTGACACATAAATGGATCACTACCGATTTCGCTGAAGCACTGCTGGAATTTATCACTCCGGTGGACGGTGATATTGATCATATGCTGACGATATTGCGCGACATCCATCGCTACACCGCCCGAAATATGGGCGATGAGCGTATGTGGCCGCTCAGCATGCCCTGCTATATCGAGCAGGGGCAGGAGATTGAGCTGGCGCAATACGGCACGTCGAATATCGGTCGACTGAAAACGCTGTATCGCGAGGGTCTGAAAAACCGCTACGGCGCGTTGATGCAGACGATCTCAGGCGTACATTACAACTTCTCTTTGCCGATGGCTTTCTGGCAGGCGAAATGCGGTGAAACGGATAAGGACGCGATCTCCGCGGGTTACTTCCGCCTGATCCGCAACTATTACCGTTTTGGCTGGGTTATTCCTTACCTGTTTGGAGCGTCTCCGGCTATATGCTCCTCGTTCCTGCAGGGGAAACCGACGACGCTGCCGTTCGAGAAGACCGCGTGCGGAATGTACTACCTGCCGTATGCCACCTCGCTGCGTCTGAGCGACCTTGGCTATACCAATAAATCGCAAAGCAATCTCGGTATTACGTTTAACGAATTGCACGAATATGTGGCAGGATTGAAGCGGGCGATCAAAACCCCGTCGGAAGAGTACGAGAAAATCGGTCTCGAAAAAGACGGCAAACGTCTGCAAATCAACAGCAATGTGCTGCAGATTGAAAACGAACTGTACGCACCGATTCGTCCGAAGCGCGTGACGCGCAGCGGTGAAACCCCGTCGGATGCGCTGCAGCGCGGCGGGATCGAATACATTGAAGTGCGCTCACTGGATATCAACCCGTTCTCACCGGTCGGTGTTGATGAGCAGCAGGTTCGCTTCCTGGATCTGTTTATGGTCTGGTGTGTGCTGGCCGACGCGCCGGAAATGAGTTCAGACGAACTGCTCTGTACCCGCACTAACTGGAACCGCGTGATCCTGGAAGGGCGCAAACCGGGCCTGACGTTGGGTATCGGCTGTGAAACGGCGCAGTTCCCGCTGCCGAAAGTGGGTAAAGATCTGTTCCGCGACCTGAAGCGCGTTGCCCAGACAATGGACAGCCTTTACGGTGGCGAAGCGTATCAACAGGTCTGCGACCAGTTAGTGGAATGCTTTGATAACCCGGAACTGACATTCTCGGCGCGTATTCTGCGTTCTATGATTGATCAGGGCATCGGCGGAACAGGGCGTGCCCTCTCCGCGGAGTACCGTGAAATGCTGATGCAGGAGCCATTAGAGATCCTGAGCGAAGCGGATTTTGCGGCGGAGCGCGATGCGTCTGTCGTACGTCAGAAAGAGGTCGAAGCGGCGGATACGGAGTCGTTTGAGGCGTTTCTGGCGAAGCAGGCTTAAGCAGAAAAGAAAAAGGCCACATCGCTGTGGCCAAAATATACATCTCTGAATTCAGGGATGATGATAACAAATGCGCGTCTTTCATATACTCAGACGTGCATTCTGTAGAAGAGTTCAGTTTATTTTAAAAAAAATCACTATCGGAGGTGACGTATGCCGTTATTAGATAGCTTTACTGTCGACCATACCCGTATGGAAGCACCTGCAGTCCGCGTGGCGAAGACCATGAACACCCCGCACGGCGACACGATCACCGTTTTCGATCTGCGCTTCTGCGTGCCGAATAAAGAAGTGATGCCGGAAAAGGGCATTCATACGCTGGAACACCTGTTTGCTGGTTTTATGCGTGACCACCTGAACGGTAACGGCGTGGAGATTATCGATATCTCTCCGATGGGCTGCCGTACCGGTTTTTACATGAGCCTGATCGGCCAGCCGGAAGAGAAGCGTGTTGCTGATGCGTGGAAAGCGGCCATGCAGGACGTGCTGAAGGTAAAAGAGCAGAACCAGATCCCCGAGCTGAACGTCTACCAGTGCGGCACATACCAGATGCACTCTCTGGAAGAAGCCCAGGAGATCGCGCGTCACATCATCGAGCGTGATGTTCGCGTCAACAGCAACGAAGAGCTGGCCCTGCCAAAAGAAAAACTGCAGGAACTGCACATCTAGTGCACCTTTTCCCTCTCCCACCGGGAGAGGGTAGGGTGAGGGTTGTTTAACCCATGACCACAACGTCTACCTTCTCCTTTACCCATCGTCCCCTCGTTCCGTTTGCCCATGATTACGTTCATGGTGACAGCGAGCCGTGGCACCAGCACGACTGTGCCCAGCTGCTGCACACCCTGAGCGGGGTGGTAAGAGTGGATACCGCATCGGGCTGTTGGGTTGTTCCGCCGGGCCGTGGCGTCTGGTTGCCAGCAGGAACGCAACACTCGCTTCGCATCACCGGCAACGTGGCGGCGCGTACGCTGTTTATCGATCCGCTGGCGCGGGCCGATCTCCCTGCAACCTGCCAGATCGTGCAGATCTCGTCGCTGTTACGCGAACTGATCCTCGCTTCCCTGCTGCTTGATGAATCTTACTCGCCGGGGAGCCGCGACGAGCGGGTGTATGAGCTGATTCTGGATGAGATCCGTTTGATGCCAGTGCTGCCGTTTCATCTGCCGGAGCCAGAAAGCGAGCCGTTACGCCAGCTTTGCCAGCGGATCCGCCAGGCACCCGGTGAAAGCTGGAGCAGTACTGAGGCGGCGAGCTGCGCAGGCATGAGCGAGCGCACACTGAACCGTCATTTTCAACAGCAGACCGGTTTACGCTACGCAGAGTGGTTGAGAAGGGCGCGCCTGCTGGAAGCGTTGCAACGGCTGGCTCAGGGGCAGCCCGTGTTACGCGTGGCGCTGGATCTGGGCTACGGTAGCCACAGCGCCTTTACCGCGATGTTTCGCCGGGTGATGGGGACATCACCCAGCGATTACTTCAAAGACAGCTCACCGCATTAAACAGCGCCTGGAGCGAGGCGCGCGCCACGTCACTGTCAATGCCCACTCCCCAACGGCTGCTGCCGTCCTGGAACAGGCAGCGGATGTAAGCCACCGAGCGGCTGTCGCTGCGCTCCCCCAGCGTATGTTCGTGGTAGTCTTTAATCACAAACGGGGTGTTGAGCCAGCGGCTTAACCCACTGGCTGCCGCGGATAACAGCCCGTTGCCCTGGCCTTCAAGCTGGCGCGTTGCGCCCTGCGTCACGACGCTTGCCGTCAAACGTAACTGACCGTCCTGCTGACTGTCGCTGCGATAAGATTGCAGGGCAAAGTGTGGGTCTGCGACCAGCCCGTAGCGGCTGCGAAACAGTTGCCACAGGGCGTGCTGCGTCATCTCTTTACCATGGCGATCGGTCTCCTGCTGCACATGCTGGCTAAAATCCTGCTGCAACGCGCGGGGCAACTTCAGACCATGATTCTGCTCGATGAGCCAGGCGCTGCCGCTTTTCCCGGACTGGCTGTTAACCCTGATCACCGCTTCATACGTGCAGCCGATATCCTGCGGATCGACGGGCAGGTACGGCATCTCCCAGCGCTCGCCCGGTTTGCGGGCATCAAAGCCTTTTTTGATGGCGTCCTGATGCGAGCCCGAGAAGGCGGTATAGGCCAGCCGTCCCGCCCACGGATGGCGCGGGTGTACCGGAAGCTGGTTGCAGGCTTCCACCACTTCTACCACCCGGTTCATATCGCTAAAGTTGAGATTCGGGCTGATCCCCTGGCTGTAGAGATTCATCGCCAGCGTAACCAGGCAGACGTTACCCGTGCGTTCGCCGTTGCCAAACAGACAGCCTTCCACCCGGTCCGCACCCGCCATCACCGCCAGCTCTGCGCTGGCCACGCCGGTGCCGCGGTCATTATGCGGGTGAACGCTGATGCAAACATCGGCGCGACGGCTAAAGTGGCGGCAGAAATACTCGATCTGATCGGCATACACGTTCGGCGTGCTGACCTCCACGGTGGCCGGTAAGTTGATCACCATGGGCCGTTCGGCGCAGGGCTGCCAGATCTCCGCCACCGCTTCACAAATCTCCAGCGCAAACTCCGGCTCGGTAAAGCAGAAGGTCTCCGGGGAGTATTCGTACTGCCAGCGCGTCTCCGGGTTCTCTTCGCACAGCGTGCGGATAAGCCGCGTGGAGCGTGTTGCCAGCTCAACGATTTGCGCTTTCTCCAGGCCGAACACCAGGCGGCGAAACAGCGGGGCGGTGGCGTTATACAGATGGACGGTGGCCTGTTTCGCGCCACGTAACGATTCGAAGGTCCGGACGATCAGGTCTTCTCGTGCCTGGGTTAATACCTGAATTGTGACGTCATCCGGGATGCGATTCTCTTCAATCAACTGGCGAACAAAGTTGAAATCCGTCTGCGACGCAGAAGGAAAGGCAACTTCAATCTCTTTAAACCCGCAGCTTAACAGCAGATCCCAGAACTGCAGCTTGCGCGTGCTGTCCATGGGTTCGGCCAGGGCCTGGTTGCCATCGCGTAAATCGGTTGAGAGCCAGCGCGGGGCATGGGTGATGCGTTGCTCAGGCCAGCGACGGTCGGGAAGAGAAATAACGGGATAAGGCTGGTACTTGTCGGCGGGTGTGTTCAGCATGATGCGCTCCTGTTGTCTTTTCACTATCGTGAATCGATTTCAGGAGCGCTGCTTTATCGGATGTGACAATTGCTGTCGCGTTTTGGACAACAGCACGGGTTTTGCCGGATGTGCACATCTCGTAGGCCCGGTAAGCGAAGGGTATGAACCGGAAACATGGGTGACACTTTAGACCGGATACATGGGTAACAGTTATAACTGGCATAGAAGAGG
>NZ_LOMM01000028.1:0-53747 GCF_001605945.1 Enterobacter sp. SENG-6
GCTTCTTCATGGGGATGTCCTCATGTGGCTTATGAAGACATTACTAACATCGGGGTGTACTAATCAACGGGGAGCAGGTCACAAGCTTTCTAACCAACGTAAAGTGGTGATTGAAGGCGACAGTGAAACACAGGTCACTCACGCCACCGGCAGAAAACGCCACGCGGGCAAGTAAGTTCCCAGGAGAGATCCTTAACACCATCGGCAAAACCGATGGTGTTTTTGTTTATGTGTTGCGGTAATTAATATTTAGCTCCTTTATAATACCGCCTGACCGCACCCCATCGCACAGGCCAGAAAGATGACAAACAGCAGTGTCAGGGACGGATCTTCAAAAAAAGAGTGAGTGACATGGACAACAAACTGAAAAAACATCGTTCCCTATATATCCCTTATGCCGGCCCGGTATTACTCGAATTCCCCCTGCTCAACAAAGGTAGCGCCTTCAGCATGGAAGAGCGCAGCAGCTTCAACCTGCTCGGTTTGCTGCCAGAAGTGGTGGAAACCATTGAAGAACAGGCAGAGCGCGCGTGGATCCAGTATCAGGGTTTCAAAACCGAAATCGACAAACATATTTACCTGCGCAACATTCAGGATACCAACGAAACCCTCTTCTATCGTCTGGTACAAAATCATCTCGAAGAGATGATGCCGGTGATCTACACCCCAACGGTGGGTGCCGCCTGTGAACGCTTCTCAGAGATCTACCGTCGCTCCCGTGGCGTCTTTATCTCTTATCAGAACCGCCACAACATGGACGATATTCTGCAGAACGTGCCGAACCACAATATCAAAGTGATCGTGGTGACCGACGGCGAACGTATTCTGGGTCTCGGTGACCAGGGTATTGGCGGCATGGGGATCCCAATCGGTAAGCTCTCTCTGTATACCGCCTGCGGCGGCATCAGCCCGGCGTATACCCTGCCGGTGGTGCTGGATGTGGGCACCAACAACCAGCAGTTGCTTAACGACCCGCTGTATATGGGCTGGCGTCATCCGCGTATTACCGACGACGAGTATTATCAGTTTGTTGATGATTTCATCCAGGCGGTCAAGCATCGCTGGCCGGACGTGCTGCTGCAGTTTGAAGACTTCGCGCAGAAAAACGCGATGCCGTTGCTGAACCGCTATCGCGATGAGATCTGCTCTTTTAACGATGATATTCAGGGCACCGCCGCGGTCACCGTCGGCACGCTGATTGCCGCCAGTCGCGCGGCAGGCAGCCAACTGAGCTATCAGAAAATTGTCTTCCTGGGCGCAGGCTCTGCGGGTTGTGGTATCGCCGAGCAGATTATCGCCCAGACGCAGCGTGAAGGGCTAAGCGAAGAGCTGGCGCGCTCCCGCGTGTTCATGGTCGACCGTTTCGGCCTGCTGACCGACGGCATGCCAAATCTGCTGCCGTTCCAGACCAAGCTGGTGCAGAAACGTGAGAATCTGAAGAACTGGGACACCGACAACGAAGTGCTCTCTCTGCTGGACGTAGTGCGCAACGTGAAGCCGGATATCCTGATTGGCGTCTCCGGTCAGACGGGGCTGTTCACCGAAGAGATCATTCGTGAGATGCACAAGCACTGCGAACGCCCTATCGTGATGCCGCTCTCCAACCCGACCTCGCGCGTGGAAGCAACGCCGCAGGACATCATTGCCTGGACCGAAGGGAACGCGCTGGTCGCAACCGGCAGCCCGTTCGATCCGGTGGTGTGGAAGGACAAAACCTATCCTATTGCCCAGTGCAACAACTCCTATATTTTCCCGGGCATTGGTCTGGGTGTGATCGCCTCCGGCGCGTCGCGCATTACCGATGAGATGCTGATGTCGGCAAGCGAAACCCTGGCGGGCCACTCACCGCTGGTGAACGATGGCGAAGGACTGGTGCTGCCAGAGCTGAAAGACATTCACAAGGTGTCGCGTGCAATTGCGTTCGCGGTCGGGAAAATGGCCCAGCAGCAGGGTGTGGCGGTGAAAACCTCTGCCGACGCGCTGCAGCAGGCCATCGACGACAACTTCTGGATGCCGGAATACCGCAGCTACCGTCGTACTTCGATCTAACACTGTGTTCCGACCGTTCCCTCTCCCACCGGGAGAGGGAATTACATTCCTCCCCCCTAGCCAAACCGCCTTTCCCCCGCTACACTCCTTTCATCCATTAACCCACTGAATATATATAAGGAGGCCAATTATGCTGTACTGTGAAATTTTCAATGTTTCACATGCATTTGGTGATCGCACCAGCTCAAGCGTTATCGGTATCGTGCTGCGATAACTTCTGCTTGAGCGAAGACACCAACCCCTGAAATCCCTTCTCTCGGGCTTACTGAGTTATCGTCAGCGATGTTTGACGAGGCATAAACATGCCTGTAACTCTTGGGTAAGCAACAATGAGCACTTTACTCACTGCACAATCTTTACGTGTTGATACGGCGTTTGGCACGCTCTTCGACTCCCTCTCCTTTACGCTGAAAAAAGGCGACCGCATTGGCCTGCTGGGCGACAACGGCTGCGGCAAAAGTACGCTGCTGAAGGTGCTGGACGGCACAGACTCTCCCGCTGCCGGAAGCGTCGCGCTGGCCGGACACTGTCTGATGGCGCGCGTTGAGCAACATCTGCCAGAAGCCATTTATCCCCTGACCATGCTGGATGCCGTACTGGCGCAACTGCCCACGACTGAGCGCGAGAGCCTGCGCTGGAAAGCTGAAACGCTGCTGGCGGGTATGGGCTTTACGCCGCAGGACATGGCCTTAACGTCGGCGACGCTGAGCGGCGGGCAACACACGCGTCTCCTGCTCGCGCGGGCGTTGATCGGCGATCCGGATCTGTTACTGCTGGACGAGCCGAGCAACCACCTCGATTTGCCTACCATGCTCTGGCTGGAACAGTTTTTACAGAACTGGTCCGGCAGCTTTGTACTGGTCTCGCACGACAGGCAGTTGCTGGATGCCGTCACCAACGGCAGCTGGATCCTGCGCGATAAGATGTTGCACTACTTCGCCCTTCCCTGCACCGCCGCGCGCCAGGCGCTGGTGGCGAAAGACGAAAGCGATGCGCTGCGGAATAAGGCGGAGCAAAAGGAGATCGACCGCGTAACCGCCAGTGCCAGACGGCTGGCCACCTGGGGCAAGGTCTACGATAACGAAGATCTGGCCCGCAAAGCCAAACAGATGGAAAAACAGGTCGAGCGGCTAAAGGAGAGCCAGACAGAGCTCACGGCAGGCAGTCCGTGGACGTTAACCCTGCGTGGTGATGCCCTGCGAGCGGACCGACTGCTGGAGATGGAAAACCTCGGCGTACCGCCTGCACCTGGGTTGCCCGATCTATTTCACGTCGACATTGCGCGGCTTAAAAGTGGCGATCGCGTGGCTATCGTCGGGCGTAACGGCTGCGGCAAATCATCGCTGATGAAGCTCATCTGGCGGCATTTCTCAGGTGAACCGTCAGAGGCTGGGCTAAAACTCCATCCTCGCGTGTCGCCAGGCTATTACGACCAAACGCTGAATCAGCTTCCGGATGAGGCAACGATCTTCGACGCGCTGGAGCCTTTTGCGCCAGCGCCACAGGATCGCAAGATGGCGCTTATCAGCGCCGGGTTCCCGTGGGCGCGTCACGGGCAAAAGGTCAGCACCCTCAGCGGCGGGGAGCGTTCGCGCCTGCTGTTTGTCGGCCTGACGCTTGCCCGTTATAGCCTGCTGATGCTGGATGAGCCTACCAACCACCTGGACATGGAAGGCAAAGAGGCGCTGGCCACTACCCTGCAACAGTTTGACGGCGGAGTGCTGCTGGTCAGCCATGACCGGCAGCTGATCGCCCAAAGCTGCAATCGCTTCTGGCTGATTGAGGACGGTTTGCTGAGCGAATGGCATGACGCCGAAGCGGTGTTCGAACGGCTGCGTGAACGCACAGGCCTGATGGCGTCGTCGGCGTCACCAGCAGTCGCGGATGTTAAAGCGCAAGCCTCGGACGATCTGCTTGAAAGGCTGATCGCGCTGGAAACGCTACTCGCAGAAGACCTGGCGCGTAAGCCTAAGCATCAGAAACCACATCTGCAGGTGCAATGGCGCAAAGAGATTGAGGTGATAGAAGCAAAACTGTAGATCTGTGCCCGGCGAGCTTCTCGCCGGGCCAGTGAATTCCCCCCTAATTATTAGAGGATCGCTGTATTCTTAATCTGAAATCGCATCAATTGGTGACATTATGTTGCCGCCGCCTTGCATAACTCCTCTAAACTATTAATCCTTAAGTAGTATTCCCCTGCGATACACATACCCATCAGAAACAAGGAGAAACCTATGAAGGCTGCTGTTGTTACACAGGATCATCAGGTCAATGTTACCGAAAAAACCTTACGCCCACTGAAGCACGGCGAAGCCCTGCTCAAAATGGAGTGCTGTGGCGTTTGCCATACTGACCTCCACGTCAAAAATGGCGATTTCGGTGATAAAACCGGTGTGATCCTGGGCCACGAAGGGATTGGGATCGTGAAAGAAGTTGGGCCTGGCGTGACGTCACTGAAAGTCGGCGACCGTGCAAGCGTCGCGTGGTTCTTTGAGGGCTGCGGCCACTGTGAATACTGTAATACCGGCAACGAAACCCTGTGCCGCGATGTGAAAAACGCCGGTTATTCCGTTGATGGCGGCATGGCTGAAGAGTGCATTGTGACCGCGGATTACGCGGTAAAAGTGCCTGACGGGCTGGATTCCGCTGCGGCCAGCAGCATAACCTGTGCCGGCGTCACCACTTATAAAGCCGTAAAAGTCTCCCATATCAAGCCGGGACAGTGGATTGCGATCTATGGCCTGGGCGGACTGGGTAACCTCGCGCTGCAGTATGCGAAAAACGTCTTCAACGCCAAAGTCATCGCTCTTGACGTTAACGACGAACAGCTGAAGCTGGCAGCGAGCATGGGGGCAGACTTAACCATCAACTCCCGCAGCGAAGATGCCGCTAAAATCGTGCAGGAAAAAACCGGCGGCGCACATGCGGCTGTGGTAACGGCGGTCGCGAAAGCAGCATTTAACTCGGCGGTGGACGCGGTGCGTGCCGGTGGCCGCGTGGTGGCCGTTGGCCTGCCGCCGGAAGCCATGAGCCTCGATATCCCTCGTCTGGTGCTGGACGGTATCCAGGTGGTCGGCTCGCTGGTTGGTACCCGTCAGGATCTGCAGGAAGCGTTCCAGTTCGCTGCCGAAGGCAAAGTGGTACCAAAAGTGACGATGCGCCCGCTGGAAGATATCAACGCCATCTTCAAAGAGATGGAACAGGGCCAGATACGCGGCCGCATGGTGATTGATTTACGCTCGTAACGGTACGTTCCCGCTAACCGCTCCGTTTATGGGGCGGTTTTTTATGACCACATTCCGGCACTCAGGCCAGCGCACGAGCATCAGACTGAGCCCGCCGGGCGCGCAGATAGCCATACACCAGCAGCGCGCTCATCGCCAGGAAGGATAATATCGCCGCCGGTAGCGTGACATAGCTCCAGCTAAAACCGAGCGTAATCATCATCCCGCCAAAATAAGCACCAATCGCACTGCCCAGGTTAAAGGCCATCTGTCCGCCTGCGGCACCAAGCATTTCCCCTCCTTTCGCATTTTGCAGAAGCAGAATTTGCAGTGGTGCTGAGAGTGCGAACAGCCCGGCACAGCAGATGAACCCCATCACCAGCGACGCGGTTTTCTGTTCGCCAAAGGCGAAAAGCAATAACAGTGAGGCGACAATCACCATATCGGTGGTGGCAGCAATACGCAGCGGGCTGAAACGACCCGATAGTTTCCCGCTCAGCAGGTTACCCAGCACCATGCCGAGGCCCATTAACATCATGATGATCGTCATCAGCCCCTCGGAGAAGCCAGAGACATTGACCATAAACGGCTTCACAAAACTGAACCACGCAAAAACGCCAGCGTTGCCAAACATGGTGGCGGCGAAGATCAGCCACGGTTCCGGTTTTTTCAGGAAGTGAAACTGCTCGGTGAGTTTTATTTCTGATGCGTCATGAAGGTTTGGTACCCACACCAGCACCGAGAGGATCACCAGCGCGTCAAACAGGGCTATCAGGAAAAAGGTATAACGCCAGTTGAATGTATGCCCCAGCCAGGTTCCAAACGGAACCCCCACCAGATTCGCCACGGTCATCCCGGCGATCATCCCCGCCACGGCCACCGTGACCTTACCCGGTGGCGCTATTTTCGAGAGGATAATCGCCCCCACGCCGAAAATTGCGCCGTGCGGGAACCCCGAGATTAAGCGCCCTGCCGCCAGCCACAGGTAGGATGTTGAAAAGGTAAACATCGCGTTGCCCACCGCACACAGGGCAACCAGAAACAGCAGCGTGGTTTTTAACGAGAACTTACTGGAAAACAGCGCCACAATCGGCGCGCCAATCACCACGCCAAAGGCGTAAAACGAAATCATATTTCCGGCGGAGGGAATGGAAATACCGGTATCATGCGCCAGTTCCGTCAGGACACCCATAATACCAAATTCAGCCATGCCCAGGCCAAACGTGCTAAGGGCTAACGAGAAAATTGTCTTTTTCATACCACAACCACGAGTGAAAATTCGCAGCGGGCATTATTGAATAATCTTGTATGGTGAGCCAGTTCAAATCAGCAGACTGACACGTTAATCCATTAATTCAGGTGAATTACACTTCTTAATGCGGCCTCGCTTCTTCCCCGCGACCGGACAACCTGAGGATGACAATCATGGCAAGTAATAAGAAAACCAGCGTCGCTGTTGATGTCGTTAAAAATGCCCCTCTGAAAACAAAAGAGTATGAAAAAGAGCTTCGTCGCCTTCACGTTGAACTGGTCAAACTCCAGCAATGGGTTGTCGCCAAAGGATTGAAAGTCTGCATCGTGTTTGAGGGACGAGACGGGGCCGGTAAAGGCGGCACCATAAAAGCGATAACCGAACGCGTCAGCCCGCGCGTATTCCGGGTTGTCGCGCTGCCTGCGCCTACAGAGAAAGAGAAAACGCAGCTCTATTTCCAGCGTTATGTTCCGCACCTGCCCGCTGCTGGTGAAATCGTTATTTTTGACCGCAGCTGGTACAACCGCGCAGGCGTTGAACGGGTGATGGGGTTCTGCACGCCGGAACAGGTTGAAAAGTTTCTTGATGGCGCACCGGTGATGGAAAAAGCGATGGTCGATGCCGGGATCATTTTGCTGAAATACTGGCTTGAAGTGACGCCGAAAGAGCAGGAACGCAGGCTACGCGATCGCATCAACGATGGCCGCAAGATCTGGAAATTATCGCCTATGGATATTAAGTCGTTCAATTTATGGGATGAATACACCGTAGCGCGGGATGCCATGTTTGCCTCCACGGACACTGCCTGGGCACCGTGGTTTGTGGCGCGCTCGGAAGATAAAAAACGCGTGCGGTTGAATATTATCTCCCATCTGCTTTCGCAGATCCCGTATAAAGAACTTCACGTTGAAAAAGTGGATTTACCGAAGCGAAAAATTGGCAAAGTCAAACCGACAAAATATCCTTTCCGATATAATGCGGAGAAATTCTGATAAGCTGGAAGACGGCTCGCATAATGAAGATTACCAGGGGAAACGGTATTGTTTTTTGTTGGCTGCGGTTGATAATGACCGCACCAACAAAGGAGGCTAAAAATGAAACCAAACCGAACAGAAAACTGCAGTGGCAGACCACCCCGGACAGAGAGAATACCGCGTCAGGCCTTGACTCCAGAGGAACGTAAACGCCAGCACCATCAGGATCAGGAGTTCATAAAAGCCATGAATGAATTTACTGCTAAAGCGGGATTATTATCAGATGACCCTTATTTTGGAGGGCTTTAATGTGCTTTCAGTTCGATGTTTATCGTAACCCCTCAGACAAAACGCGCGAATACCAGCCTTATTTTATGATAATTCAACATGACTATTATGATGACTTATCAACAAGACTGATTGTTCCTTTAAGCTATCATAATAACCTACATGGGCATTACAACGCCGCCACACCATTAATAAACATTGAATTTGAGAGATATTTTCTCAACACCGCTGGCATAACACACGTGGAGAAAAAGAAATTAAATAATAAAAATTTTGTATGTAATCTTCGCAGCGCAAGAAGTACCGTCATTGCGGCGATAGATGCGTTAGTGACGAACACATAACGTAGGCCCGCGCAAGCGAAGCGCCGCCGGGCAAAGCCGACGGCGCAGGACGTTTTACTTCATCCCTTCCGTACTCTCCTGTTTCGCTTCCTGTCGCTCCACTTCCCGGTACCAGCGTGGGTGGTGTTTCTGCGCCCAGCGGCGGCTCACCTTCCCTTCAATCATGCCTTTAATCGACCCTTTAACCCAGAACGCCATATACATATGGATCAAAATGGCATGGATCAGAATGATGGCTGAGGTTGCGTGGATCAGCAGCGCGTAGCGGATGACCTGCATCGGGAAGTACTGCGCAAAATAAGGACGCCAGATGATCACACCGGTCACCAGCAGGACGAAAATCATGCTCATGATGCTCCAGAACATCATCTTCTGTCCGGCATTGTATTTACCGACCTTCGCGACTCTATGTTCGTTCCCCTTCAGGACCTCAATAATGCCCTTCAGCCAGGGAATATCCTGCTTGTCCGGGATATTGTGGTGGACGAAACGCACAAACATAAACATCAGCACCACAAAAATCAGTACGCCAAAAAACGGGTGCAGAATACGCCCCATCTGCGGCGTACCGAACGTTTCCGTCAGCCATTGCAGCGTCGGGAAGAAGAACGAAATTCCGGATACGGCCACCAGGAAGAAGCAGATCACCACCGTCCAGTGACAGGCGCGATCGACAAACTTTGTGCGCACTATCATTTTCGACTTACTCATGATGTTCCTCCTCGTCGTCATCCACCTCTTTATTCGGCCCGATACCGATGTAGTGATAAATCAGCCCGGCAAAGGTGGCGATAAAGCCCGCCGCCGAGAGTGGTTTTAGCGCCCCTTTCCACAGGTTGATGGAGGTATCGATCACCGGATCTTTCGGCAGATTGTGGTACAGCTCCGGCTGGTCATTGTGATGTAGAACGTACATCACGTGCGTACCGCCCACCCCCTGCGGGTTGTAGATGCCCGCCTTGTCGTAGCCGCGCGCTTTTAGTTTGTCCACGCGCTGCTGCGCCACCTCCAGCATCTCTTTCTTGGTGCCGAAGTGAATGGCCCCGGTTGGACAGGTCTTGACGCAGGCAGGCTCCTGCCCGACGCTGACGCGGTCTACGCACAGGGTGCATTTGTATACCCGGTTATCCTCTTTATTGAGGCGCGGGATGTTAAACGGACAACCCGCAATGCAATACCCGCAGCCGATACAGTTATCCTGCTGGAAGTCGACGATTCCGTTCGCATACTGGATGATGGCGCCTGCAGACGGGCAGGCCTTGAGGCAGCCCGGATCTTCACAGTGCATACAGCCGTCTTTTCGAATCAGCCACTCCAGCTTGCCGTTCTGGTCAGTTTCGCTAAAACGCATCACCGTCCAGGATTTGGCGCTCAGATCGGCCGGGTTGTCGTAAACGCCAACGCAGTGCCCTACCTCATCGCGGATATCGTTCCACTCTGAACAAGCCACCTGGCAGGCTTTGCAGCCCACACAGGAAGAGACATCGATAAGCTTGGCGACTTCGGCCTTATAATCCCGCGCGCGCGGCGCGGGCGTTATCGGGTTGGTCGCGGAGCGTTTAATAATGTCTTGTGTTTCCATCGCCATTTACTCGCTCCTTACGCTTTCTCGATGTTGACCAGAAACGCCTTGTACTCCGGCGTTTGCGAGTTGGAATCGCCAACGTTTGGCGTCAGGGTATTGGCGAGATAGCCTTTCTGCGCCACACCTTCAAAGCCCCAGTGCAGCGGGATACCCACGGTTTCCACCTGCTGACCATTCACGTTCAACGTCTGCAGACGACGGGTGACCACCGCAACCGCACGGATAAAGCCACGTTTGCTGCTCACCGTCACGCGATCGCCATTGGCAATCCCTTTCGCTTTCGCCAGCGTTTCGCTTATCTCCACAAACTGTTCCGGCTGCGCGATGGCATTAAGCCGCGCGTGCTTGGTCCAGGTGTGGAAATGCTCCGTCAGGCGATAGGTGGTTCCCACATACGGGAATTTGTCCTTTTTGCCTAAACGCAACACGTCGTCAGCGTAGATACGCACGACCGGACTGGAGATAACATTTGGGTGTAGCGGGTTCGTGCCGAGCGGCGTTTCCATCGGCTCGTAGTGTTCCGGGAATGGCCCCTCAGCCAGCTTGTCGAGGGCAAACAGGCGTCCCAGCCCCTCCGGCTGCATAATAAACGGTCCGGTCTCACTGCCCGGTGGCGCGGTATTGAAGTCAGGAATATCATTCCCCGCCCATTTCGCGCCGTTCCACGCAATCAGCATCCGTTTCGGATCCCACGGTTTACCGTTGATATCCGCCGACGCACGGTTGTACAGCACCCGACGGTTTAGCGGCCATGCCCAGGCCCAGCCAAGCGTATTGCCCAACCCGGACGGGTCTGCGTTATCGCGATTGGCCATCTGGTTGCCCTGCTCGGTCCAGCTGCCGGTGTAGATCCAGCAGGACGACGCGGTAGAACCATCATCGCGCAGGAGCGCAAAGCTGTTCAGCAGCTGGCCTTTCTTCGCCACCAGATTGCCGTTGGCGTCATAGAGATCGGCCAGCGCCACGCCGTTGTTCTCTTTGGCCACCTCTTCGGATTCAGGATGATCCGGTTGCTTATAGTTCCAGCTCATCTTCAGCAACGGTTCAGCGCCTTTGCCGCCTTCGGTGCGGTACATCTCACGCAGGCGATGGTAAATCCCGGCCAGAATTTCACCGTCATTACGCGCTTCACCCGGCGCATCCTGCCCCTTCCAGTGCCACTGTAACCAGCGACCGGAGTTGGCGATCGACCCGTCTTCCTCGGCAAAACAGGTAGACGGCAAGCGGAAGACCTCGGTCTGAATTGATGCGGGCTCCACATCGTTCATCTCGCCGTGGTTCTGCCAGAAGTTAGACGTTTCCGTCACCAGCGGATCGATAACGACCATGTACTTCAGCTTGCTTAGGCTGCGAACCACTTTGTTTTTGTCCGGGAAGGACGCTACCGGGTTAAAGCCCTGGCAGATATAGCCCGTGACGTTGCCCTTATCCATCATGTTGAAATACTTGATGACGTCGTAGGCCTGGTCCCATTTCGGCAGCCACTCAAAGCCCCAGTCGTTCTCTTTCTGCGCCGCATCGCCATAAAACGATTTCATCAGGCTGACGTAGAACTTCGGATAGTTGCTCCAGTAGTTCACTTGCTCCGCACGCGTCGCTTTTGGCGTATTGGCCGTGAGATAGGTTTGCAGATCGGCCTGTTTTTCCGACGGAAGCGTCAGGTAACCCGGCAGGCTGGTCGAGAGTAAACCCAGATCGGTTAAGCCCTGGATGTTGGAGTGACCGCGCAAGGCATTTACCCCGCCTCCCGCCATGCCCATATTGCCGAGCAGCAGCTGAATCATCGCCATGGTACGGATGTTCTGCGCACCAACGGTGTGCTGCGTCCAGCCCAGCGCGTACAGGAACGTGGTGGTTCTGTCGGCGGCACTGGTAGAGGCCAGCACCTCACACACTTTCAGGAAGTCGGCTTTTGGCGTACCGCAGATGTTTTCTACTACGTCCGGCGTATAGCGGGAAACGTGCTGTTTCAGCAAGTTCCACACGCAGCGTGGATGACTCAGGGTTTCATCGCGTCTGGCATAGCTGTTTTCATCGAACTGGTAGTTCCAGGACGATTTATCGTACTGACGTTTGTCCGCGTCATAGCCGCTGAACAGCCCCTCATCGAAGGCAAAATCATCCCGCACCAGCAGGCTGGCGTTGGTGTAATGTTTTACGTACTCCGCGTTGATTTTATTGTTTTCTATCAGATACAGCAGCACGCCCGACAGGAACGTAATGTCCGTACCGGAGCGGATCGGTGCATAGATATCGGCCACCGATGCCGTACGCGTAAAGCGCGGATCGACGACGATAAGCGTCGCATCGTTATTGTTTTTCGCTTCCATCGCCCAGCGGAACCCCACCGGATGGGCCTCAGCGGCGTTGCCACCCATCACCATCACGACGTTGGCGTTTTTGATATCAACCCAGTGGTTGGTCATCGCACCGCGACCAAATGTTGGAGCAAGACTTGCTACCGTTGGTCCGTGTCAGACGCGCGCCTGGTTATCAACCGCCAGCATCCCGAGGGAGCGAACAAATTTTTGCGTTAGCATGCCGGTTTCATTGCTGGCCGCCGAGGCGCACAGCATGCCGGTAGAGAGCCAACGGTTCACCGTCACGCCCTGCGCGTTCTTCTCAATGAAGTTGGCGTCGCGGTCAGCTTTCATCAGTCTGGCAATCCGGGAGAAGGCTTCATCCCAGGAAATACGCTGCCATTTGTCGGAACCCGGCGCGCGGTATTCCGGATAGCGCAGACGGTTATCGCTGTGAACGTAGTCCAGCAGTCCCGCCCCTTTCGGGCAGAGTGCCCCACGGCTCACCGGATGGTCCGGATCCCCTTCAATATGATAAATGGCCTCTCTGGCGTTCTTCGCGCCATCGCCCAGGCTATACATTAAAAGCCCACAACCCACGGAGCAGTATGTGCAGGTGTTACGGATCTCTTTGGCACGCAGCAGTTTATAGTTGCGCGCCTGAGCCAGCGCCATTTTGGGAGCGAATCCCAGCATCGCGGCTGTTGTTCCGGCCATACCGCCCGCGCAGATTTTAAAAAATTGTCTGCGGCTGACGTCCATTGTTGTCCTCATTTACGGATAAGACTTCGCGCCGCAAACTAACAGCAAAGCCCCTGTTTTTTTTGCGTCAAATCAAGGTCGCCGGTGTTCGCCCCCTTAATAGTCAACCATCTCGCATTTAAATACCTCTTTTTGATTAACGGCTTAAGAGAATAATTCGCGACCGGGGCGCGATCGGTGCTATAAGTTTTGCCTTTGGTTTTGAGAGTAATGGCAAGGGTATGGACAGAAAAAGAGCAACGCTGATTGGGCTGGCAGCAATCTTGTTATGGAGCACCATGGTGGGGCTCATTCGCAGCGTGAGTGAAGGGCTTGGGCCTGTGGGGGGTGCCGCCATGATCTATACCGTCAGCGGCTTACTCTGTCTGGTGACGGTAGGATTTCCTCAAATCCGGCGCTTCACTCCCGGCTATCTTATTGCCGGCAGCCTCCTGTTTGTGAGCTACGAAATTTGTCTGGCGCTGTCGTTAGGGTATGCGGCTACGCGTTCACAGGCGATTGAAGTCGGCATGGTGAATTATCTCTGGCCAAGTCTGACCATTGTGTTTGCCATTTTGTTTAACGGGCAGAAATCGTCCCTGTGGGTGATCCCCGGATTAGCCCTCTCTTTACTCGGTGTGTGCTGGGTATTGGGCGGCGAACAGGGGTTGCAGGTGAATGAGATTATCCGCAATGTTGTCTCCAGCCCCCTCAGCTATGCCCTTGCATTTGCCGGCGCGTTTATCTGGGCGGCGTACTGCACGGTAACCAGTAAATATGCCAAAGGACAAAACGGGATCACGCTCTTTGTGTTGCTTACCGCGCTGAGTTTGTGGGTGAAATATGCTCTAAGCGATCAACCGGAAATGGTGTTCAGCGTTCCGGTGGTGGTGAAATTACTCATGTGCGGCGTCGCACTGGGGCTGGGCTATGCGTCGTGGAATATTGGGATCCTTCACGGTAACGTCACGGTGCTGGCAGCCGTGTCCTATTTTACCCCGGTCTTATCCGCTGCGCTGGCGACGCTGTTGTTGAGCGCCCCACTTTCCTTCTCCTTCTGGCAAGGCGCCATCATGGTCTGTGTGGGTTCTTTGCTGTGCTGGTACGCCACACGAAAATAATCTTTTCCTGATGCCGGGTTAATTACAACTCGGCCACATAATTAACATAAATTTAAAATGTGATCGCCCATTCACTCTTTAGCAAAATAATAGAAAGCGGTTTAGTTTCTGTTTATATTAACTCTCGTTCGTAAAGATATGGCGCGCAAATTGACATAAACTGACACCGGAACGTAATAACTGCATAGCAAACAGTCACGTCAGAAAAAGCATAAAATAATATAATTCACTGCAAAACATTCACTTCACACATCGAAATCAACGTGCGATTAATCTTATAAGCCACTGATTTTAATGCATGTAAATTTCATCAACGATTGTAAAAGAACGGAAAAAACGACAATTAACACCATGAAATAAAAATGGTAATAATTATATTCCCCGCAACGAAAATGGCGGTAAAACGCGCACAAAATGCATAATTTTCAGGCAATTTATTCGGTAAAGCTGAAATTTACCCGATCACGATCACACTAATTGAAATTATCTTTAATATTTTGAAACTTATTATTGAAAGCAGGCTACAAGATTTTTAAAAATAGCTTGCCATTGACGAACAGCCTCGTTTGGAAATCGTTCGAAGTGGTTCAGGAAATACCCAAGAAAATTATAAGGAATATTTAAGATGAAACTTAAATTAGTTGCAGTGGCGGTCACTTCCATGTTGGCAGCAGGCGTTGTAAACGCGGCTGAAGTTTTTAACAAAGACGGTAACAAGCTGGATCTGTACGGTAAAGTCACAGGTCTGCACTATTTTTCTGATGATACTGACAACGACGGCGACAAAACCTACGTTCGTCTGGGCTTCAAAGGCGAAACTCAGATCAATGACCAGATGACCGGTTATGGCCAGTGGGAATATGAGTTCAAGGGCAACCGCTCTGAATCCCAGGGTGCTGACGGTAACAAAACGCGTCTGGCGTTCGCAGGTCTGAAATTCAACGAATTCGGTTCCTTCGACTACGGCCGTAACTACGGCGTGGCGTACGACATCGGCGCATGGACTGACGTTCTGCCAGAATTCGGTGGCGATACCTGGACCCAGACTGATGGCTTTATGACTGGCCGTACAACTGGCGTAGCGACTTACCGTAACACCGACTTCTTCGGTCTGGTTGACGGCCTGAACGTTGCCGCTCAGTACCAGGGTAAAAACGACCGTAACGACATCACCGAATCTAACGGTGACGGCTGGGGTCTCTCTTCTACCTATGAATTCGACGGCTTCGCAGCGGGTGCAACCTACGCGAAATCTGACCGTACTGACCGTCAGGTTCGTGCAGCAAGCGACCTTAACGCAGGTGGCGAGAACGCAGAAGTATGGGCAGCCGGTCTGAAGTACGATGCGAACAACATCTACCTGGCAACCACCTACTCTGAAACCCGTAACATGACGGCTTTCGGTGACGGTCACGTTGCAAACAAAGCACAGAACTTCGAAGTTGTGGCTCAGTACCAGTTCGACTTCGGTCTGCGTCCGTCCATCGCTTACCTGAAATCCAAAGGTAAAGACATCGGTTCTTACGGCGACCAGGATCTGGTGGAATACGTTGACGTTGGCGCGAGCTACTACTTCAACAAAAACATGTCCACCTATGTTGATTACAAAATCAACCTGCTGGACGACAATGCGTTCACCAAAGACGCTAAAATCGCTACCGACAATATCGTTGCTGTAGGTCTGACCTACCAGTTCTAAGATTTGTCACACCAGAAAGCCAGCCCCTGCGGCTGGCTTTTTTTTGCCCCTCTGCCCGCTCCCCTGATCGTCATCCCCTGGTTCCGGTATACTGCTCTGTCGTCACTGTCCTAACGTCACAGCCTGAACAGGGAGCCCTCGATGATTACTACCCACGTTTTTATCGCCGTCAGTCTTGATGGCTACATTGCCCGCCAGGATGGCGATATCGGCTGGCTACTCCAGCGCGATGATCCAACGGAAGATCATGGTTATGATGCGTTCATTGCCGACAAAGACTGGATTGTGATGGGCCGGGGAAGCTATGAGAAAGTGCTGACCTTTGACCAATGGCCCTATAACCGACCCGTGCTGGTGCTCTCCAGTCAGTTGGCTGACACCGAGGTGCCCGAGCCGCTGAAAGGTAAAGTGCAGTTCTCCCGCTGTAACCCAAAGGAAGCGCTTGATGAGCTGGCGGCGCAGAACGCACACCGCGTCTATTTAGATGGCGGACAGGTGATCCAGTCGTTTCTGCGCGAAGGACTGGTGGCCGATATGGTTATCACCACCGTTCCTGTCCTGATCGGCTCAGGCAAGCCGCTGTTCGGCTCGCTGCCCCGGGATATCGATTTAATGCTTTTATCCACCCGTAGCTTCCCGTCAGGTCTGGTGCAATCGCACTATCGGCTGACGCGATAACGACACCGCGCCGCTGCAGCAGGAGTGAAAAGCCCGAAGGTGCAGCGCCTTCGGGCTTGCATTTACTGTTGCGGCGCGTTCGCCAGGCTAAACCAAATCCCAATCGCCAGCAGCAATAACATCCCACCGGCGCTGCCTAACGCCACGCTGTGCGACGTGATGAACGCCGTTTTTGCCGCCTCAATGACGGTTTCACCGAGCGCCGGACTGAGATCCTGCGCGACCTTCATCGCTTCGCCAATGGATGACGAGGCTTTATCAGCCAGCGTTGAAGGTAAGCCCTGCGGTAGTTCAATCGACGCAGAGAAGCTGCGGGTCAGCAACAGACCAAATATCGCGATCCCCAGGCCCGCGCCCAGTTCGTAGGACATGGTTTCAATCGCCCCGGCAGCGGCGGCTTTCTCTTTCGGCGCCGCCGCCATGATTGCCGAGGTGGAGGCCAGCAGCGCACTCGCCGCACTGAAGCCAAGCAGCACCATCAGGCACCACGCCTGCCACTGCTGCGTGCTGAAGTCGAGCATCGACAGGCCAATAAAGCTGACGGCGCTCAGCCCCATTCCGCCTGCCGCTACCATGCGCAGCCCCAGACGACCAACCAGTATCCCGGCAATCGGGCCGCTGAACCCACTGGCGACCATGAGCGGCAGCATGAACATGCCCGCTTCAAACGGGGTAAAGCCATGCACAAACTGCAGCTCCTGGGCCATCAGCAATTCATACCCCACCAGGGCGATCATGGCGGTCATCGCCATCACCACCCCGCTTAAAATGATGCGATGGCAAAACAGGCGCATGTCGATCATCGGCACGCGGGCGCGAAGCTGAATACGTACGAAGATAAACAGCAATACCGCGCCGGTGAGCAGCGTACAGGCCACCAGCCATGGTGAAAGCCCGCCTTTCAGCGCGGTTTTGGCGCTGTAGACCAGCAGCAAAATTGCCACAATCAGCATGACGGCATGGCTAATATTTAGCGGCTGCTCTGGGCGCCCTTGCTGACGTGGAACATAGACCGCGGCCAGCGACACAACCACCAGCACAATCGGCACGTTGATCAAAAAGACCGATCCCCAGTAAAAATGCTCCAGCAGCATACCGCCAATCAGCGGACCAAACGCCGCCCCGCCGGACCCGACCGCGGCCCAGACGCCAAGCGCGATGTTGCGATCTCGCGCGTTAATAAACAAGGTGCGTATACCCGCAAGGGTTGCCGGTATGATCATTGCCGCGCCAATTGCCAGCGAGGCGCGCGCGGCAATCAGCCAGCCCGCAGAGGGGGCAAAGGCCGCCGCCAGCGATGACAGGCCAAACAGCGTGCTGCCAAGCATCAGCAGCCGTTTAAAACCGATGCGGTCGCCGAGCGCGCCCATTGGCAGCACCATACCCGCCATCACCAGCGAGTAGATATCGATGATCCACAATAATTCGTTACCGCTGGCGCCCAGCGTCATGCTCAATGTCGGCGCCGCCACGTGCAGCACCGTCGCGTCAATCGCCACCGGGATATACACCAGCACGATAATCACTAACGCTAACCACTGACGAAACATAAATTTCCTTTTTATATAAAAATGGACACATGTCCAGGATGCGATCCTACGGAATGTTGAACACTTGTCCAGCTCTTTGTTACACTCGTTTCATTGCTATTTAAGAGTGAGAGAAAATGGGTTATCTGACCAGGGATGAAAGACGGGAAGAGATCTTACAGGCCGCCATGCGCGTGGCGCTGGCCGAGGGATTTTCCGCCATGACGGTGCGCCGCATCGCGTCCGAAGCCGGTGTCGCAACCGGGCAAGTGCATCACCATTTCACCTCCGGCGGTGAGTTAAAATCGCTGGCCTTCATCCGGCTGATCCGCGAACTGCTGGATGCGGATGTGGTCGGGGAACACGCCAGCTGGCGGGCACGTTTACATGCCATGCTCGGCAGCGATGACGGCAGGTTTGAACCCTACATTCGCCTCTGGCGAGAAGCGCAAATCCTCGCAACCCGCGACGCAGAGATCAAGGGCGCGTATGTGCTGACAATGGAGATGTGGCATCAGGAAACGGTTGCCCTTATTGAAGCTGGCAGGGATGCAGGCGTATTCCGTTCCGGTGACCCGGCAGCAAGTATTGCCTGGCGTTTAATTGGCCTGGTATGTGGCCTTGACGGCATATATCTATTAAACATGCCTGAAATGGATGACGCTGCGTTTAATAATCATCTTGATAAATTAATTTCTCTGGAGTTGTTTTAATACTCCCTTCTGAGTAATTAAATCCCACCGTTACAATTAGTAACACATTAGGCGAACCCCTATTTCATTTCCAAACTCTGGGGTTCGCTTTTTTATCTATCCTTTCAGATGTATCTCAATACTTCCAATAACCACAATACCAGACCTTCACATATCTAGCTGTTTTTACTTATTTTTTATCTCCATTTGGGTAAGCAAGAGGGCGATATGTCACAACAAAGTGAGAAAAGTCATCACCATCTTTTAAGTAACTGGAAACCGGAAAATCCGCAATTCTGGGAGAATAAAGGCAAACATATCGCGCGAAGAAACCTATGGATTTCTGTGGCTTGCCTGCTATTGGCCTTTTGCGTCTGGATGTTATTTAGTGCCATTGCGGTTAACCTCAATAAAGTCGGATTTAATTTCACTACCGATCAGCTTTTTATGCTAACGGCATTACCTTCTCTCTCCGGCGCAATATTGCGTGTCCCCTACTCTTTTATGGTGCCGATATTTGGCGGACGTAACTGGACAGTATTGAGCACCGTGATCCTCATTATCCCCTGCGTCTGGCTGGGGATTGCCATTCAGAACACCGAGACGCCTTACTGGGTCTTTATCGTCATTGCCCTGCTCTGCGGATTTGCGGGCGCTAACTTTGCCTCCAGCATGGGGAATATCAGCTTTTTCTTCCCGAAATCCAGACAGGGTAGCGCGCTGGGAATCAACGGCGGGCTGGGAAACCTGGGCGTCAGCGTAATGCAGTTGATCGCGCCACTGGTCATTTTTCTGCCGATGTTCACCTTTCTGGGGGTAAACGGTGTGCCTCTGGAGGACGGATCCACCATGTGGCTGGCGAATGCCGCCTGGATTTGGGCCCCGCTTCTGCTGCTGGCCACCATTGCGGCGTTTATTGGCATGAACGATATCGCCAGCTCAAAAGCCTCTATCGCCAGCCAGCTTCCGGTGCTTAAGCGGTTTCATCTCTGGCTGCTGAGCCTGCTCTATCTGGCGACCTTCGGCTCATTTATCGGTTTCTCGGCAGGCTTTGCCATGCTGTCGAAAACCCAGTTTCCGGACGTTAACATTCTTCACCTTGCCTTCTTTGGCCCCCTGATTGGTGCGCTGGCGCGTTCAGCGGGCGGGATGATCTCCGACAGGCTGGGCGGCGTGCGCGTCACCCTCATCAACTTTGTCTTTATGGCCATCTTTAGCGCCCTGATCTTCCTGACCCTGCCCGGCTCGGGCTCCGGCAGTTTTGTCGCGTTTTATCTGGTCTTTATGGGGCTGTTCCTCACCGCCGGGCTGGGCAGCGGCTCAACCTTCCAGATGATTGCGATTATCTTTCGCCAAATCACCATCGACCGGGTGAGAAAGCAAGGTGGCACCGATGAACAGGCACAGCATGAAGCCGTGACGGACACCGCTGCCGCGCTGGGCTTTATCTCCGCCATTGGTGCAGTAGGCGGATTTTTTATCCCTAAAGCCTTCGGCACCTCGCTGGCGATGACCGGATCGCCGGTCGGCGCCATGAAAGTCTTCCTCGTGTTTTACATCGTCTGCGTGCTCGTCACCTGGCTGGTGTACGGCCGTAAATCCTCACAAAAATAATAACTACATCTTCGCCGGAGCGTGATGCAGCACCCTCCGGCCATGCTATCGAAGCAGGAGAAATGTCATGAGCAAACTGCTGGACCGCTTTCGTTACTTCAAAACAAAAGGCGACAGTTTCGCCGATGGACACGGGCAGGTGTATCACACCAACCGGGACTGGGAAGACAGCTACCGCCAGCGCTGGCAGTTCGACAAGATTGTGCGCTCTACCCACGGCGTAAACTGTACCGGCTCCTGCAGCTGGAAGATTTATGTCAAAAACGGACTGGTGACCTGGGAAACCCAGCAGACCGATTACCCCCGCACTCGCCCGGACCTGCCTAACCATGAGCCACGCGGTTGCCCACGCGGCGCAAGCTACTCCTGGTACCTCTACAGCGCCAACCGCCTCAAATATCCGCTGGTGCGCCGCAGGCTGATTGAACTCTGGCGCGAGGCGCTGGCGCAGCACAGCGACCCGGTACTCGCCTGGGATGCCATTCAAAACGATCCGCAAAAAGCGCAGAGCTACCGACAGGCACGCGGTAAAGGCGGGTTTATCCGCTCGAACTGGAAAGAGTTGAACCAGCTGATTGCCGCCGCCAACGTCTGGACCATCAAAAATTATGGCCCGGACCGCGTGGCCGGTTTCTCGCCTATTCCGGCGATGTCGATGGTCTCTTACGCTGCCGGTACCCGCTATCTCTCTCTGCTCGGCGGTACCTGCCTGAGTTTCTATGACTGGTATTGCGACCTGCCTCCCGCCTCGCCCATGACCTGGGGCGAGCAGACCGACGTGCCGGAGTCCGCCGACTGGTACAACTCCAGCTATATCATCGCCTGGGGCTCTAACGTTCCCCAGACGCGCACCCCCGACGCCCATTTCTTTACCGAGGTTCGTTATAAAGGGACCAAAACCGTTGCCATCACGCCAGACTTCTCAGAAGTTGCCAAACTGAGCGACCAGTGGCTCGCCCCCAAACAGGGGACCGACAGCGCGCTGGCGATGGCCATGGGGCATGTGATCCTCAAAGAGTTCCACCTCGATAACCCAAGCGACTACTTCCTCAACTACTGCCGCCGCTACACCGACATGCCGATGCTGGTTCTGCTGGATGAGCAGGCCGATGGTCGTCTGGTGCCGGGACGCATGCTGCGGGCGTCCGACCTTGTTGACGGGCTGGGCGAAGCCAACAACCCGGAGTGGAAAACCGTCGCCTTTGATATTGCCGGTAATCTGGTGGTTCCTAACGGTTCCATTGGCTTCCGCTGGGGCGAAAAAGGCAAATGGAACCTGGAATCGCTGGCTGCGGGTCAGGAAACGGAGTTGACCCTTTCCCTGCTGATCACCCACGACAGCGTGGCGGATGTCGCCTTCCCCTACTTTGGCGGTAATGAGAACCCGCATTTTCGCAGCGTGAAACAGGAGCCAGTGCTGACCCGCCGCGTGCCGAGTAAAACCCTGACGCTTGCCGATGGCAGCCAGAAACATGTGGTCAGCGTGTACGATCTGGTGCTTGCCAACTACGGTCTCGATCGTGGTCTGGAAGACAGTAACGCGGCTGAAAATTATGGTGAGATCAAAGCGTATACACCGGCCTGGGGCGAACAGATCACCGGTGTCCCCGCTTATCTGATTGAAAAAATTGCCCGTGAGTTTGCCGACACGGCGCACAAAACGCATGGACGCTCGATGATCATTCTCGGTGCCGGGGTAAACCACTGGTACCACATGGACATGAACTACCGGGGCATGATCAACATGCTGGTCTTCTGCGGCTGCGTAGGCCAAAGCGGTGGTGGCTGGTCGCACTACGTGGGCCAGGAGAAGCTGCGTCCGCAAACCGGCTGGCTGCCGCTGGCCTTCGCGCTGGACTGGAACCGCCCGCCGCGCCAGATGAACAGCACCTCGTTCTTTTACAACCACGCCAGCCAGTGGCGCTATGAGAAGCTGACGGCGCAGGAGCTGCTTTCTCCGCTGGCGGATGCATCCCGATTCACCGGTCACCTGATCGACTTCAACGTCCGCGCCGAGCGTATGGGCTGGCTGCCGTCGGCGCCGCAGCTCAACCTCAACCCGCTGCACATCAAAGCCCGCGCTGAGGCAGCAGGCCTGTCGCCGCAGGAGTACACCGTTCAGGCGTTGAAATCGGGCGATATCCGCTTCGCCTGCGAGCAGCCCGACAGCGGTAAAAACCACCCGCGCAATCTGTTTGTCTGGCGCTCGAACCTGCTTGGCTCCTCCGGCAAAGGCCACGAGTACATGCTCAAGTATTTGCTCGGCACCGAAAGCGGGATACAAGGGGAAGATTTAGGCTCGACCGATGACGTGAAGCCTGAAGAGGTCGACTGGCAGACTAACGCCATTGAGGGCAAACTCGACCTGCTGGTAACGCTCGATTTCCGTATGTCCAGCACCTGCCTGTTCTCTGACATCGTCCTGCCAACCGCCACCTGGTATGAAAAGGACGACATGAACACCTCCGACATGCATCCGTTTATTCATCCGCTGTCTGCCGCCGTCGACCCGGCGTGGGAATCGCGCAGCGACTGGGAGATTTACAAAGGCATCGCCAAAGTTTTCTCTGACGTGTGCGTCGGCCATCTCGGTACGGAAACGGACGTCGTGTTGCAGCCTCTGCAGCACGATTCCCCGGCGGAACTGTCCCAGCCGTTTGATATTCAGGACTGGCGCAAAGGCGAATGCGATTTGATCCCCGGTAAAACCGCGCCGAACATTGCGGTCGTCGAGCGTAACTACCCGGAAACCTGGGAGCGCTTTACCTCCCTCGGCCCCTTGCTGGACAAGCTCGGCAACGGCGGGAAAGGGATCTCGTGGAACACGCAAAACGAGGTCGAGTTCCTCGGCAAGCTGAACTACGTCAAGCTCGACGGTCCGGCGAAAGGCCGTCCGCGTATCGAGACGGCCATTGATGCCGCCGAAGTGATCCTCGCGCTGGCACCGGAAACCAACGGTCAGGTGGCAGTGAAGGCGTGGGAGGCGCTGGGCGAACTGACCGGACGCGACCACACCCACCTGGCGCTGAATAAAGAAGATGAAAAAATCCGCTTCCGCGATATTCAGGCGCAGCCGCGTAAAATCATCTCCAGCCCAACCTGGTCCGGTCTGGAAAGCGAGCATGTCTCCTACAACGCGGGTTATACCAACGTTCACGAGCTGATCCCGTGGCGCACCCTCTCCGGCCGTCAGCAGCTGTATCAGGATCACCCGTGGATGCGTGCCTTCGGCGAAAGTCTGGTGGCTTACCGTCCGCCGATTGATACCCGCAGCGTCAGCCATATGCGCGAGATCCCGCCGAACGGCTTCCCGGAAAAAGCGCTCAACTTCCTGACGCCGCACCAGAAATGGGGCATCCACTCTACCTACAGTGAAAACCTGCTGATGCAGACCCTGTCGCGCGGCGGGCCGATTGTCTGGATCAGTGAAACCGACGCGCGTGAGCTGGGCATTGAGGACAACGACTGGATTGAAGCCTTCAACGCCAACGGCGCCCTCACCGCCCGCGCGGTGGTGAGCCAGCGCGTGCCGCCGGGTATGACCATGATGTACCACGCCCAGGAGCGCATTCTTAACATTCCGGGTTCAGAGGTGACCGGACGGCGCGGCGGTATTCATAACTCGGTGACCCGCGTCTGCCCGAAACCGACGCACATGATTGGCGGTTACGCGCAGTTGGCTTACAGCTTCAACTATTACGGTACCGTTGGCTCCAACCGCGACGAGTTCATCATGATCCGCAAAATGAAAAACATTAACTGGCTGGATGGCGAAGGTCGGGATCAGGTACAGGAGACGAAAAAATGAAAATACGTTCACAGGTTGGCATGGTACTGAATCTCGATAAATGCATTGGCTGCCACACCTGCTCGGTCACCTGTAAAAACGTCTGGACCGGGCGTGAAGGGATGGAGTATGCATGGTTTAACAACGTCGAAACCAAACCGGGGATCGGCTACCCGAAAAACTGGGAAGATCAGGAAGAGTGGCAAGGCGGCTGGATCCGCGGTATTCACGGTAAGCTGACGCCGCGTCTCGGCGGCAAAATGGGGGTGCTGTCGAAAATATTTTCTAACCCCGTCCTGCCGCAGATTGACGATTATTATGAGCCTTTCACCTTCGATTATCAGGATCTGCACCGCGCGCCGGAGGGGGATCACCTCCCTACCGCTCGCCCGCGTTCGCTGATTGACGGCAAGCGGATGGATAAAATCGTCTGGGGACCCAACTGGGAAGAGCTGCTGGGCGGCGAATTCGAAAAACGCGCCCGCGACCGTAACTTCCAGAAGATCCAGAAAGAGATGTACGGCCAGTTTGAAAACACCTTCATGATGTACCTGCCGCGCCTGTGCGAGCACTGCCTGAACCCAAGCTGCGTCGCCACCTGCCCGAGCGGCGCCATTTACAAGCGCGAAGAGGACGGCATTGTGCTGATTGATCAGGACAAATGCCGCGGCTGGCGTCTGTGCATCAGCGGTTGTCCGTACAAAAAGATCTACTTCAACTGGAAGAGCGGCAAGTCAGAAAAATGCATCTTCTGCTACCCGCGCATTGAATCCGGCCAGCCGACCGTCTGCTCGGAAACCTGCGTCGGGCGCATCCGCTATCTCGGCGTGCTGCTGTATGACGCGGACCGTATTGAGGAAGCCGCCAGCACCGAGCATGAAACCGATCTCTACGAGCGCCAGTGCGACGTGTTCCTCAACCCGAACGACCCGGCGGTGATTGAAGAAGCGCTGAAACAGGGCATTCCGCAGAACGTGATTGATGCGGCCCAGCGCTCCCCGGTCTACAAAATGGCGATGGACTGGAAGCTGGCCCTGCCGCTGCACCCGGAATACCGCACCCTGCCGATGGTCTGGTATGTGCCGCCGCTGTCACCGATCCAGTCCTACGCTGACGCAGGCGGTCTGCCGCAGAGCGACGGCGTCCTGCCTGCCGTAGAGAGCCTGCGCATTCCCGTGCAGTATCTGGCGAACATGCTCAGCGCGGGGGATACCGGCCCGGTGCTGCGCGCCCTTAAACGCATGATGGCGATGCGACACTACAAGCGCTCCCAGACGGTAGAAGGCGTCACGGACACCCGTGCGATTGAGGAGGTAGGCCTTACCGTGGAACAGGTTGAAGAGATGTACCGCTATCTGGCCATCGCCAACTATGAGGATCGTTTCGTGATCCCCACCAGCCACCGTGAAATGGCGCGCGATGCCTTCCCGGAACGTAACGGCTGCGGCTTCACCTTTGGCGACGGCTGCCACGGCTCTGACACCAAATTTAACCTCTTCAACAGCAGCCGGATTGATGCCATCAACATCACCGAGGTGCGCGAACATGGGGAGGGAGAGTAATGCAGATCCTCAAAATCATCGCGCTGCTGATTGAGTATCCCGATGAGACCCTGTGGGAAAATCGCGAGGAAGCGCTTTCGCTCATTGAGCAGGACGCACCCATGCTGCTGTCGTTTGCCCGTCAGCACCTGAGCGCCCCGCTGCTGGATAAACAGGCCGAGTGGTGCGAGGTATTTGAGCGTGGCCGCGCGACGTCGCTGCTGCTGTTCGAGCATGTTCACGCTGAATCCCGCGATCGCGGTCAGGCGATGGTTGACCTGATGGGCCAGTATGAGAAAGCCGGGCTACAGCTCGACTGCCGCGAACTGCCGGACTATCTGCCGCTCTATCTGGAGTACCTCAGTATCGTTATGGACGACGAGGCGCGCGAAGGATTGCAGAACGTCGCGCCTATCCTGGCGCTGATTGGCGGGCGTCTGAAGCAGCGCGGCGTGGCCCATTATCAGCTGTTCGATGCCCTGCTGGTGTTGGCCGGAACGCGGCTTTCCAGCGACAGCGTGGCGAAACAGGTGGCCACGGAGAAACGCGATGACACCCGCCAGGCGCTGGACGCCGTATGGGAAGAGGAACAGGTCAAGTTTATCGAAGACAACGCCACATCGTGCGACAGCTCGCCGATGCAGCACTATCAACGACGCTTTAGCCAGGACGTCGCGCCGCAGTACGTAGACGTCAGCGCCGGAGGCCCAAAATGACACATTACCTGAACGTCTTTTTCTATGACATTTACCCCTACATCTGCGCCACCGTGTTTTTCCTTGGCAGCTGGTTGCGCTACGACTACGGGCAATACACCTGGCGCGCCTCATCGAGCCAGATGCTCAGCAAACGCGGTATGAACTGGGCCTCTAACCTGTTTCATATTGGGATCCTGGGGATTTTCTTCGGCCACCTGTTCGGCATGCTAACCCCGCACTGGATGTATGCCTGGTTTTTACCCGTCGCGGTTAAGCAGCAGTTAGCCATGATTGCAGGGGGGATTTGCGGCGTGCTGACGTTGATTGGCGGGTCCATGCTGCTGATTCGCCGCCTGTTCAACCAGCGGGTGCGCGCCACTTCCACCACGCCGGATATCATCATCATGAGTATCCTGCTGATACAGTGCATTCTGGGGCTGACCACTATCCCCTTCTCCGCACAGTATCCTGACGGAAGCGAGATGATGAAGCTGGTCGGCTGGGCGCAGGGAATTGTGACGTTTAAGGGCGGCTCATCGGAAATGTTGAGTGGCGTTGCCCCCATCTTCCGCGTTCATCTGGTGCTGGGGATGACTATTTTCCTTATCTTCCCGTTCACCCGCCTGGTGCACGTGTGGAGCGCACCGTTTGAATACTTTACCCGTCGGTACCAGGTGGTGAGATCGCGCCGTTGATTTTGTCGGGTGGCGGCTGCGCCTTACCCGACCTACGTTCAAGCACCTGTAGGCCCGGTAAGGCGTAGCCGCCACCGGGCGATGAAGGCTGAAGCATGCCGCTTTGCAGAAGAAAATTCCACCACGAAATGTCGTCTCATAATGGCCCAAAAGTATCGTTATTGGTTCTCCAGGTGACTCATACTGTGAGCAACTGTGCGGAATAATGGCTCCGGAACACAACACAGAAGGAGTTCGCGTGATGAAACCATTTTTTCGTACAGCATTGCTGATCGGCATGATGAGCACTTTTTCCACTTATGCTAGCGCGCAGGAAACGACCGGCACGAATAGCAAAACCATTCGTGCAATGACAGGCGCAACGGCGACTTCGTCTTTATCCGCCTCACAAACGGCGTTAATCGTGGTGGATATCCAAAACGAATATTACGCAGGTAAAAATTTTCGTGGTCAGATGGTGATCCCTGATGGCGATAAGGTACTGAAGAACAGTCAAAAGCTGGTTAGCTATGCCCATCAAAAGGGGATGCCGGTGTACTTCGTGCGCCATATAGCGCCAAAGGATAGCCCGCTGTTTGCCGAAGGGTCTGTTTATGCCAGGTTCCATCAAGACCTACAGCCTTCTGCACGCGATGCCATTATCACCAAAGCGACGCCGAGTGCTTTTGTCGGCACCGATCTGGATAGCCAGCTGAAGAAAAAAGGGATCAAAAAAGTGATAGTCATTGGCCTGATGACGCACATGTGCATTTCCTCTACCGCACGTGACGCGGTTCCGCTGGGCTATAACGTGATTATCCCTGAAGATGCGACAGCAACACGCGATCTGGATGATGGTCAGGGTCGCGTGATGGACCACAAAGCGCTGCAACGTGCGGCATTAGCCGGTGTTGCCGATGTGTTTGCCGAGATTATGACGACCAAAGACGTTATGGCGCTGCCAGTCACAGAATAAGACCGGACTTGATCCCCGTCGCCAGCCAGGTCTCTATACTGGCTGGCACACGGAGGCTTAATAACACCTCGCCTTCTCGCTATCGGCGCGAGTTTCGTGGCCGATAGCGAGGCGGCTATTTTCCGTGAGTTTCAAACCCTGCCATCACCGCCGTCAGCTCCGCCAGTGAAAAACCGTGCTTCGGATCGTCAACACCCAGCCCGAAGCGCTCCTGCATCAACTGATACAGCGCCGCAGCATCGGGAAGATGGATCTGCTCCTCCACATGGCCCTGTTGCCAGTGGGTAAAGTTGAAGTTGGTCAGCGTCAGTTTGCCGCCGTCAGGCAGATGGCGGCACATCAGCAGATGATGGCGGAAATGGGACTGCGGCCAGTGCGCTGACCAGAAATTGCCCATGACGTAATCACTGAAATATTGTGTCGTCAGGTCAAAGTGGTACATCGACTGCCAGTGCTCATGGTGACGGAATTGCAGTACCCAGTCGTTCCCCTCGCTCAGCAGACGATACAGCCCGTGCGGCGTCTCCTGCTCTTCGTTGGCAAGCAGACGAATCGGTGCCGTCAGCGTCTGGCCGCCAAACCCAACGTCGGCAATCCAGCGCTCGCCGTTAAGTTCGACGAGCAACAGGCGATGCGTGCGCGGCGGCATTTGCGGTGGATTCGCTAATACCACACGTCCCAGCACGCTGCGCACCGTAAACCCAACTTCGCGCAACACGCGCTCAAACAAGCCATTTTGTTCAAAGCAATACCCCCCGCGACGCGCCTTAACAAGTTTGTCGACAAGGCTTTGATCGTCGAGCTGTATTTCGCGCGGCAGAACGACATCGATATTCTCAAACGGGATCGCACAGTTGTGATGTAAATGCAGCGCGCGCAAGGTGTCGATATCAACAGTAGCCGGTTGTTTCCAGCCGGTGCGGGCGAAATAGGCAGTCAGAAATGGGGACATGCATCAGTTTCCTTTAACAGTGATGTTCTGTTTATAAACTAATTTTACGTGTCCACTTTGATTTCCGTGCTTTTTCGCCATACTCATCGTTATTAATGAGGAGACCCTATGAACCACTTTCGTCCTGTTGAATTACGTCATGCCAGCCGTCTTTTAAACCATGGTCCCACCGTGCTTATCACCAGTCGGGATGAAACCCTGGACAGGCGTAACGTTATGGCTGCCGCGTGGTCGATGCCGGTTGAGTTTGAACCACCGCGTATCGCCATTGTGGTGGATAAAAGCACCTGGTCGCGTGAACTGATTGAACGCAGTGGGCAATTTGGCATCGTCATTCCCGGCGTGTCCGCCGCCAACTGGACCTACGCGGTGGGTAGCGTTAGCGGGCGCGACGAAGACAAATTCAACTGCTACGGCATCCCGGTGGTGAACGGTCCGGCACTCGGTCTGCCCGTCATTGAAGAGAAATGTCTGGCGTGGATGGAGTGCCGGTTATTACCCGTTACATCCGCTGCAGAAAAGTACGATACGCTGTTCGGGGAAGTGGTTTCAGCCGCCGCCGATGAACGCGCGTTTGTCGCCGGACGCTGGCAGTTTGACGGGGATAAGCTGAATACCCTGCACCATCTGGGAGCCGGGACGTTTGTGGCGAGTGGGAAAATGGTGAAGGCGCTGGATTGATATTATTAATTGTATCCCACTGAATTATATAAAACTTCTATGGCATTTTATGTTTACCATAACGATGTAAAACAGAGGATATTTCCGGATTGTTGCATTAGCAATCTCTCATTAAGGAAATATCAATGTCATGGAATAAAGATGGTGCAATCTCGTATGCCAAATCTCATGCCCAACCTCGGAGCACAGGTTATTGCGCTCACTACGTCACAAAAGCAATCAGAGTGGGAGGAAGATTAAAAATCCCCAATACGCGTCTTGCAAAAGATATGGGGCTGACATTAGTCAACGCTGGCTTCCGCCTGGTATATGATCAACCGCATGCAGGTGACGTAGCCGTTATTCAAAATATTGTGGGTCACGATAGTGGCCACGTTTGTATATACGATGGGCAACAGTGGATTAGCGATTTTGTACAACGCACCATGTACCCAGGACAGGCATACCGCAACATACAGCCACATTATGAATTATTCAGGCATGACTAATGAAAAGACGCTTCTTTTTACTTTTCGCCCTGTCACCGTTCGCAGTCGCTGATAGCAGTGATGCACCGGCAGTGGCAGCTCTTACATTTAATCAATGGTATATCGCGCAGTTGAATCAGGACAAACCGCCAGTCCTCAATCCAGACATCATGAATGATTACGTTACCTCTGAGACCGTTGCAGCAATTAAAGCAATGTACTCAGGCGACAGTAACGAAAAAGATATGCCTGACGCGGATATGTTCATCAAATCTCAGGACTGGAATGAGGACTGGGATCAGATAACAGTCTTGCATTCAGATTTTGATGCCGTATGCACAAATGTCTATCTCGCATTTGGTAAAACGCAAGATCATGTTGTCGCAGATTGTCTCGTCCAGGAAAAAGGAAAATGGAAAGTTCGATCGGCTACGCTGATTAAGTAAAACGATGAAAGAAAAGAAGGGCTTTTTGTATAACTCAGTGGCAGGCTCAAAAACACATGGTAGCCCAACGACTACCATGTGTAATTAATTAACTCTTCGCACGCCGGGCAATAATCTCATCCGCCACATTGCGCGGTGCTTCCGCAAAATGGTGGAACTCCATCGTGTAGGTCGCGCGGCCTTGCGACATCGAGCGCAGCGTGGTGGCGTATCCAAACATCTCTGCCAGCGGCACGTCAGCGCGGATAATCTGGCTGCCGTACTGCTCTTCCATGCCCTGCACCATGCCACGACGGGATGAGAGATCGCCCATAATATTACCGGCATACTCTTCCGGCGTTTCCACCTCGACATGCATCACCGGCTCAAGGATCACCGGATCCGCTCTGCGAGCGCCCTCTTTAAACCCGAGGATCGCCGCCATGCGGAACGCCATTTCCGAGGAGTCGACGTCGTGATACGACCCAAAGGTCAGGGTCGCTTTTACATCGACAACCGGATACCCCGCCAGCACGCCGCTGTTCATGGCTTCGCGCAGCCCTTTTTCCACAGAGGGAATATACTCACGCGGCACCACGCCACCCTTCGTGGCATCTTCAAACTTGAAGCCACTACCAGGCTCTAACGGCTCAAGGCTCAGGACCACATGCCCGTACTGCCCTTTACCACCGGACTGCCGGACAAATTTGCCTTCGATATCTTTCACCGCTTTGCGCAGCGTCTCGCGGTAGGTCACCTGCGGACGGCCGATGTTTGCCTCGACACCAAACTCACGCTTCATGCGATCGACGATAATCTCAAGATGTAGCTCACCCATACCGGAGATAATCGTCTGGCCGGACTCTTCATCGGTATGCAGACGGAACGACGGATCTTCCGCCGCCAGGCGTTGCAGGGCAATGCCCATCTTCTCCTGATCGCCCTTGGTTTTTGGCTCGATGGCAAGGGAGATCACCGGGTCCGGGAACTCCATTCGCTCAAGCGTGATGACCGCATTCGGATCGGTGAGCGTGTCCCCGGTGGTCACATCCTTCAGACCCACACAGGCCGCAATATCACCGGCGCGCAGCTCATCCACCTCGTGACGATCGTTGGCATGCATCAGCACGATGCGTCCGATACGCTCTTTCTTGCCCTTCACCGGGTTATACACCGCGTCGCCTTTTCTCAACACGCCAGAGTAAACGCGAATAAAGGTCAACTGCCCGACGTACGGATCGCTCATCAGTTTGAACGCCAGCGCAGAAAACGGCTCTTCATCACTTGGATGACGCTCCGCATGCTGCCCTTTTTCGTCCACACCGTCGATGGCCGGTACATCCAGAGGGGATGGCATCAGCTCAATCACCGCATCGAGCATGCGCTGTACCCCTTTGTTTTTAAAGGCGCTGCCGCACAGCATCGGCTGGATTTCACCGGAGATGGTCCGAATACGCAGCCCTTTGATGATCTCAGCCTCATCAAGGTCGCCCGTCTCCAGGTATTTATCCATCAGCGCGTCGCTGGCTTCTGCTGCCGCAGAGACCATTTTTTCCCGCCACTCCTGCGCGGTGCTCAGCAATTCGTCCGGTACCGGCGCATAGTTAAACACCATGCCTTGTGTGGCATCATCCCACACAATGGTACGCATCTTGATGAGATCCACCACGCCGGTGAAATGCTCTTCCGCGCCCACAGGGATCACAATAGGCACCGGATTCGCCTTCAGGCGTTCCTGCATCATCCGTACGACGCGGAAGAAATCGGCACCCGGACGGTCCATTTTGTTGACGAACGCCAGGCGCGGCACATGATATTTATTCGCCTGACGCCAGACGGTCTCTGACTGTGGCTGCACGCCACCCACGGAGTCGTACACCATGACGGCACCGTCCAGCACGCGCATGGAACGTTCCACCTCAATGGTGAAATCCACGTGCCCCGGGGTGTCGATGATATTGATCCGGTGCGGTTCAAACCCTCTGTCCATACCCGGCCAGAAGCAGCTGACGGCCGCGGAGGTAATGGTGATCCCGCGCTCTTGCTCCTGCGCCATCCAGTCGGTTGTTGCCGCGCCATCGTGTACTTCACCCAGCTTGTGGCTCATCCCGGTGTAAAACAGGATGCGTTCGGTGGTTGTCGTTTTACCGGCATCGATATGCGCGGAAATACCGATGTTGCGATAACGCTCGAGAGGGATGGGTCGGGGCATAATATTTCCTTAAGTCTGTAAGACTGAGTTGTGACGACCGGGATGGTCGCCTGTGTGTTCGTTTGCTATAATAGTCCTATTGTACGAGTATTATCGAACTATTTTTTCACGGTTGACCTATTGTTGATATAGCTCAATCTGAACGTTGACGCAGGAAAACGATGATCCCAAACCACCCCGAACCTGAACAAATACTGCTGGAAAATGTGCTGTTTGCTCTCGGCAACCCGCTCCGGCTATCGATTATCCGCAGGCTGGCAGATGGCAGTGAACTGAGCTGCAACGCGCTGCGCCCGGACGATGTGGTGAAATCCACCATGACCCACCACTGGCGCGTACTGCGCGACAGCGGTGTAATCTGGCAGCGCCCGCAGGGGCGAGAGAATATGATTTCACTGCGAAGAGACGATCTGGATGCCCGTTTTCCTGGGCTGATGGCGATATTGCTGCGGGCTGAATAGCCCTGCGGTTACGTTGATATCCGTTGCAACGCTACGCTTTTTCCTGACGATAGACCGGGATCTGCCGTCGGGTGCTGGTCAGCGTATCAAAGACCTCGGTCCCGGAGGTGGTTATTCTCATCCCCGTTTTGCGCAACCGTTGCACATCGGCCGCGATGCGCTGAATGCCGAACCAGAAAAGCCCGTCGAGTGCGGTTACCGAGAGCCCGTTTTCCAGCGCTAACTTTAATCGCTCACGGGGCGCTTTCACCTGCTGGGCGATTTGCCGGTACGGCACTTCGCTCCCCCCTTCGCTATCACTGCGCTGGATACGCGTTTTCAGGTGGTAGTTAAATTCATCGGGGATCCCGTCCAGATTCATTTTCAGGCTATAAACACAGCCGAAGCGCTTGCCGTTAAAAAGCACATTTTTTTGGCTGAGTTGAAGCTCTTTTCTGAGGCCGTCAATTAACTGCGGGGCGCGGGTGAGGAGTAACCGGAAAGGAAGCTCAAAGCTGGTGACGTAATCCACATTCAGCAGCGCAAGTCGCAGGCGTTCTTCTGCACCGGCCTGTTGCTCCCGACACTCTTCCAGTACCTCCGCCCACTGACGCGTCAGACGCTCTGGTTCGGCGGCTTCGGTAAAGAGAAATTTTTCAATCTGGTAATCAACTCTTCCGGTCATCGTGCGGTTTCCCGTCGCTGTGAATGCGGTAATTCTATCCAGCGCAGTGATATTTATAAAGAACTGAACCGCAACGGCGTGCTGAAAATGTCGTTGCGATTCAGTCTTCTGACATCCGGGATCAGTGCGCCATTAACCAGCCCATCAAAAGCGTGGCGAAAATCACCGTCGACGCACCGCCAATGCGGGTCGCAATCTGGGCAAACGGCATCAGCGACATGCGGTTAGACGCGGAAAGAATTGCCACATCCCCTGTCCCGCCCAGCCCGCTATGACAGCAGGTGACAATCGCCGCTTCCACCGGGTACATATTCAGGCGCGACGCAATAAAATAGCCGCTCAGCGCCATTGCGATGACGATCGAACCGCACACCACCACGTATCCCACCGAAAAGACCGACACCACGCTCTCGAGCGGCACGTACAGCATGCCGAGACCAATCATCAACGGCCAGACCAGCGCAGCGGAGACGAATTTATAGCAGCTGTGCGCCCCCTGCTCCATGGAGGCCGGGATCACCTTGAAGTATTTGCACAGCACGGCGATGAGGATCATCAATACCGGGCCGGGAATATGCACCAGCTTCTCAAACAGTCCGCCAACGATAAAAAACGCACACACCATCAGCAGCCCGCCCCCCATCAGATGGAAATCCGTCTGCTGTACGCTCTGCGCGCTGGCAAACAGGCTTGTGTCATCTTTGCTGCGGGTTAACATGCCATTGCCTGAAAGCGAGGGACGTTTTGCCCCGAGGCGCGCCAGCGTACCCGCACAAATAATGGCAAAAATATTCCCCACTACGGCAGCGGGTGCCAGTTGCGCCACGTAGACGTCAGGTGTCTGACCCAGTATCGCCGAATAGGCCAGCGACAACGGTAAAATCCCCTCGCCAATCCCTCCGCCGATAATCGGTACGATGATGAAGAAGAAGGTGTGATACGGCGTATAGCCAAACAGCGAACCAACGAGTAAACCGGTCAGCACGGCCATCAGGGTACCCACCACCAGCGGAACGAACATGCGGATCATCCCTTGGATCAACAGCACGCGGTTCATCCCCAAAATACTCCCCACCACCAGACAGGCGATGACGAAATAGAGTAAATTGGCCTCTTTCATCAGCAGGTGAACCGTATCCAGGGTGTGTTTCTCGAATACGCCAAAATAGACCAGCACCGAGGGCAGCATCAGGCACAATATTGCCGGGCCACCAATATCTTTCAGCAGCGGGATCTGTCGGCCAATTTTGGCAAAGGCGAAACCGAGCGTCATGATCACCGCGAGTCCACCGATCATGTTTTTCGGCAGCAGCCCCGCCCACGCGGAGGTGGCCACAATGGCCGCGATCCCGACAAACAGCATCAACGGGACCGCGCCAACTTCAGCATTGCTCAACCCAAAAGCAAAACGTGAAGCGACTGGAGACGTGGTTACAGAATTATCTTTCATATAATCACCGGATTAGTAGGTTCGGATATCAATAAACAGGAATAAATTGTAATTAGCCTGTACTTAATAAAGCTTTAATATTTAATCGTATTCAAATTGCTATTTATAAAAATGGTTCAACGAGAAATTAGCATGGCGATTTCGCCGGAAATGTGAACAGCACGAGAATTTGTTTTTAAATAACTTAATTCATCTTTTCGTAACTAAAGTTTTTAATCGCCGCGTCGGTGTTTTGAAATTAATTAAACCAGAAAGACTGTGACCGTTATCACTACGCCTATGATCCTTAACCGCTAGATTAGCGCGAAACCAAAGACATAAATAAACCTGCGCCTGCAACTGAACCTTATCCGATTATTGAAATTCAGGAGTCATTCATGTCTCGCAAAGAAGTACTGTATACCCCTTATAGCGGCGCCGTATTACTGGAAAACCCGTTATTAAATAAAGGGCTCGCATTTATTAAAGAAGAACGTGATAACTTTAATCTGCACGGTTTGTTGCCACACAACGTTGAAACCATCGAGGAACAAACCGAACGCGCCTGGGTACAATTCTGTCATTTTAAAAGCGATATTTCCCGCCACGTTTATCTGCGTAATATCCAGGATACTAATGAGACGCTGTTTTACAACCTGCTGCGTTCGCACCTGAAAGAGACGTTACCCATTATCTATACCCCCACGGTAGGAGAAGCGTGCGAACACTTCTCGACTATTTATCGCCGCGCGCGTGGGCTGTTTATTTCCTGGCCCAATCGTCACCGTATTGATGAAATGCTGCAAAGCTTCTCACGCAATGATATTCGCGTCATCGTCGTGACCGACGGAGAGCGTATTCTGGGGCTTGGCGATCAGGGAATTGGTGGGATGGGAATACCCATTGGAAAACTCTCGTTATATACCGCCTGTGGTGGGATCCACCCGGCGTCTACCCTGCCGATTATGCTCGATGTCGGTACCAATAATCAGCAGCATCTGGACGATCCCATGTATATGGGCTGGCGTCACCCACGCATCAGCGACGATCAGTACGCCGAGTTTATGGACATGTTTATCAGTACCGTGAAGCAGCGCTGGCCCAATGTATTGCTGCAGTTTGAGGATTTCGCGCAGAAAAACGCCACCAGACTGCTGCAGCGCTACCGCGACCAGCTGTGCTGTTTCAACGACGATATCCAGGGTACCGCCGCCGTGACCGCGGGCACGCTGATTGCTGCCGCCCATGCTGCCGGGACCCGTGTTCGCGATCAGCGCGTGGTCTTCCTGGGGAGCGGATCCGCCGGTTGCGGCATCGCCGAAAAAATCGTGGCGCTGATGATGGATGACGGGCTAACCGAAGCCGAAGCCCGCAGTCGGGTCTTTATGGTCGATCGCTTTGGCCTGCTGACTGACGATATGACCAACCTCCTCGACTTCCAGAAAAACCTGCTCACGGCGCGCGAAGCGATCCGCGACTGGCAGGTTGAGTCGAACAATATTTCGCTGCTGGACGTGGTTAAAAACGCGCATCCGACGGTAATGATTGGGGTCTCAGGCCAGCCGGGCCTCTTCAGCGAAGAGATTGTGAAAGAGATGCATCGCCACTGCCCGCGTCCGGTGATTATGCCGCTTTCTAACCCCACATCACGTGCGGAGGCGCAACCGCAGGATCTCATTGCCTGGACACAGGGCGCCGCGCTCGTCGCCACCGGCAGCCCGTTTGCGCCGGTGTTCTGGCAGGACGAACAGTACGATATTGCCCAGTGTAATAACGCCTATGTATTCCCCGGGCTGGGGCTGGGTATTCTGGCCTGCCATGCACGCCGGGTCACCGAGGAAATGCTGATGGCGGCAAGCCGCAGCCTGGCCGCGCAGTCGCCGCTGGTGACAACCGAAAAAGGCGGGTTATTGCCGCCGGTGGATCATATAGAAACGGTGTCACGCCATATCGCGTTTGCCGTCGCCAGAGCGGCCATTGAGCAAGGTGTTGCGCCAGCCATGGAGGATGAGATATTGCTGGCGCGGATTGAAGAGACCTGGTGGCAAGCAGATTATGCGCCGTACCGCAGGGCTGCGCTGTAGCCGTCAGCCTGCCCTCACGTTACGGTGAGGGCATACTTTAGTGCTGAATGCCTGACTGTTCAGGCATGTCGCCTGTAGATACAGTACTGTTGGAAGTGACCACGCTTTTTTTGCGCGCATATCTGTCCGGCTGGCCTTCAGGACGGGTTTTGAAGCGTCGGTGCAACCACATATATTGCTCCGGCGCCATCAGCACCGCGCGCTCAATCGCCCTGTTCATTTGCGTGGCTACCGACGCTTTATCACCGCCCTGCAGCGTTTCGCCGATATCTTCAAGAATAATCAGTTCGTAACCGCTGCCGTCTGCCTTTCTGCGTGGAACGAACGGGATCACCGCCGGTCTGGCACTCTTCACCAGCATATAACTTCCGGCGGTTGTCGCGGCATCAGGAACCGCAAAGAACGGTACAAACACGCTGTTGGTTTTGCCGTAGTCGTGATCCGGGGCGTACCAGAGAATGTCATTCTGCTTCAGGGCGCGGATCATGCCCTTCAGGTCGTAGCGATCCAGCATGGTTTTATTTGAGCGCAGACGGCCGCGCGTCTGCAGCCAGTCCAGCAGCGCATTATTGTTAGGGCGATAAACACCGACACCCGGGTTGAGCATGCCAAAGATCCTCGCCCCCAGTTCAAGCGTGAGAAAATGCATACCGATGAGCACCACGCCATTTCCGCGCGCCCGGGCCGCTTCCATATGTTCATATCCGCTGACGCTGAAACATTTACGCACACGCCAGTCAGGCCAGAACCAGGCGATCCCGGTTTCGATGACGCCCATGCCAACCGATTCAAAATTACGCTGCAGTAGCTTTTCGCGCTCATCCTTTTTCATGTCGGGAAAACAGAGCTCAAGGTTGCGGCGAGCGATGTCCACACGACGGGGAAGCAAACGCATGGCCAGACGACCAAGCCCGTGTCCGATTCTTAATAAAAGGGGATACGGGAGCTGCACAATGCACCAGAGCGCTGCAATGCCTGTCCAGCTGAGCCAGTAACGAGGATGAAAAAAGGCGAGTGAGAACTGAGGTAATTTTGTCATGAGAAAATTATCCTGTACTGAATTTAACGCAACTGCTGTGCTTACCAGATGATTTCGTGAAAGTTTTAGAGAGGGAAAGTGTAACGGAAACGTCACAGGATCGTATTATCGATTTTTGCGAAATGTCGGGAGAAACTTAAATGCCGGGTCAACGAGGCCGCTGCCCGGCAAATAAAATTACATCGAATAGCCGGGCTTTTTAATCAACGAATCCAGCTTCGGGCCAATTTCGCTGTCCCAGACCTGCGCTTTCCAGTCTTCAGGATTAACCTGGTTTAACGCCACCGACACTGAACTGTCTTTACTGTTGAAATGACGAATTATCACCTCGGCAATATCAGCCGCCAGCGCGTTTTTTTGTTCGTCGTTTAAATCCCGGGGAAAACATTTGATATCTACATGTGGCATGTGCAGGCTTCCTGTTATGAATCAGGTTTACACGTTATCAGATAATGCCGTTTGCCTTTAACACCTTGTGCAGTTCAGGAAGCTGACACACGGCGTCTGCAATGGCCGTTATCTTTGGCGTATTCTCGGCAAACCACGCATGCCGTGGCCCCCAGGTACGTGCGACCGCAATATAGACGTCGAGTAACGTAAGCTGTTCACCCAGCGCAAACGGGGCCGCTTTGAGCTGGCTATCGAACCACAAATAGAAGGATTTGCGGTATTCGATACAATTTTTCTTCAGTTGTTCCGGTGCGTCAGGCACCCAGCGTTCGGGATAATCGGCATAGGTAAAGGTCGGATAGACGTTCGCGACAAACCAGATAAGCAAGCGCTGAAACTGCTGACGTTCTGCCTGTCCGACGGGCGGCGCCAGATCGGGACACCTGTCGAGCACCATCAGGGCGATGGCGGCTGTTTCGGTCATGATCGCGCCATTTTCCAGCGCCAGCGTCGGCACCTGGCACAATGGATTGAGTCTTTGCAGCAATTCGCGCTGCGGACCGGGCGCATCAAACCCGTCCACATTAATAAACTCGTAAGGGATGTCTGCCAGAGTCAGCATCACTTCGCTGATTGCCGAGCCCCAGCCGGGTGCACCATAAAGTTTGATCATGTTGCCCTCTCAGGAGTGAAAATCCTAAGTGTAGAGCACAACTAATACGTGATCCCAGGCGGGTTAACCTCCGAGTGTGTCACCGCTTCGCCCTGCTCCCCCCAGCGCGCCAGCACCTTCTGATACTCCCCGCGCGTGATCGCGCCGTCCAGCGCGGCCTGCAGGGCGTAGACCAGTTGATTGCCTTTTTTGGTGGTCGTGGCGACATACGCTTTTTTCGGGCCCAGCCCGACAACGCGCGTTTTACCGGTCAGCGCGGCTTTATACGCCGCGACCGACTGTGGTCCAAAGAACACATCCGCCCGCCCGGACTGAATATAAAGATTGCCCGAGGCATCATCCGTCAGGTACACCGGCAGCGCGGGCTCACGCCCGGCCTTTTTATTCTCCTCGTTCCAGCCTAACAGGATGCGCTCCTGATTGGTGCCGGATCCGACAATAACCTTTCTACCCGCAAGATCTTCAGGACCGTTAATCGACTGCACCGGACTGGTGGATTTCACCGTAAACGCCAGCGAATCGACGCGATAGGTCGCAAAATCAAACTTCTCTTTGCGCTGTTCGGTCACCGCAATGTTCACCAGCGCCACGTCATAGCGCCCGGAGGTGATCCCCAGCGGCCAGTCTTCCCAGGCGGTGGGAACGAGCTTCAGTTTTAGCCCCAGGCTGCCTGCCAGCAGCCGGGCGATATCCGGATCGCTGCCGATTCGCGTACGGTTGTCGCTGGCAAGCAGGGCCAGCGGCGGTGAGTTAAGCGCAGAAATGGCCACCGTGAGCGTTCCCGGCTCGACAAATTTGTAATGAGCGGGGATCTTCGCCACCGCCTGCTGATCCACCGTCACCGGCAGCGGCTGCTCGTTGGCTTTTAAATCAATACTGGCATGGCTGGCGGCGGTAAAGACCAGCCCTGCCAGAAGTCCATATTTCATGGGTACTCCTTACAGGACTCGGGAAAGGAACTGACGCGTTCGCGCGTGCGATGGCCGGTTCAGCACCTCATCGCTGCTGCCCTGCTCCACAATTTTGCCGTCGACCATAAACACCACCTGATCAGCCACTTCTCTGGCGAAGCCGATCTCATGGGTGACCACCACCAGCGTGGTGCCGGAACGGGCAAGTTTCTTGATGACATCCAGCACTTCGCCCACCAGCTCCGGGTCTAGCGCGGAGGTGGGTTCATCAAACAGTATGACGCGCGGACGCAGCGCCAGCGCGCGGGCAATGGCGATGCGCTGCTGCTGCCCGCCGGAGAGATGGCGCGACCAGGCATCCGCTTTATCACGCAGCCCCACCACATCCAGCAGGCTATACGCCTGCTCAACGGCCTCTTTTTTGCTCAGTTTTTTATGGGCGACAGGCGCTTCAATCAGGTTTTCCAGCACCGTGAGATGCGGGAAGAGATTAAAGTTCTGGAACACATAACCCACATTGACGCGCTGTTTGAGGATCTCTTTCTCTTTTAACTCGTAGAGTTTGTCACCCCGACGGCGATAGCCGATGTAATCCCCGTCAATCTGAATAAACCCTTCGTCGACGCGCTCAAGGTGGTTAATGGTACGCAGCAGGGTCGATTTACCGGAGCCGGACGGTCCGAGGATCACCGTGACGGATCCCGGTGGGATCTCAAGCGACACGTTATCGAGCGCTTTATGGCGACCAAAGAATTTACTGACGCCGGTAATGGAAATATGTCCTTCATGAGAGGCTTGCATGGACGGGCTCCTGTGCGGGCGTGGTGGTGACGGAACGGGAACGGGTACGGCTGAGGGTACGGTTCTGATTCACCGCCGAGCGACGTTCGCTGCGGGCCAGTCCCCGCTCAACACCATACTGGATAGCGGACAACACGGTGGTAATCACCAGGTACCAGGCGGCACCTACCATCAGCAGCGGGATCACCTCCTGCGTGCGGTTGTAAATCATCTGGATGGTGTAGAACAGCTCCGGCATGGCCAGCACGTAAACCATCGCCGTCCCCTTCGCGAGACTGATGATTTCGTTAAACCCGGACGGCAGTATGGTGCGCAGTGCCTGCGGCAGAATGATCCGCACCGTACGACGCCAGGCCGGTAGCCCCAACGCAGCGGCCGCTTCATACTGACCATGATCCACGCCGAGGAAGCCCCCGCGAATGATCTCCGCGGTATAGGCGCTCTGCACCAGCGTTAGCCCGACAACGGCGGTAGAGAATTGCCCCAGCACATTGATGGTTTCAAAGCTGCCCCAGGTCATGCCGGTGAACGGCACCCCGAGCGAGAGCGTGTCGTAGAGATAGGAAAAGTTATAAAGGATGATCAGCACTACAATCAGGGGCAGCGAGCGAAACAGCCAGATATAGCCCCAGGCCAGGCTGCTCAGCAGCCAGGATGACGAGAGTCTCGCCAGCGCCAGCATACCGCCCAAAATCACGCTCAGCGCGGTGCCGATCAGCGTCAGCAGTAATGTCTGGCCGACGCCTTCAAGGATCACCGGGTCGAAGAACCAGCGGGCAAACACAGACCACTCCCAGCGCGGGTTAAAGGCGACGGACTGGACAACGACCGCCAGGACAAACAGCGCCACCACGGCACCGACGGCCCGTAGCGGATAACGCGCCGGGACCACTTTTATGGTTTCAACGTTGCTCATCATCGTACCTCATGCGGTTTTACTTAACGCTTCACGAACCAGCGTTTTGGTGAAACGCAACCGACCATCAAACGGGGGCTGGCTGTACTCTTCCGGATCGCGGTTGAGATCGAACTGCGGCTGGTAACCCTGGCTAAGATAGAGCCGTACCGCTTCCGGCTGGCGAAAACCGGTGGTCAGGTAGATCTGGCTGTAGCCTGCCAGCACCGCCCGGCGCTCCAGCTCCTGCACCACGCGCCCGGCAAGCCCCTGCTGACGCAGGCTTTTGTCCGTCCAGATGCGTTTGATTTCTGCGGTGCGTTCGTCGAAGGGTTTGTACGCCCCGGTGGCAATAATCTTCCCGTCACGCTCCAGGACGATAAACAGCCCCTGCGGCGCCAGATACCACTCGGTGAGCTCGACCTCAGCATCTTTCGAAAAATAGTCACCGTAGCGGGCAGCGTATTCACCGAACAGCCCATTGATGATGGGCTGAAGATCGGCATCTTCCGGCGAAACGTCACGAAATTGTTCGCTCATAACGCCTCCTTAATCACCCAGACCGGCCGGGTTGACTTCCGACTGCGGGATGCGTTCCACCCCTTCTCCCCAGCGGTTCAGCACTTTGTCGTAATCGCCGTTTTTGATCACGCCATTAAGCGCGGTCTGCACCGGTTCCACCAGGCCGCTGCCTTTTTTCAGCGTCACCGCGATATGCGCCGCCTTCGGCCAGCCGCCGTCAACGCTTCCCACCAGTTTGGTTTTACCGGTCAGCGCCGCTTTCCACGCGCCAATCACGTTTGGGCCAAAATACGCATCCGCACGCCCGGACTGGAGCGCCAGCGTTTGTGCCGCGTCATCTTTGGTGTAGACCGGGGTAAACGGTTTCAGTCCCTTCTTAAGGTTTTCGGCGTTCCATGCCAGCAGGATGGCCTCCTGGTTAGTGCCTGAGCCCACAATAATCCGCAGCCCGGCAATGTCCTCCGCCTTCTGCAGGGATGTGATTGGACTGGTTGATTTCACATAGAAACCGAGCGAATCCTTACGGTAGGTGGCGAAATCAAACTTCTCCTTACGCGCTTTAGTCACGGTGATGTTGCTGATCGCCGCATCGTATTTCCCGGAGGCCACCCCCAGCGGCCAGTCCTCCCAGGAGGTTGGCACCACGTTCAGCTCCAGCCCGAGGCTATCCGCCACCAGACGGGCCACGTCAACTTCGCTTCCCAGAAGCGTTTTGTTGTCATCCGAGAAAACCGTCAGCGGCGGTTGATTGAGGCCCGCTACCGCGACGGTAAATTTCCCCGGCACGGCAAAGCGATAATCTTTCGGCAACTGCGCGATGGCATCGCCGTTTTTGGCGGTATTGATCGGCGTTTTGTTGGCCTCAATACTCACGCCGGTGCCGTTAATGTTCACATTCTCTGCCCAGACGGCAGGGGTAAAGGCCAGCGCGAGCGCCAGAATAAGCGATGGTTTCTGCATAGCGGGTTCTCTTTTATTGTTGTGTGAACTGATTTTTGGGTTCGTCCAGGCCCAGGCTGTCGCGCAGCGTGGGCCCGGGGTAGTCAGTGCGAAACAGGCCGCGGGCCTGTAGCACCGGCACCACCTGGTCAACAAAGCGCGGGAAGGTATCTGGCGTCCCGCCCTGGATGATGAAGCCGTCGGCTGCATAGCCGTCGAACCACGCCTGCAGGCCGTCCGCCACCTGCTCCGGCGTACCGGAAAAACGGGGGCGTGGTGAGGCCGCTTCCAGCGCGACCTGACGCAGCGTCAGATGACGTTCGCGGGCATTGCGCTTTATCTCATCCGTGGTACTGCGGAAGCTGTTTTTTCCCAGATCGCCGAGGTCCGGGAACGGCTCGTCGAGCGGATACTGGCTGAAATCGTGATGTTCGAAATAGCGTCCGAGATAATTGAGCGCATCCTTAACCGACACCAGCGCCGCGGTGGTCTGGTACTGGTTTTCCACATCTTCGGCATCTTTTCCGACAATGACGCTCACGCCCTGGAAGATGTGCAAATCAGAAGCACGACGACCGTTATTTTCCAGCTGCTGCTTCACATCACGATAGAACGCTTGTGCTTCTTCGAGAGTTTCATGGTGGGTGAAGATCGCATCGGCATGCTTTGCAGCCAGCTTTTTACCGTCGTCCGATGCGCCCGCCTGGAACACAATCGGACGTCCCTGCGGCGTGCGACCAATATTGAGTGGCCCGGCAACCTGGAAGAAATCACCACGGTGATCCAGGGTATGCAGTTTGGCGGGGTCAAAAAACTGACCACTCTCTTTGTTGCGCATAAAGGCATCGCCTTCCCACGAGTCCCACAGCCCTTTCACCACATCGAGATACTCATCCGCAATGCGGTAGCGCAGCGCGTGCTCGGGGTGTTTTTCACGCGAGAAGTTCCTGGCCGACCCTTCCAGCGGCGAAGTCACGACGTTCCAGCCCGCACGGCCGTTGCTGAGATGATCCAGGCTGGCAAACTGGCGCGCCACGGTAAAAGGTTCGCTGTAGGAGGTGGATAACGTGCCCACCAGCCCCAGACGCGAGGTAATGCTCGCCAGCGCGGAGAGCACCGTTAACGGCTCAAAGCGATTTAAAAAATGCGGGATCGACTTCTCATTTATGTAGAGGCCATCGGCTACGAATAAAAAGTCGAGCTTGCCCTCCTCTGCTTTTAACGCCGTCGCTTTGACGAAATCAAAATTAATACTGGCATCGGCCACCGCCGCAGGATGGCGCCAGGCGGACATATTCCCGGAAGCACCGTGCAAAATGGTCCCCAGCCGCAATTGTCGGGTTGCAGACATATTCACCTCTTCTGAATTAAACGTGTTGCAGGGCTTTTTCCGCAAGCTGTGCAAAATAACGGGCAGCCGGCTCAATTAATGTTTCGTCCGGATTAAAGGCCGGGTGATGTAAACCATACGGGCTATTGCTGCCAATGCTGACAAACGCGCCGGGGATCTGCTGCAGATAGACTGCAAAATCCTCTCCGCCCATATGCAACTCGGCATGCTGCGTTTCATACCCCGCTTCCCGGGCGACCGACGTGGCAAACGCCGCCCAATGCTCGTCATTGACCAGCGCAGTCGGTCCGGCATACCAGGTGATATCAATCCGGGCACTGAAGGCGCTGGCGAATCCGGCAGCGATTTCACCGACACGTGCTTTGACGTTCTGTTGAACTTCCGTGCGATGCGTGCGCAGCGTCCCTTCCAGCTCAACGCTTTCCGGCAGGACGTTCCAGGTATTGCCGCCCGCAATGCGCGTTACGCTCAGCACAACGGAGTCCAGCGTATTCACGTTGCGACTGGCGACGCTCTGCAACGCGGTAACAAGCTGGCTTGCCAGCACAATCGCGTCGTTGCCTTCATGAGGCCGTGCGGCATGAGCACCTTTGCCGGTAATGCGGATCACAAACCGATCGACGTTGGCATAGAACGGCCCGCCGCGGGTGGCAAATTCACCCACCGGCAACCCCGGCTCGTTGTGCATACCGAAGATGGCGCTGACGTCACGTAACGCCCCAGCCCGCACCATGCTCTTCGCACCGCCAAAGTTCTCTTCGGCAGGCTGGAACAGGATCCGCACGCGACCGTTGAGCAACGCTTCACGTTCTTTTAGTTTTAATGCCGCCCCGAGGATCACGCTGGTGTGGATGTCATGACCGCAGGCGTGCATGACTCCCGCACGCTGCGAGCTAAATGCCACCCCGCTGCGCTCTTCGATCGGTAAGGCATCAATGTCCGCCCGCAGGGCAACCAGTTTGTTGCCGGTGCCGATCTCCGCCATCAGGCCAGTAGGCAAGTCATAAGGCAGCGGCGTAATACCGGCGTGGGTCAGCCACTGGTGCAAACGGGCGGTTGTTTCCACCTCCTGGCCCGACAGCTCCGGATGCTGGTGCAGCTCACGACGCCAGGCAATCAGTTGTTCGCCAAAACGCATACGTTAACCCCCCTGTTAAGTCGCGCCTGCGCCAGCAGACGCAGGGACTGCACGCGCGCGGCGCCGTCCGCAACCGGTGTGTCGATAATGAATTCGTCAATCCCCCACTGGTGATGCAGAGCGTCCAGTTGTGCCAGTACCGACTCAGCGGTCCCGGCCACCAGCGACTGCGCGCGACGCGCTATACGCAGCGGCTCGCTGCCTGCCTGACGCGCAAACGCATAGGCTTGCTCTTCGCTGGCCACCGTAACGCGCTGGCCGTTTGCCAGCTCCACGCCCCAGACTTCAACCTTTTGTGCCAGCGAGTGCGCCTGGGCCTGAGAGTCCGCCACAATGACCTGCACCGCCACAATCACCTCCCGGGCGCTGTGTTCCCGCCAGGTGGTGATGACCTCGCGCAGCAGGTCGGGATCGCCATTCAGGTGAGCGGCAAAGACAAAATGCCAGTTGAGCTTTGCGGCCAGCAGAGCACTTTCGACACTCGCCCCCAGCAGGAATCCCTGCGCCGGAACCGGCGGCAGCGGCGTGGCGCGAACTGCCTCCTCCGCCGACTGATTTTCAGGACGGATCCAGCTATCGAGCTGCGCCAGCTGTTCGGCAAAGCTGCCCTTTTCCTGCTGATTCAGACCGAGTTGCAACGCGCGGGTGGAGAGCGGCAGACCGCCAGGCGCTTTTCCGACGCCCAGATCCACGCGTCCGGGAGCCAGGGCAGCCAGGAGATTGAAATTTTCTGCAACTTTATACGGGCTGTAGTGTTGCAGCATGACACCGCCCGATCCCACGCGGATATGCGTTGTCTGCCCGAGGATCCAGGCAATCAATAACTCCGGCGAGGGGCTGGCCAACTGTGGGGTGTTGTGGTGTTCGGCAATCCAGAAACGGTGATAACCGAGAGTTTCCGCCTGTTGCGCCAGCGCCAGGGTTCGCGCCAGAGCATCGGCGGCTGTTTCATTTTCAGCGATGGGGCTTTTATCCAGAATGCTGATTCGCCAGGACATGTTGCGTTCTCGTTTGACTTAACATGTCGTTATTAATAAAGGCGTATTTCACCGCTGAGAAACAATTAATTTACATTTGGTTTGCCGGAAATCAGATATATACAACCCTGTTAAGAATAAGACTTTAGGGAGGAAATCAGCGTTTCCGCCTGAGCGCGGCGGGTAATACGGATAAAGCGTATGTGTGCGTAGTCCGGGTTTTGCATATCGACCTGATAACGCCTGCGGTTGTTGCGCCAGGTTTTAATCGTCCAGATGATAATGGACTCTCTGCTGAGGAAGGCGCGCCGGAAACTCTCTTTATTGCCCGTTCCCGGCCAGAGTTCGTGTTGATGCCAGGCCCGCTTGATCGCCCGGATAACGGCCTGATACAGCGTACGGACAAATCCATAGTCCACCCAGACGACCAGATCCACATTGCGCCATTTAACGGGGCGCGTGCGGTTATAGTTGCCATCGAGCACCCAGTTTTGAGAAGCGCTTAATGCATGCTCCAGTTTTTCCAGAAACGCATCATCTGCTGTGCCCTGCCAGTTCGGGCGCCAGTAAAGCCTGTCCATCTCAATATAAGGAATAGCCAGCTCATCAGCGATCCGTCTTGCCAGCGTGGTTTTTCCACTTCCGCTGGTGCCGATTACATTAATTTTCACCGTTAGCCTCGTTCTGGCAGAATAAAAACCAAACCGATCATAGCGTTTACCTTCCGCTAGTTCCACTGAGCAACTGATAAGCACCACTGATGTTTAAATCATCAATCCGCGAATCTTTTGTCTAAAAACTCACCACGATTCAGCGCGTTGTGATCCCCGTCTGCTCTGACCACACGATTTCCTTCGACGTGCATCACTTTCGGCACGGTTATATTTTGCGTCGCTTATCAATTGCAGGTAGGATGCCTCGCCATGTTTCGCCTTATCCATACGCAGAATGACTGGGAAGGCGACATGTGTTTGCGCAGAAGCAATCGTTTGTATGCTCTCTGCCAGGCAGGACTATCACGATAATGGTTCAGACAGGCAAACAGGTAACTCAATGAAAACAAGCAATAAAAGCGCAGCCGATCATCATGCTGCTAAACGTCGCTGGTTAAACTCCCATGAAGAGGGCTACCACAAAGCGATGGGCAACCGTCAGGTTCAAATGATCGCCATCGGCGGCGCTATCGGTACAGGTCTGTTTTTAGGTGCTGGTGCACGTCTGCAGATGGCTGGCCCGGCTCTCGCCCTCGTCTATCTGGTGTGCGGGATCTTCTCCTTCTTCATTCTTCGCGCGCTGGGCGAACTGGTACTGCATCGCCCTTCCAGCGGCAGCTTTGTCTCTTACGCCCGCGAATTTCTCGGTGAAAAAGCCGCCTATGTCGCTGGCTGGATGTACTTCGTTAACTGGGCGATGACCGGTATCGTCGATATCACTGCCGTTGCGCTGTATATGCACTACTGGGGCGCGTTTGGCGATATCCCGCAGTGGGTCTTTGCGCTTGGCGCCCTGGCGATTGTCGGCACCATGAACATGATCGGCGTGAAGTGGTTCGCCGAGATGGAGTTCTGGTTTGCACTGGTAAAAGTGCTGGCGATTGTGATTTTCCTGGTCGTGGGTACCGTCTTCCTTGGCAGCGGTAAGCCGCTGGACGGCAATGCAACCGGCTTCCATCTGATAACCGATAACGGCGGCTTCTTCCCGCACGGTCTGCTGCCGGCGCTGGTTCTGGTGCAGGGCGTGGTGTTCGCCTTTGCCTCTATCGAACTGGTGGGTACGGCGGCAGGCGAATGTAAAGACCCGCAGACCATGGTGCCAAAAGCCATTAACAGCGTGATCTGGCGTATCGGTCTGTTCTATGTGGGTTCTGTGGTGCTGCTGGTTCTGCTGCTGCCATGGAACGCCTACCAGGCGGGTCAGAGCCCGTTTGTGACCTTCTTCTCTAAGCTCGGCGTGCCATACGTGGGCAGTATCATGAACATCGTGGTGCTGACCGCGGCGCTCTCCAGCCTCAACTCTGGCCTCTATTCTACCGGCCGTATTCTGCGCTCCATGTCGATGGGCGGCTCTGCGCCGAAGTTTATGTCGAAGATGAGCAAGCAGCAGGTGCCATATGCCGGTATCCTGGCGACGCTGGTGGTCTACGTGTTTGGCGTGTTCCTGAACTACCTGGTGCCGTCCCGCGTGTTCGAGATCGTGCTGAACGTGGCCGCGCTGGGGATTATCGCCTCCTGGGCCTTTATCGTGGTCTGCCAGATGCGTCTGCGCAAAGCCATTAAAGAGGGCAAAGCGGCTGACGTGAGCTTCAAGATGCCAGGTGCTCCGGTGACCTCATGGCTCACCCTGCTGTTCCTGTTCAGCGTGCTGGTACTGATGGCGTTCGACTACCCGAACGGCACCTATACCATCGCCACCATTCCGCTGCTGGCCGTTCTGCTGATTGCCGGCTGGTTTGGCGTGCGTAAGCGCGTGCATGAAATCCACAGCACCGCGCCGGTTCATCATGACGATGAAAAACACGACGGCCCGCTGGTGGAAGAGACCTCGCGTTAATAAAAAAAGCCGGGTGGCGGCTTCGCCTTACCCGGCCTACATTTCAGGGTTTTGTAGGCCCGGTAAGCGCAGCGCCACCGGGCAAAGCCCGCATTAGAGCGCGATACGTACCACATCGTCAGGCTGGGTCGCTTCCTGCTGACGGGTGGATTTCTGTTTCACCGTCACGTACAGCGTTTTGCCATCGGCAGAGAGCGCCAGGCTGTTTGGATAGACCGGCGTGTCGAAGGTTTTCGTCACTTTGTAGGTTTTGGTGTCAATCACGCTCACCTTTCCGGCTTCACGATGCGTCACGTACACTTCATTGCGCGTCGGGTTAAAGAGCACCGCCAGCGACTCTGGCGTCGCGATCTTCTCAATCACGCTGCCATCTTTCAGGCTCACCACCAGCACTTCCGGCTGTTTTGAATCGGTCAGGAAGGCACGCTGCCCGGCCGTATCCAGACTCAGGTTCAGATAGAAGTGCTCTTTACCATCATCCTGCACCTTTTTGCGGCTGATGATTTTGTTGCTGGCGGTATCAATTGTCACCAGTTCGCCGTCGGCGTTGGTGGTATAGAGTCGTTTCGCCTGCGCATCCAGCGCGAGGCCGGTGCCGTAAGTACCGGTATTGGCGATGGTATCCTTCAGCTTCAGCGTTGTGCCATCCACCACCCAGATCACGCTCTCTTTACCGACCCCGGTGATGTACACGGTGTGGGTGGCATCATCCGCCACCAGCTGACGTGGCTGCAGCGGTTTGACCGTGTCACTGCGTTTGCGGTCGTCCAGAACCATGCGCCCTTTCACCTCGCCCGTTTTGGCATCAATGGCGGTCACGGCACCGTTGATGGTGTTGCCCAACCACAGCGTCTGGGAGGCCGAATCCAGGGTGGCGCCAAACGGTTTAAGATCGTTATGAATAACCTGCGTCACGTCCAGTGTGACCGGATCGAGGCGATACACAATCCCGCCTTTATCCATTTTACGGCTTTGTGATGTCGCAACCCACAGCGCATTCTCCTGCTGGCTCACGGCCATTTCATACGCGCCTTTGCCTACCGCTTTGCGCAACATCTCTTCGCCAGCGTGCACCTGGAAGGTACCGGCAAGCAGTAAAGCGCTACACAACAGAGAACGACGCAGACGCGGCGAGCACAGATGACGTAAAGACATAACAATTCCTTTTTCACAAGAGGGGGTGTACTGCTGACATCACTTCCGGTCGGCAACGTCATGGCATTGCCGTTTTGTTAATGAGAATAGTAATCATTAATCAGCAAAATGTGGAGTTTTTCTTTTCCGTTTCGCCTTTCCTTAACGCAATGTGCGGTTATAGTTTTCAAAGCATTTACAAAAGTTTTAACATATATGCACATGTTCCATTTGGTACGTTTCTTATCCTTAACCGGTTTATTTCATGAAAATCATTTCTGCCCATAGGGCTACGCTTCCACTGCTGCTGGCTCCTGTTATCTTTTCGCCCCTCACCGCAATGGGCGCGGATGAACAGACCCTGATCGTCAGCGCCACCCCACAAACGGTATCGGAGCTTGATACCCCGGCGGCGGTCAGCGTCGTGAACGGCGATGATATGCGTCACGCCGCGCCACGCATTAACCTCTCGGAATCGCTTGGTAGCGTCCCGGGCCTGCAAATTCAGAACCGCCAGAACTACGCCCAGGATCTGCAGCTGTCGATGCGTGGCTTTGGTGCCCGCTCCACCTTCGGGGTGCGCGGTATTCGAATGTACGTGGATGGGATCCCGGCGACCATGCCAGACGGCCAGGGACAGACCTCTAACATTGATCTCTCCAGCGTTGAGAGCGTGGAAGTGCTGCGCGGCCCCTTCTCTGCCCTGTATGGCAACGCCTCCGGCGTCGTGATCAACATCAACACCCAGACCGGTCAACAGCCGCCGACCATTGAGGCCAGCAGCTATTACGGCAGTTACGGTACCTGGCGTTACGGGATGAAAGCCACCGGCGCGATGGGCGACGGCACACACGCGGGCGATGTGGATTACACCGTATCCACCACCCGCTTCACCACCAAAGGCTACCGCGATCACAGCGGTGCGCGGAAGAATCTCGCCAACGCCAAACTGGGCGTGCGGATTGACGATGCCAGCAAGCTGACGCTGATCTTTAACAGCGTGGACATGAAAGCCAACGATCCGGGTGGACTGAATTACCAGGAGTGGCAGGATAACCCGCGCCAGTCTCCGCGTGGCGATCAGTACAACACGCGCAAAACCATCAAGCAGACCCAGGCCGGGCTGCGCTATGACCGCCAGCTCAGCGCGCAGGACGATCTCAGCGTCATGATGTACGCTGGCGAGCGCGAAATGACCCAGTACCAGTCGATCCCTTATCAGCCACAGCTGCGCCCCTCCCACTCTGGCGGTGTGATTGATATGCAGCGTCACTATCAGGGCATCGATACACGCTGGACGCACCGCGGCGAACTGCTGGTGCCGGTGACCTTTACCACCGGCCTGAACTACGAAAACATGAGCGAAGATCGTCGCGGGTATGAGAACTTCGTGATGAACAACGGCGTACCGGAGTACGGCGTAAAAGGCGACAAGCGCCGCAACGAACGTAACCTGATGTGGAACGTCGATCCTTACCTGCAAACCCGCTGGCAGTTAACCCAGAAACTCTCTGTGGATGCCGGGGTGCGTTACAGCTCCGTCTGGTTTGATTCCAACGATCATTACGTTACGCCAGGCAACGGCGACGACAGCGGCGACGCGAGCTATCACAAGTGGCTCCCGGCCGGGGCGGTGAAGTATGCCGTGACCGACGCGTGGAACCTTTACGCTGCGGCAGGTCGTGGATTTGAAACCCCCACCATCAATGAACTCTCCTACCGCGCGGATAACCAGGGTGGGCTGAACATTGGCCTGAAACCGTCCACCAACAATACTTATGAAGTGGGTAGCAAAACCCGCATCGGCAATGGCCTGCTGACCGCGGCCCTGTTCCGCACCGACACCGACGATGAAATTGTGGTGGATGCCAGCTCTGGCGGACGTACCAGCTACAAAAACGCCGGTAAAACCCGTCGTCAGGGGGTGGAAGTTTCCCTCGATCAGCAGTTTGCTGAAAACTGGAAGCTGAAAATGGCATGGACATATCTGGACGCCACCTACCGCACCAACGTCTGCGGTGATGACAACTGTAACGGCAACCGGATGCCGGGTATTGCCCGCAATATGGGCTTTGCCTCGTTTGGCTGGCAGCCTGAGGAAGGCTGGTATGCGGGCACCGACGTGCGTTACATGAGCGATATCATGGCCGACGACGAAAACACGGCAAAGGCTCCGTCCTATACGGTGGTCGGTCTGAATACCGGGTATAAGTTCAACTATGGCAACTGGGGCCTGGATCTCTTTGGTCGCGTTGATAACCTGTTCGACAAAACGTATGCCGGCTCGGTGATTGTCAACGAATCCAACGGGCGTTATTACGAACCGGCTCCGGGTCGTAACTACGGCATTGGCCTGTCGGTTGCTTATCGTTTCGAGTAGGACTAAAACAGGCATTTTATTGCCTGTTTTTCTCTTTCGTAATCTTAAATATCGTTCCTGATGGCGTAGAGCCATCAGGACTTATTCATGGAGCGAATGTTTTACGACGGAAATATAGATTGGCTACTAAATAATTCCTCAGCTAAAATATTGACGCTGTAAAAGTGAATTAGCTTCATCAATCAGTTTATCCACCGCTTTCTGGCTGGCTTCAACATCCCCTCTTTCCAGTGCCGCAAGTAACTCCTCGTTGTGATACGCCGACGCTTTGATGTCGTTGAGCTCCTGATGCAGATAGTTAATACAGGGCCCGATGCGTATCCACAGCTGCTCAATTAATGCGCTGAGCGTTGGCATCTCCGCATACTGATAAAGGGTGAAGCGAAACACGCGATTCGCGTGCAGCGCCTGCTGAACATTGCCGTTGCGCATCGCCTCATGAAAGGCATCCGACATTTTGCGCAACGTCTCAAGCTTAGCTGGCGTCATATGCTGACAGGCGGCCGCTACCGCCATTGGTTCCAGTTGTTTCCTGATAGCGGTGATCTCGTTATAGCGTTCCAGCGTGACCTCCGGCACCAGAAACGCCTGCGCCGGTGTGGCCTGCAGCGCCCCTGAGGAGACCAGACGCAAAAGTGCCTCACGAACCGGTGTGATACTGGTTCCTAATTTATCGGCAATCTCTTTGGTAATCAGTCGAGCGCCAGGTTTCAACGAGCCTGTAATTAATGCCCCTTTCAAACTGATTTCAACTTGCATGGTAAGACTGATTCTTTGCGCTTTCTCTAAATGATCCAAATCAAGCATGTTCAATTCCTGTAGGGCTTTGTTGAATAAATCGAACTTTTGCTGAGTTGAAGGATCAGATCACGTATCTTCCCGACAACGCAGACCGTTCCGTGGCAA
>NZ_LOMM01000029.1:0-52582 GCF_001605945.1 Enterobacter sp. SENG-6
TCTGATTTGTTAGCGCAACCAGTAGATCACACTTCATCGTGCTTTTCATTTTTCTGGGGAACCCTCAGCCCTGTGGGAGAGGGCTGGGGTGAGGACATCAGACCGCACCGTCCGGGCAAAAAGGCACAGAACGCCTGCTCCACGAGCAGGCATTTTTTTATCTGCATATAATGAGGCGTATTATGGACAGTCAAATTACCCAGCGTTTAATTCCCGCGTTTGGCGGCGACGATAATATCGAACACGTCGAAGCCTGTATTACCCGCCTGCGCGTGACGGTAAAAGATTTAAATAAAGTTGACTCTGAGGCGTTACAGAATGAAGGGGCGCTGGGGGTAATTATTATTGGCCAGCAGGTGCATGCCATATTTGGCAGGCAATCTGATGCCTTACGTCAGTTATTAGATGAACATTTTAATCAATAAATAAAAAAAGGGATAGCCAAAATAATGGCTATCCCGAAACAGGCGAATAAACTGCCAGTTGTTGGAGATACAATAACGATTAACGCATTTTAGAAATAAATATTACCACCAGGCTTCAACCTGCACGCCGAAATTCCAGGTATTACTGGCGGTGCCGTCTTCGAAGGATTTCCCATGTTCGGAATCATTCAGGTAGGAGGCAAACACCCGTAGCTCGGGACGTGACATAAAATCAGGTCCGTCCGCCAGACCTAAGGCGATCGTGTACTTCTCACCGCTCTGCTTGTAGTTTGAACCGTCGGTATAGGTATCTTTCTGGTAGAACCCGCCCACTTCACCAATCAGACGCACATATTCGGTGAACTGATACTGCGCGCGGCCCACCAGCGAAATCAGGCGCGATTTATCGGTATACTGCGTGGTGTCATCCGCCGAACCCCAGGTCAGGACGTGGTTAAAGGAGAGCTTGTCGGTAATGGGAATTAAGCCGGTATTAATCACGCGGTAGCCGCTGGCATCGTTCACATAGTTCCACATGTCGTACCAGCCGCCCCCCTGGGAAACCATGTTCTGCGCCAGACCTTTGTTGGCATACTGCAGCACCAGCTTGTTATAGCCGCCCAGCATGTCCTGGCTGATCTCTCCGGTTACCATCACGCCGTTGTCGGCCTCGTACAGCCCGCCATACTCTTTCTGTTTGTTGGTCGGGTTTGGCATGGCATAGTCAATACCCACTTCCGTCCACGCGCCTGCCCACGGTTTCCAGCCCGCATAGCGGAGATCGATATAATTAATGTTCACGTCGTTATCACCGTCAACGCGGTAGTCCACGTCGTTGGCATCGCCGCGGATCCAGGCCACGGAGACCGCGCCAGGGCCGAGCGTATAGTTTTCAATACCTGCACCGGATCCCGAGATGTTCCAGTATTTGGTGTCAATGATGTGCAGATCATGACGCTGGTAATAGCGCTTCCCACCCCAGATAACCGCATTCGGATCGCCCGGGATCAACCCCTTGATCTGCAGGTTAAGCTGACGCAGGCCAAACTGAGCGTCGTCGCCAAAGGTGGTTTCGTTATCGTTAGAGCCGTCAGACACCATGCTCACCATGCTGTCGAGATAAAAGCTCACGTCGTTCTTTTTGTAGACCTCAGAGCCCAGTTCCAGCTCGCCGTAGGTATCGGCTTCGTTACCCAGACGGCCTATTTTATTCTTCTGCCACTCCTCCATCCCACCATCCCGTGAGACGCCCACGCCGGAGCGAAGATAGCCATGAAAATCAATCGGTACTGAAGACGCAGCAAACAGCGATGGAGACGCTAACGCGGCAGCCAGCGCAACGGATACAGAGCGGATCGTCGTGTTCATTGTTACCCTCTTATTGTTTTGTAATACGTTCACAAATCCGCTGTCATAAAATGCCTAAACCTTCTGGCTGGCAATTGAACGATCCTAAATGTGTGATTAACTGCAAATAAAATAGACAATTTTGTTACAAGTGATGAGCTGTGCCACAAATTATGGCATTGTGAACGTAATACTTTTTGATGGTGTTATGTCTGCGAAGTGAGGACGGTGAGCGTTTTTTTACAGCGCCCCTGTTACAATCATCGCATAACAACATAAGGAACCGGACCATGAAGTCGAAAAGCGCAACGTTAGAGGACGTCGCACGCCATGCAGGCGTCTCCTATCAGACCGTGTCCAGGGTACTGAATAAATCTGCCAATGTATCCGAGGCCACGCGCCACAAGGTTGAGAAATCCATAGAGTTATTGCGGTATGTGCCGAATCGCCTGGCCCAGCAACTGGTAGGCAAGCAGAGCCAGACCGTCGGGCTGGTGACCATTTCACTGGCTTTGCACGCGCCTTCTCAGGTGGCGGCAGCGGTAAAACGCTATGCGAACGTGGAGGGATACCAGGTACTGATCTCGATGATAGATGAGAACGTCAACCAAAGTATTCAGGACTCTATCAACGAACTGAAGTCCCAGCTGGTGAGCAAGGTGATCATTAACGTGCCTCTGGAGGCCGAAGAGGCGCAGAAAATCGCCACCGACAACGACGATATCGTCTGTCTTTTCCTGGACGTCGACCCGTACAGTTCTGTGTTTAACGTTTCGTTTAACCCGGCGGATGGGACCCGCGCCAGCGTTAAATACCTTTACGAGCTGGGCCATCGCGACATCGCCCTGCTGGCGGGGCCGGAGTCCTCTGTGTCGGCACAGTTGAGGCTAAAAAGCTGGATCGAAACCCTGAAGGGTTACGGGCTGGAGCCCGCTTCGGTGATCCGCGGCAACTGGGATGCGCAGAGCGGGTATGCCGGTGCGCTGCAGATGTTGCGCGAAACGCCGCAGTTTTCCGCCGTACTGGTGGCCAACGACCAGATGGCGCTGGGCGTACTGAGCGCCTTCCACCAGCAGCAGATTTCCATTCCTGGCGAGAAGTCGGTGATTGGCTACGATGATACCTACGAAAGCTCGTTCTTCTACCCGGCGCTGACGACGGTCTCACTGGATTTAGATCTGCAGGGCAAAGAGGCGGTGCGCCGCATTCTGGACAGCGGCGAAGAGAGTGCCCTGCGCATGTCCTCGATTTTACCTGCCCGTCTGGTGGTGCGACAGTCCACCGGGCCGAAAGGGGAGAAGGGAAAAAACCTCCAGGCGCTGGCCCAGCAGCTGCGCGAGATTGCGCATCAACTGGGTGATGTGTAGCGGAGTGAGCACCTCAATCACAGGAAAGAGGTGCTCGTAAGATTACTCCAGCCCCAGCGTATACTGGGCGATTTTGAAGTAGATAATCAGCCCGGTACCGTCGATAAGCGTCGCGATAAACGGCGCGGAGACGACGGCCGGGTCAATGCCGCAGCGCTTGAGTACCATGGGAATAACGGACGAGACTATGGCGCTCCACAGCGTAATGCACACCAGCGTCAGGCTGACGATAAGGGTAATTTCCAGCCCAATCCCCATCATCCATGCGCGGATGCACCCGGCAATACCGAGCGTGACGGCAATCATCAGTGAGGTGGTCATCTCTTTGCAAAGTACGCGACCGACATCGCGCAGATGCACTTCACCCAGCGCCATGGCGCGCACCAGCGTGGAGGTGATCTGCGTTCCGCTGTTCCCACCGGTGCCAATCAGCAGCGGGATAAAAAATGCCAGCGCAATGGCGGACTCCAGCGCCTCTTCAAAGTGCTGGATCACCGAGCTGGTGTAGGCTTCCGCGACAAACAGCAGCAGCAGCCAGACGGAGCGTTTTTTCCACAGGCTGAAGGCGCTGGTCTCCAGATAGGGCTTTTCCAGCGGCAGCGTGGCCCCCTGGCGCTGGGCATCTTCGGTGACATCGTCTTCCAGCAGGTGAGCCATTTCGCGCTCGGTGAGGCAGCCAACCAGCTTGCCGTGGGTGACAACAGGCACTACATCCGCACCGCTGTGGGCCAGCAGTCCGGCGACATCGGCCCGCTCATCTTCCGGTTTGACCTGCAGAAATTGCGACAGCATCAGCGATTTTACCGGCTGTACGGTATCGGTGGTTTGCAGCAATTTGCGCACCGCAATCATGCCTGCCAGGTGACCCTGATCTTCAATGAAAATATGCGACGGAATATCATCGTCTTTTAATTTTTCGAAAAACTGCTCGCGCGCCAGCGCCACGCATAATGAAATATCGAGGACAATAAAATCGGTATTCATATATTGCGCGATAGCGCTGTCATTGAATACCGGGTTCTGGTTGTGAATAGCGTAAGACATAGTGAATTCCCTTTGAATAAAAAATCTCTCAGGGGCGAGCAAGACAGGGCATGTCGAAGAGGAGATCCCCACGTCCTGGGTTCAGCACTGTACACCGTATCCCGTAAGGGAAGTTATACTGACAAAGCCTTGATTCGACAGTGCCTGTTTTACCCTGTGCGGGTTCTCTCGAACCTGCCAGAGCGATAACGTATATTTGTACAGGAGCCTCGCCATAACGAGATCGTTGTAAACCAGCGGGATAATACGCTTATTTTATTTTCCCGCTCTGGAATTTAAAAAATGTTTAGGGAATGTTTATGTATTAATTATTCATGACGCGTTGAGTCTTTATTTAAACTTGCTCGACTTTAATGGGAGGGTAAATATTCACGAGGAGAGCAAGGTGGCGTGGTTTGACAATCTGCTCAATCATTTTGCGCATTATCCGACGCATCTCTTTGCGCTGCTCTTCGTGCTGGCTTTGAGTAAATCCACGGTGCTGATCTCCTCCGTGCTGCCGCCCGCCTCGGTGATGTTGCTGACCGGGATCACCGTCAGCCAGGCGAGCCTGCATCCGGCGTTGACGTGGCTGGCGGTGGTAATGGGGGCCACGCTCGGTTCGCTGCTGAACTATCATATCGGTCAGTTGATGGGGCATACGCGGCTGGTGACGCGCATTACCTCAAGACATGCCGATACATTTTTGCGGGTGCAGCATCAGCTACAGAAAAACGGCGTGCTGGTGCTCTTCACCGCCCGTTTTCTGGCGGTACTGCGCTATATCGTGCCGCTGGCGGCGGGCATGCTCAGGCTCAACCGGGTGAAGGTTTACGCGGTCAGCCTGTTTTCTGCCGCCGTCTGGGCGGCGCTGTATGTCGGCATTGTCACCGGCATCAGCGCCTTTTGAGTTACAAACTTCCCACTCCGCCGTCCACCAGCAGTTCCGTTCCTACCGTGTAGCTGGATTCGTCGGAGGCCAGATAGAGCGCGGCTTTTGCCAGCTCCGTCGTCGAGCCCATTCTGCCCAGCGGCACAAGCTTGATGATCTCCGCCATCATCGCGTTAAGCGTTTCTTCGCTTAAGCCCGTTTTCGTAAAGGCCGGGGTTTCTACCGGGCCGGGGCTCAGACCGTTAACGCGAATGCCGCGCGGTAACAGCTCTGCCGACAGTGTGCGTGCCAGCGACAGCAGGGCGGCCTTGCTCGCGGCATACACGCTGCTGGTGGGCAGGCCGATGCGCGCGCTTACGGAGCCGCACAGGATCACCGAGGACGGATTATTCAGCAGCGGCAGCAGCGCCTGAATTAAAAAGAACGGTCCCTTCAGGTTGATGCCCATCAGACGATCCCAGGCCTCTTCCTGCCACGCTTCCAGCGGTGCGTGCGTCACGTCGCCGGCGTTGAGAAACACCGCGTCCAGGCGTGGCCAGCGGGCGGCAAGCGTCTCCGCCAGCGCTTTTTGCGAAGCAATATCTCCCGCATCGGTCGGGATCACCCAGGCCTTATCGCCCAGAATGCGCTCTGCTTCGGCGAGCGTTTCCGGGTTACGACCGGTGACGGCGACATGCGCCCCTTCGGCGAGAAACACCTGCGCAGTGGCAAGGCCAATGCCGCTGGTTCCGCCGGTAATCAGCGTATATTTACCTGCTAAACGACCCATGTTCTTCTCCTGAAATGTCTCTGGAGAAAGCACTATAGAAACGTTAGTATCGAAAGGAAACCAGGTACCAATTGGATACTAATGCGGCAAGAGGTGTGCTATGGCGGAATTGCTCGATATACGTTGTGAAAAAAATTCTGAGGTTTATGTCTGCCCGATGACGCAGTTTGTGAACCTGATTTCCGGGAAGTGGGCGATCCCTGTTCTTTATCGCCTGATTATCCTCAATGCGCCGGTACGCTTTGGCGATCTGCTGCGCGCTACCGCCCCCATCACGCAAAAAGAACTCACGAAGCAGCTCAGGCTGTTCGAACAGCGCGGGCTGGTGTCGCGCACGGTTTACCCGGAGATCCCACCGCGCGTGGAGTACCAGATCACGGGGCTGGGGTTGACCCTGCAAGGGGCACTCTCGCCGCTGGCCGCCTGGATGAGTGAGTACGGCGACCAGCTTGAGCGTTAGCCTACTGTTTTACATAGCGCGGCGCCGGGATGCCGGTGCGGGCGCTGTTAAACAGTTCCAGACGTGCCGTTTCGTAGCGATCCCACAGGCTGTCATCATGCATTGGCGGAATGGTAATCAGCTCGCCCTGATCCAGACCCGCCAGCGAAGCATCCACCATATCGTCAGTGGTCATCACCGAGCCTTCCGGCAGATCGTTCACCGTCACGCCGGAATGCTGCCAGATTTCTGTTGCCGTTGCGGCGGGTAACACGGCCTGAATACGCAGATTGCTGTCGGCAAACTCCTCCTGTAACCCACGGGTAAAGCTGAGCACCCAGGCTTTGGTGGCGCTGTACAGCGCGCTGCCGGCACGTACGTGCAGGGACAACACCGAGGCGATATTGATAAGCGTACCGTGGTTATTCTGCGCCAGGCGCGGCAGGATCGCATAGGTCAGACGCATCAGCGCCGTGGTATTGAGGGTGTTAATGGCCTGATGCTGGGCCACATCGCCCGCGAGGAACGGCGCCATCTGCGCGGTGCCGGCGTTGTTAACCAGCGCATCAATGGCGGTATTGCTACGCAGTTCGTCTTCTACCGCGCGGATCCCGGTTTCATCGGTGAGATCGGCCACCAGAATATCGACGGTCACGCCATAGCGCGCGCGCAGGTCGGCGGCGAGGGTTTGCAGCCGATCCTCGCGGCGGGCGACGAGGACCAGGTTAGCGCCGCGCGCGGCAAGGCGATCGGCATAGACGGCACCAATCCCGGAAGAGGCACCCGTAATCAGGGCGGTAGTGATTTGCGTAGTCATCGTGTGTTACCTCAAAGCAAAGTGGGTTATTTGGTTTCAATATGAAACTGAATTCACTGTCTGCTATTTGGTTTTATAATGCAACTATATTGGTGGTCATTTTGTGCTTTTGCCGTCGGGTACGATCAGGAGGGAAGTTTAGCCACGATCTCTTCAGGCGTAAGTTCGCGGCCATCATCGGCGATAAGCAGCAGTTTACGCAGCGGTTTGCGCTGTTCGCTATCAATGAGAACGGTGCCGCATTCGTTTTCCGCAAACAAAAATTCATTGCCCCACTGGGACAGGGCAACCAGCACCGTCTGGAGTGCGCGTCCCTTGTCGGTCAGAACGTATTCCTGCCAGGCGCTGCCGTCGGAGGCGGGCTGGAGCCGGAGGATGCCTTCATCGACCAGCAGTTTTAGCCGCGCGGTCAGCATGTTTTTCGCGATACCGAGGCTTTTCTGGAACTCGCCGAAGCGTTTAATCCCGCGCAATGCGTCGCGAACAATCAGCAGCGACCACCAGTCGCCGATGATATCCAGCGAACGGGCGACAGGGCAGGTACTCTCTTCAAGACGGGTGCGTTTCACAGGCAAATCTCCGGGCGTATGTAGTTTTATTATAAAACTAATCTGCTCACCGGGTAAGCGTGTTATTCATCAGTTTGAGAAATGCTTCCCGGAAAATTGTCACGGATCTGTCACACTGAACGCGACATTTTAAAACGAGTGAGGAATTAGGGATGAGAAAAGCACTACTCGCGGTGGCCGTAGCCGGTCTCTTTTCAGCAGCCTCCGGGGTGCAGGCGCAAGAGACGCCGGAAGGGTATCAGCTGGAGCAAGTTTTAATTATGAGCCGTCACAACCTGCGCGCACCGCTCGCCAATAACGGCAGCGTGCTGGAGCAGTCCACGCCAAAGCAATGGCCTGAATGGGAAGTGCCGGGCGGTCAGCTCACTACCAAAGGTGGCGTGCTGGAGGTTTACATGGGGCACTACATGCGCGAGTGGCTGGCCCAGCAGGGGATGGTGAAGACGGGAGAATGTCCACCGGCGGAGAGCGTTTATGCTTACGCCAACAGCCTGCAGCGCACCGTGGCTACCGCGCAGTTCTTCATTACCGGCGCGTTCCCGGGGTGCGATGTTCCTGTGCATCATCAGGACAAAATGGGCACCATGGACCCAACCTTTAATCCGGTAATTACCGATAACTCGCCGGAATTCCGCGAAAAAGCGCTTAAGGCGATGGAGTCCGAGCGCCAGAAAATGCAGCTTGGCGAAAGCTATAAGCTGCTGGAGCAGATGACGAACTACGCCGATTCACCGTCATGCAAAGAGAAAAAAGTCTGTTCACTGGCAGACGCGAAAGATACCTTCAGCGCCGACTACGAAAAAGAACCGGGCGTTTCCGGGCCGCTGAAAGTGGGCAACTCGCTGGTGGATGCGTTCACGCTGCAGTATTACGAAGGCTTCCCGGCCGACCAGGTGGCCTGGGGAGAGATTAAAACCGACCAGCAGTGGCGCGTATTGTCGAAGCTGAAAAACGGATATCAGGACTCGCTGTTTACCTCAACCGAGGTGGCGCAAAACGTCGCCAAACCGCTGGTGAAGTATATCGATAACGCCCTGGTGACCGATCAGGCAAAAGCGCCGAAAATCACCCTGCTGGTGGGGCATGACTCCAACATTGCCTCTCTGCTGACGGCGCTGGACTTCAAGCCGTACCAGCTGCATGACCAGCAGGAGCGCACCCCAATCGGCGGCAAAATTGTCTTCCAGCGCTGGCACGACAAAAACGCCAACCGCGAGCTGATGAAAATTGAGTATGTGTATCAGAGCTCAGAGCAGCTGCGTAACGCCAGCGTGCTGTCGCTGCAGTCTCCGGCGCAGCGCGTGACGCTGGAACTGAAGGGGTGTCCGGTGGATGCGAACGGTTTTTGCCCGATCGATAAATTTAATACGGTGATGAACGACGCGGCGAAATAAGATAATCCCCCCGCGCAGGCGGGGGGAAACGCTCAGACGTTTTTACGTTCGATGGTTTGCTCACCCCAGAAGAGCGAGTCTTTGTCCGTTTTTTCGAAGGCGCGTACCAGCACTTCATCATTGCCTTCTTCCCAAATCTGCTCTGCCAGTTTTTCATCGTATTTCGCGACTTCAAAAATGGCTTCGGCGATCTCCGGAGAGGTATTGCGTAAACTTGCCCATTCGCCCACGTGGTGAGCTTTGGATTCTTGAGTTGGCATGCTTGTCCTCCTGTTGAGTTAGCCGTTCAGTTTTTTGGCCAGACCCGCGACATATTCACCCTGATAGCGGGCGATAGCGAGCTCTTCATTGCTCGGCTGTCGGGATCCATCGCCACCGGCAATGGTGGTTGCACCGTAAGGTGTGCCGCCACGTACCTGAGAGACGTCAAACAGTTCCTGCGCGCCATAGCCAATCGGTACAATCACCATCCCATGATGAGCAAGGGTAGTCCAGGTTGAGGTAATCGTCTGTTCCTGGCCTCCGCCGGTCCCGGTGGAGCTGAACACGCTGGCGAGTTTGCCGTACAGTGCGCCAGAGGCCCACAGCCCGCCCGTCTGATCGAGGAAGGTGCGCATCTGGCCTGACATATTGCCAAAACGGGTGGGGGTGCCGAAGATAATGGCGTCGTAATCCGCCAGCTCCTGAGGCGTGGCGACCGGCGCATTCTGGGTTTTTCCTCCGGCTTTGGCGAACGCTTCTGCCTGCATGGTTTCCGGTACGCGTTTTACCACAACCTCCACGCCGTCCACTTTGTTTGCACCTTCTGCTACCGCGTGAGCCATGGTTTCAATGTGTCCATACATGGAATAATAGAGCACCAGAACTTTAGCCATTTTGCATCACTCCTCGTTTGTTTTTTCTGACAGCGAATCGCTGCGTTCATTTAAAGATATGACATCACAGCCAGACTGCAAAAATGAACGGCATTTCTTTGATTTATAACAATATGCTGACCATCGCGGCTTGTAGCAAAATGAAACATTTTTACCGCCGACGATTTTTGAAATGATAAGAAAGGCTTATGAATGACCGCCGCGTTTTCTCACCCAAAAGACTGAGATCTTGTTGCAGAATATTAACTACAGCTTGCCGGATACCCTCAGTCCACTAAGCTTAGTTTCACGCGGCACAGATAAAGGCGCTGTCCTTTAGCCGCGAGGTGAAAGAATCCTCTTTTACTGAATGCAATATGATGTCTAATGTTTCACACACTGGAGGTTAGAGATGGCAAACCATCGTGGTGGTTCAGGTAATTTCGCCGAAGATCGTGAAAGAGCATCAGAAGCAGGCCGTAAAGGTGGCCAGCATAGCGGGGGTAATTTTAAAAATGACCCTCAGCGCGCATCTGAGGCTGGCAAAAAAGGGGGTAAAAACAGCCATGGCGGCAATAAGTAAGTCGCCGGGTTGAAAGACCTCTGCCGCCGGGATCTCCCGGCGGTTTTTTTATTTCTGTAACATTGAACTGCAATCAAAGGCATCGCACACTAGTCCCTTCATTCTACGTTCTGGTGCCTCATGTCTGTTTCTCGTTTTACCTTCTCCGTCAAACCTCAGGAAGCGATCCTCATTCTGATCACCATGTTCTGGGGCGGAACCTTTCTCGCCGTCCAGTATGCGGTCACCCTGAGCGATCCGTTCTTCTTTGTCGGCCTGCGCTTTGCGACGGCAGCGATTGCCGTGGGGTTGATCTCGTTGAAAACCCTGCGCGGGCTGACCCTGCAGAAGCTCAAGGCCGGGGTGGCGATTGGCGTGGCGATTGCCATGGGGTATAGCCTGCAGACGTGGGGGTTACAGTCAATCTCCAGCAGTAAATCGGCCTTTATCACCGCCATGTATGTGCCGCTGGTGCCGTTACTGCAATGGCTGTGTCTGGGACGCCTGCCGGGTGTAATGTCCTGCATTGGTATTGTGCTGGCGTTTATCGGCCTGATTTTGCTGGCCGGGCCGGAAAATAACCTGCTGGCACTGGGGCCGGGCGAGATCATTACCCTGGTGGGAGCCATTGCGATTGCCGCGGAAATTATCCTCATTAGCGCCTGGGCCGGGAAGGTCGATGTTAAGCGCGTCACGGTGGTACAGCTTGCCACGGCGTCGCTGGTGGCGTTCGCGACGATGGTTCCGGCAGGGGAGTCGGTTCCGCCGATGTCTGCCGGGCTGGTGGTGGTGGCGCTGGGGCTGGGTATTTTCAGCGCCATTATTCAGGTGACCATGAACTGGGCACAGCGCAGCGTGTCGCCGACGCGGGCGACGGTGATCTACACCGGGGAGCCGGTCTGGGCGGGGATTTTTGGACGCATTGCCGGAGAACGCTTACCGCTGCTGGCGCTGGTCGGCGCGGCGTTTATCGTTGTTGGGGTGCTGGTGAGTGAGCTAAAGCTCAAAAAACGACGTAAGGCGATTGCCGGGTAAGCGCAGCGTCACCCGGCAAGTAAGGGGGACTTATATCAGGTGGAGGGGGTGATGGCTTCCCCTTGCGCTTCATCCCCTTTCCGGCGGCTCAGCAGGGCATTAAGCAGGATCGCCCCAAAGGTCGCCGTACCAATCCCGCCAACCGTAAACCCGCCCAGCGTCAGGGCAAAATCACCTGCACCCAGCACCAGCGTGACCGCCACCATAATCAGGTTACTGTTCTGGCTGAGATCGACGCGATGCTGTACCCAGATGCGCGCTCCCGCCACGGCAATCAAGCCGAACACCACAATTGATGCGCCGCCGATGACCGGCGAGGGAATGGTGTGGATCAGCGCACCAAATTTTGGTGAGAAGCCGAGCAGCATCGCCATGACCGCCGCCGCCACGAACACCAGCGTGGAGTAGACTTTCGTTACCGCCATCACGCCAATGTTCTCGGCGTAGGTGGTGACACCGCTGCCGCCCACCGACCCGGAGAGCATCGTCGCCAGGCCATCCCCGACAAACGCGCGCCCCATATACGGATCCATACTGCGCCCGGTCATGCCCGCCACGGCCTTCAGGTGCCCTAAGTTCTCCGCCACCAGGATCACCGCGACAGGGGCGATAAGCATCATCGCCTGCGTGTTAAAGGTTGGCGACGTGATCTGCGGCAGACCGAACCAGGCAGCCTGATGGAGCAGGGTAAAGTCGACAGGCTTGCCGAAACCAAAGACATTGGCCAGCAGGGCGTAGATCAGACAGGCCACAATCAGCCCGACCAGAATCAGCAGACGCTGAACCATGCCGCGGGTGAATACCGCCACCAGACCGATACACAGCACGGTGATCACCGCCATCCAGCTCTCAAACGGCGAGCCGGAGACACTCTTCACGGCAATTGGCGCCAGGTTCAGGCCAATCGCCATCACCACCGCACCGGTAACCACTGGCGGCATCATTCGCTCGATCCAGCGGGTTCCGATCTTCATCACCACGACGCCAATCAGGGTATAGACAAGACCACAGGCGATAATGCCGCCGAGGGCGACGCTGAGGTTGGGGTTGATCCCCTGACCGTTAAACCCGGTGGTGGCGATGACCACGCCGACAAAGGCGGCGCTGGAGCCCAGATAGCTGGGCACGCGCCCGCCGGTGACAAAAAAGAACAGCAGGGTGCCAATACCCGACATCAGAATGGAGAGATTGGGGTCAAGGCCCATCAGCATCGGCATCAGCACCGTTGCACCAAACATGGCGACCGCGTGCTGGACGCCCATCACCAGGGTTTGCCCGAGCGGGAGCCGTTCATCCGGCGCGACCACGCCAGGTTCTGTAGAGGTCGATTTCAACTGCCAGTGGGGAAATCCGAACATTGCCATGAGCTGCTTCCTTAAGAAGGGTTAACAGGCGGGTCGCATAAGCGCGTGGTAGCCGCGGTCAAACCACACCAGCCCCTGCGGGGCGGGGTGGCGGATAATGGACACGATGTCGCAAAACAGAATGTCGTGGGTGCCGACGCTGACCACCTGGCTGATACGGCAATCAAACAAGGCCAGCGCCTCCTCCAGACGCGGGCAGCCCGTCTCGCCCGTCTGCCAGCGGGCAGCGGCGAAGCGATCTTCCATCGGCGTTTTGCCGCCAAACAGGTTGGAGAGTGGCTCCTGTCCGGCGCTCAGGGTGTTGACGCACAGGGTGCGGTTTTCGCTAAACGTCGGCCAGACGGACGCGCCGCGGTTAAGACACACCAATAGCGTCGGGGGCGAGTCGGTGACGCTGCATACGGCGCTGGCGGTGAAGCCCGCTCTGCCAGCAGGGCCGTCGGTGGTGATGATATTGACCGCCGCGCCCACACAGGCCATGGCATCGCGAAAGGTTTGTTTATCGGGTGTCGTCATGATGGCTCCTTACGCCAGCCCGCAGGCGTCTTCAAAGGCCAGGCGCGGCAGACGGCCGTAGAGTTTGCCCACATCGCCATAGCCGATATTGATCAGCAGATTGCTTTTCAGCAGCGTGCCGGTGAAAAAGGCTTCGTCGACTTTTTGCCGGTCAAAACCGGACATCGGGCCGGTGTCCAGCCCCAGGGCGCGACAGGCAAAGATGAGATAAGCGGCCTGCATGGAGCTGTTGCGAAAGGCGGTCTCTTCAGCGTGCGCGGGGCTGGTGGTAAACCAGCTCTTCGCATCCCCGTGCGGGAACAGTTCAGGCAGACGCTCATAAAATTCCGTGTCCCACGCCACAATCGCGGTGACCGGTGCGGTGAGGGTTTTCTCCAGGTTGCCGCTGGAGAGTGCGGGGCGCAGCTTCTCTTTACCCTCTGCGCTGCGCACAAACACAATACGGGCCGGGGAACAGTTAGCGGAGGTAGGCCCCCATTTCATCAGGTCGTAGATCTCGCGCAGCGTCTCGTCGCTGACCGGTATGTCCAGCCAGCCGTTGTGGGTGCGTGCGCCGGTGAACAGTGAATCCAGCGCGGCAGAGGTAATGGCTTCGCTCATCGAAACTCCTTATAAAGCGGGTTCATGGCTGTTCAGCAGGCTGGCAAGCCCGTTAAGCAGCAGGGTATTAAACGTTTCCGGCTCGGTGACGTTGCAGGCATGACCGCCCTGGCGCATCACCACGCTGTGGCTGTGCGGGAGCGCCGCCTGCAGCTCAGACGAGCAGACAGAGGGCACCAGCAGGTCATCGGCGGAACAGATAAGGTGTACCGGGCAGGCGATGCGGGCGGCATGGCGACTAAAATCGGCCTTTTTCAGCGCGTTCAGCCTGCGCAGCAGATTGTTTTTGCCCTGAAAGTGCGCCAGCGCCAGTGCCTCTTCAGCCTCCAGACGCGGTGCGCGGGCGGCCATCCAGTCTGCCGGATAGAGAAACAGCGGCTGCGCCTCTACCCACGCCTGCGCGCCACCGGCATGCAGCAGCCGTTCGCGGATCTGAAAGCAGCGTCGGGTATGGGCATTCAGCGTCAGCCAGCCGTTGACGCACACCAGCGCTTTGAGCGCATCGGGGTTGTCGAGCGCCAGCTGCAGGCCGATCAGCGCCCCCAGCGCATGGCCGACCACACAGTAGCGGGTGATGCCGACCGCGGTCAGCGCCTGTGCCAGCTCACCGGCCATCTGCGCCAGGGTGTACTCTTCCGGCAGGGTGTCAGGGTTATTGCCGGTGCCACGCTGGTCGTAACTGACCACCTGATACTCCTGTTCCAGCGCGGCTAGCTGGGGTAACCAGTAGCTGCCGCCCCCGCCGAGTCCGGCAATCAGCACCACGACGGGCGCGCCGTCAAACGGGGGCGGTGAGACGGAGAGCTTCATGGCAGCCTCACTTTCCAATGTGCGCAACGGTGGCGATTTCAACCAGCGCGTCCGGCTTTACCAGCCCGCACTGAATGCAGAAGCGGGCCGGCTTATCGCCGGGGAAGAACTCCGCGTAGATCTCGTTAATCGCGGCGTAGTTTTTCCAGTCGGTGATAAAGATGCTGTTGAACGTCACATCCTCCATCGTGCCACCCGCGGTTTCGATCACGGTCTTGATCGTCTCCAGCACGTGGCGCGTTTGCGCCTTTGGGTCGTTGATAAACACCACGTTGTTGTCTTTATCAAACGGCAGGGTACCGGAGACGTACACCACGCCATCGGCGAGCGTGCCGGGGACAAACGGCGCAATCGGCGTGCTGGTGCCCGGTGGAATAATCACGGATTTCGGCATCGTATGTCTCCTCAGGCGATACGGGCGAGCGGCGGGCTCAGGGCGTCGCAAAAATCGGCGACGTTACTGACCCAGCCAAAAAAGGTTTCGATATTGAACAGCGCCGCTTTCTGGGCAAATTCCGGCCCCGCCTGATGAGTGGCGTCTTCCAGTACCACGCCGAAATACTCGAGGAAGAAGCCGTCGCGCAGGGTCGACTCCACGCAGACATTGGTGGCAATGCCGGTAAAGACCAGATGACGAATGCCCCGGCTGCGCAGCAGGCTGTCGAGTGGCGTGTTGAAAAAGCCGCTGTAGCACGGTTTAGGCAGCACGATATCGCCTGCCTCCGGCACCAGTTCATCCACCAGCTGATAATCCCAGCCACCTTTAGCCAGCAGCTTGCCCTGCAGTTCGGGCCGTTTGCGCATGGTTTTCAGGGCGTTCGATTTGTGAAAATTGGGCGAGCCGGGGCCACCGGCTTCCACGTATTGATCGTCCCAGCCGTTCTGAAACCAGATGATGAGCATCCCGGCGGCGCGTGCGGCGGCGACGGCGGTTTTGATGTTCTCAATCACCGGCCGGGTGGCGGAGACGTCAAACCCCGCCAGATCCAGATAACCGCCGGGGCTGGCGTAGGCGTTTTGCATATCCACCACAATCAGCGCGCTCTGCGGTGCAGAAAAGGTGATGGCTTCCGGACGGGCATTAAGGGTTGTCATTACGCCACCTCCCTGGTGATGGCAGGAATGTGGGCGCGGCACTGCATCAGCGGCTGAATGCGCTCGCCGAAGGTCTCCACGCCGGTGAGGAAATCGTCGAAGGTCAGCAGAACACCTTCCGCGCCGGGAACGGCGGCCACTTCGTCGAGCATTCTGGCAACGCTGGCATACGAGCCGACGAGCGTGCCCATGTTGATATTGACGGCAGAGGTCGGGTCGGCCATCTGGCGCACATTGGTGTCCGCGCCGGAACGGGTATCTTTCTGGCTCTGTTCGGTGAGCCAGCTCAGGGCCTCGTCGTCGGCCCCGTCTTTATAACGCTCCCATTTGGCGCGCGCGGCCTCATCGGTTTCGTCGGCAATGACCATAAACAGCACGTAAGAGCCCACATCACGGCCGGTTTTGTCGGCGGCCTCTTTCATGCGGGCGGCGGTCGGGGCGAAGGCGGCGGGGGTGTTGACGCCTTTACCGAAACAGAAATTGAAGTCGGCGTATTTTGCCGAGAACGCCATTCCCGCGTCGCTCTGCCCGGCGCAGATCACCTTCATTGGCGCAGAAGGCTGCGGGCTGACGCGACAGTCATTCATGGTGAAGTAGTCACCTTTGAAATCGCTCTTGCCGGTACCCCACAGATCGCGCAGCACCTGCACGTATTCGGTAAGGTACTCATAGCGGCGCGAGAAGTACTCATCTCCCGGCCAGAGCCCCATCTGGTCGTACTCCGGCTTTTGCCAGCCGGTGACCAGATTGACGCCAAAGCGTCCCCCGGAGATGGAGTCGATAGTGGAGGCCATCCGCGCGACAATGGCTGGCGGCAGGGTGAGCGTGGCGGCGGTGGCGTAGATCTCAATCCGTGACGTCACCGCCGCCAGGCCCGCCATCAGGGTGAAAGACTCCAGATTGTGATCCCAGAATTCGGTTTTGCCGCCAAAGCCGCGCAGCTTGATCATCGAAAGTGCAAAGTCGAAATGGTAGTGCTCCGCTTTTTGCACGATGGCTTTGTTCAGCTCAAAGGTCGGCATGTATTGCGGGGCAGTGGTCGAGATAAGCCAGCCGTTGTTGCCGATGGGTACAAATACGCCAATTTTCATCACGAACCTCTCTTCACTACGTTGCAGGTGAACAGGGTTTTGCAAAGGGAGTGCCAGTTTTCAAAATGGCTTTGTTATTAATGTGTTAATCAATGGTTGATGAATTAAACGTGACAAAAGTGGACTAACTGGTCAAAAACATTGCACACAAAACAGGCATTCATGCGCGATGGGAGTGCAGAATGTCGTGGCGAGGCGGGGGTTTTGCTATGCTGTTGGCAACGCAGAATAAGGAGAGCGGGATGACACAAGGCGCAGTGAAAACAGCAGGTAAACGTTCGCAGGCGGTGAGCGCCAAAAAGCACGCCATCCTCAGTGCGGCGCTGGAGACCTTTTCACAGTTCGGCATTCACGGCACGCGCCTGGAACAGGTGGCGGAGCAGGCCGGGGTGTCCAAAACCAATCTGCTCTACTATTACCCGTCGAAAGAGGCGCTGTATGTGGCAGTAATGCAGCAGATCCTGGATATCTGGCTGGCGCCGCTAAAGGCCTTTCGTCAGGAGTTCGCCCCGCTGGTGGCGATCAAAGAGTACATCCGCCTGAAGCTGGAGGTGTCCCGTGATTATCCGCAGGCATCCCGGCTGTTCTGTCTGGAGATGCTGCAGGGCGCGCCGCTGCTGAAGGCAGAGCTAACGGGGGATTTAAAACAGCTGGTGGACGATAAATCCGCGATCATCGCCGGGTGGGTCGCCAGCGGCAAACTGGCACCTGTCGATCCGCAGCATCTGATCTTTATGATTTGGGCCGCCACCCAGCACTATGCAGACTTTGCGGCCCAGGTGGAAGCGGTAACCGGAAAGACGCTGCAGGACGAAGCGTTTTTCCAGAGCACCCTCGAAAACGTGCAGCGGATGATTATTGAAGGGATCCGCGTGCGCTAGTTTCCCTCTCCCTAACCCTCTCCCACGGGGAGAGGGGACTGTTCTGTGCTGTCTTTTCTCCCTCGCCCCTATGGGGTGAGGGGACAGCTTAAGTTGCCCTCTTCACACTGCATCAGCGAGGCCAGAAACGCCTCGCGTTCCACGGTTTTCTCCGTCAGGCACTGACTAATGATCATAGGCTGCACGCTGCCTCCCTCGGTACCAGAACCGATAAAATTGCAATCCGCATCGCGCAGGGCGATCCACGCCTGCTGCGCTTTTTTCAGCAGGTCACGCTGCGGGGCCGCCGCACGCTTAATGGCGGACTGATAAGTCTGGTTGAGCTTTTTATCAGCGGCCTGGTACTGCTGCGCGCTACAGGTGTTCAGTTCAAGCTGCGTAGTGGCGTTGTCGCACTCGTCGGCCAGCGCGCTGGCGCTCAGCAGCAGGGCGGCGCCTGCGAGAAATACTCTTTTCATCATCCCCTCCGTGTAAAAAAGCCGGATGCGCTGTGCTTATCCGGCCTAAGGTGAAGTTGTAGCCCCGGTTAGCGTAGCGTCACCGGGGAGAGTGTACACGATTACCCGATTGTCATCAGGCTGGCGTTACCGCCCGCTGCCGCGGTGTTGACGCTGAGCGAACGCTCCACGTACAGGCGCTCCAGCAGCAGGTTGGTTTCACCGCGGGCGAAGCCCTGCACCGAAACAATCGCCCCGCTGCGGGCCGCAACCTGCTCGCACAGTTCGCGCAGCTGATCGGAATCACCGTGGTAGATAACCGCGTCAAACGGCTGCGCAAGCAGGGCATCAGGCTTCGCAAAGTGAATGCGGGCAGAAACCGCTTTCGGCAGTTGCTTCGCCAGATCGCGGTGCAGACCGTCTTCCGGCCACAGCACTTCACAACCTGTTGCCATCGCGGCGGCCAGCTGAACCAGCGCATCCTGTTCGTTATCCGCCACGCACAGCACGCGTTCGCGCGGCATCAGCGTCCAGGTGTTGCGTTCGCCGGTAGGACCCGGCAGCAGACGCTGCGTGCCAGCCTGCGCCAGCTCGCCGTACTGCTGTGCGACAGCGCGCAGCTCAGGACGTTTTTCCGCCCAGCTGATGAGTGCTTCCAGCGGCTGCGTCAGCACGGTTTTCAGCTGGACATCCACCGGATAGTCCGCGTCCTGGCGTGCCAGCGTCACGCCCAGCGCGCGCTCAGGACGGTTCGCCAGCAGACGGTACAGATAGAGCGGGCCACCCGCTTTAGGACCGGTGCCGGAGAGCCCCTCGCCGCCGAACGGCTGCACGCCCACGACCGCGCCAACCATGTTGCGGTTGACGTACAGGTTGCCCACTTTGGCGCTGCCGGTGACCTGGGCGATGGTTTCGTCGATACGGGTATGCACGCCGAGCGTCAGGCCATAGCCGGAGGCGTTGATCTGCTCAATCAATGCATTCAGGTTGTTACGGTTGTAACGCACCACGTGCAGGACCGGGCCGAAGACCTCTTTTTTCAGCTCGTCGAAGCTTGCCAGCTCGATAAGCGTAGGCGGCACAAAGGTGCCGGTCTGCCACTCGCGGGCATCTTCGCTGTTCTCGCGCACGGCCTGGAACACCGGACGGCCTTTGGCACGCATGGCCTGAATGTGGTTTTCAATATTCGCTTTGGCTTCCGCGTCGATCACCGGCCCGATATCGGTGGTGAGGCGGCCCGGGTTGCCCATGCGGCACTCGGCCATGGCACCACGCAGCATCTTCAGCGTGTGGTCGGCCACGTCGTCCTGCAGGCACAACACGCGCAGGGCGGAGCAGCGCTGACCCGCGCTGTCAAAGGCGGAGGCCAGCACGTCTACCACTACCTGCTCGGTGAGAGCAGAGGAGTCGACAATCATGGCGTTCATGCCGCCGGTTTCCGCGATGAGCGGCGTTGGGCGGCCCTGGGCATCCAGACGGGTGGCAATGTTACGCTGCAGCAGGGAGGCCACTTCGGTCGAGCCGGTAAACATCACGCCGCGCACGCGGTTATCCGCAGTGAGCTTCGCACCCACTGTTTCACCCCGCCCAGGCAGCAGCTGCACCACGCCCGCCGGTACGCCCGCTTCCAGCAGGATGTTAATCCCCTGAGCGGCAATCAGCGGGGTTTGCTCCGCCGGTTTGGCCAGCACGCTGTTGCCTGCGGCAAGCGCGGCGGCAATCTGGCCGGTGAAGATCGCCAGCGGGAAGTTCCACGGGCTGATACAGACCACAGGACCAAGCGGGCGGTGCGTTTCGTTATCGAAATCATCGCGCACCTGGCCTGCGTAGTAGTGCAGGAAGTCGACGGCTTCACGGACTTCGGCGATGGCGTTGCTGAAGGTTTTCCCCGCTTCGCGCACCAGGATACCAATGAGCGACTGCATCTGATCTTCCATCAGCACTGCGGCGCGTTCCAGAATGGCGGCACGTTCTTGCGGCGGGGTGGCGAACCAGATTGGCGCGTTGTTTACCGCGCTCTCCAGCGCCTGCTCCACTTCCGCTTCCGTGGCTTCACGCACGTAGCCGACAATATCTTTTGGCTCTGCCGGGTTGATCACCGGCTGCATCTCGCCGTCTGCGACCGGCTGTTCCAGCATCGGTTTGGCCTGCCATTTCTGCAGCGCGCTGTTGAGCAGGGCAGAGGAGAGAGATGCCAGACGGTGTTCGTTGGCGAGATCCAGACCCGCCGAGTTGATGCGGCCTTTGCCGTACAGCTCGCGCGGCAGGGCAATCTTCGGATGCGGCAGACCAATCTGGCCTTCCTGAGCCGCCATTTTCTCAACGGCCTGCACCGGATCGGCAACCAGCTCGTCCAGCGGCAGGGTGGTATCGGCAATGCGGTTAACGAAGGAGGTGTTCGCCCCGTTCTCCAGCAGACGACGCACCAGGTACGCCAGCAGGGTTTCATGGGTACCCACCGGAGCATAAATACGGCACGGACGGTTCAGCTTGCCCTCTGCCACTTTACCGGTGACCTGCTCATACAGCGGTTCACCCATGCCGTGCAGGCACTGGAATTCGTACTGGCCCGGATAGTAGTTCTGCCCGGCCAGGGTGTAGATCGCCGCCAGGGTATGAGCGTTGTGGGTAGCGAACTGCGGGTAGATCAGGTTTGGTACGCCGAGCAGCTTTTTCGCACAGGCGAGGTAAGAGACGTCGGTGTAAACCTTGCGGGTGTAAACCGGGTAGCCTTCCAGACCTTCCATCTGGGCGCGTTTGATCTCGCTGTCCCAGTAAGCGCCTTTTACCAGTCGGATCATCAGGCGACGACGGCTGCGGCTGGCCAGGTCAATCAGGTAATCAATAACGAACGGGCAGCGTTTCTGGTAGGCCTGAATAACAAAGCCAATTCCGTTCCAGCCTGCCAGTTCTGGCTCAAAGCACAGTTTTTCCAGCAGATCGAGCGAGATCTCCAGACGGTCTGCCTCTTCGGCGTCGATGTTGATGCCAATGTCATACTGGCGCGCCAGCAGGGTCAGGGATTTCAGGCGCGGGTAGAGCTCTTCCATCACCCGGTCGTACTGCGCGCGGCTGTAGCGCGGGTGCAGGGCGGAGAGCTTGATTGAGATGCCCGGACCTTCATAAATACCGCGACCGTTGGACGCTTTACCGATGGCGTGGATCGCCTGCTGGTAAGAGACCATGTAGGCCTGCGCGTCGGCAGCGGTCAGGGCCGCTTCACCCAGCATGTCGTAAGAGTAGCGGAACCCTTTATCTTCCAGCTTGCGGGCGTTAGCCAGCGCTTCGGCGATGGTTTCACCGGTAACAAACTGCTCGCCCATCAGGCGCATTGCCATATCCACGCCTTTGCGGATCAGCGGTTCGCCGCTCTTGCCGATAATACGGTTCAGGGAGCGGGAGAGGTTCGCTTCGTTGTGGGTCGAGACCAGCTTGCCGGTAAACAGCAGACCCCAGGTGGCGGCGTTAACGAACAGCGACGGGCTGCGGCCAATGTGTGACTGCCAGTTGCCGTTGCTGATTTTGTCGCGGATCAGCGCATCGCGGGTGGCTTTATCAGGAATACGCAGCAGTGCTTCCGCCAGACACATCAGCGCCACGCCTTCCTGGGAGGAGAGGGAAAACTCCTGCAGTAGGCTCTGCACCATACCGGCACGGCCGCTGGCGGTTTTCTGGTTACGCAGTTTGTCGGCCAGCTGATACGCCAGGCTGTGCGCCTGCGCGGCGACGGCTTCAGGCAGGCGAGCCTGCTCCAGCAGCATTGGCACGGCGTCCGTTTCAGCACGGCGGTACGCACCGGTAATGGCGGCGCGGCTGACGGACTGCGGCAGGATCTGCTCCGCGAACTCCAGGAACGGCTGATGATTCTCGTCGCCAGCAACCGGCGCGTCTTCGCTCTCATTGGCGGCACCTGCCAGCAGGGCGGGCAGCTCGGGCAGACCTTCGTCGCTCTCAAGCCGTTCGAGATAGTTAAAAATTGCCTGCTTGATTAGCCAGTGCGGCGTGCGGTCAATGCGGGTTGCTGCGGTCTTAATCCGTTCGCGGGTTGCGTCATCCAGCTTAACCCCCATGGTGGTCATGCCCATGCCAAAACTCCTGTTGTTCTTTGATCGTGTTCGGTGGTTAGCCTGAAATATCCACCATGTTGCAACTTTGTGCAACCGTGTTAAATGTGACCCGGCTAGCAAGCTGAAAAATGAATGGATTGTTAACGGATGGTTAGCTGGAAAAAAGCGCTGGCTTCTGCATACGAAGCCTGTTTTTATGCGGTACTTAACACTTTTAAAAGGTGCAACCCGTATAAATGTGAGCAAGTGCAACCTATAGGAAAGACATATAAAACCGGGGATGAATTTGATGTAAATGCAGTGTTAAATCGTTTGTGTGCGAGCACTGCTTACGGCAGGATACGCGCGGCCAACAGAAACACAGATACCCATCACCCCGTTCCGGTGATGACATAACAAGGCAACCCGGACGGTTGTCGCTCGACTTTTGGAGAATTTGAATGGCAATGAGCACACCGATGCTGGTGACATTTCTCGTTTATATTTTTGGCATGATCCTGATAGGGTTTTTGGCATGGCGTTCTACAAAGAACTTTGACGACTACATTCTGGGTGGCCGCAGTTTAGGCCCAATGGTGACTGCGCTTTCTGCGGGGGCATCGGACATGAGTGGCTGGCTGCTGATGGGGCTGCCGGGTGCGATTTTCATCTCCGGCATCTCTGAAAGCTGGATCGCCATTGGCCTGACTCTCGGGGCGTGGATTAACTGGAAGCTGGTAGCAGGCCGTCTGCGCGTGCATACCGAAGTGAACAACAACGCCCTGACGCTGCCGGATTATTTCACCGGCCGTTTTGAAGATAACAGCCGCATCCTGCGCATTATCTCGGCGGTGGTGATCCTGCTGTTCTTCACTATTTATTGTGCCTCCGGCATTGTGGCCGGTGCGCGTCTGTTCGAAAGCACCTTCGGCATGAGCTACGAAACCGCCCTGTGGGCCGGTGCGGCGGCTACCATCCTCTACACCTTCGTGGGTGGGTTCCTGGCGGTAAGCTGGACCGACACCGTGCAGGCGAGCCTGATGATTTTCGCCCTGATCCTGACCCCGGTGATTGTGATCTTCACCGTAGGTGGTTTTGGCGAGTCGCTGGAAGTGATCAAGCAGAAGAGCATTGAAAACGTCGATATGCTGAAAGGGCTGAACTTTGTTGCCATCGTCTCCCTGATGGGCTGGGGTCTGGGCTATTTCGGTCAGCCGCATATCCTGGCGCGCTTTATGGCGGCCGATTCTCACCACACCATCGTTCATGCGCGTCGCATCAGTATGACGTGGATGATCCTCTGCCTGGCAGGGGCGTGCGCGGTGGGCTTCTTTGGCATTGCATACTTCAACAACAACCCGGCGCAGGCGGGCGCGGTAAACCAGAACGCCGAGCGTGTGTTTATCGAGCTGGCGCAGGTGCTGTTTAACCCGTGGATCGCCGGTATTCTGCTCTCCGCTATTCTGGCGGCGGTGATGTCCACCCTGAGCTGCCAGCTGCTGGTCTGCTCCAGTGCGATCACCGAAGACCTCTACAAGGCATTCCTGCGTAAAGGCGCAAGCCAGAAAGAGCTGGTGTGGGTAGGGCGCTTCATGGTGCTGGTGGTGGCGCTGGTGGCCATTGCGCTGGCGTCGAACCCGGAAAACCGCGTGCTGGGTCTGGTGAGCTACGCGTGGGCGGGCTTTGGTGCGGCGTTTGGTCCGGTGGTGCTGTTCTCCGTGATGTGGTCGCGTATGACCCGTAACGGCGCGCTGGCGGGGATGATTATCGGTGCGGTCACGGTTATCGTCTGGAAACAGTTCGCGTGGCTGGGTCTGTACGAAATTATCCCGGGCTTCATCTTCGGCAGTCTCGGTATTGTGGTCTTTAGCCTGCTGGGTAAAGCGCCGTCTGCCTCCATGCAGAAACGCTTTGCGGAAGCGGATGCCCATTACCACACTGCGCCGCCGACGAAGCTCCAGGCTGAGTAATTTTTCTTCCTGCACACTGTAAGCCGGGTGAGCGTCAGCGCCATCCGGCTTTTTTCTTGCCAAAATCCGTAATTTACGGTGATATCGCTGCACTTATAACAATGAGGATAGCGAAGCATGACAATCAAAACAGGGTTACTGGCAGTGGCATTCCTGATGTTGGCTGGCTGTACGGCACCGTCGCAGCATACGGCGACTGACACCTGCAAAGTGGATAACCAGATGCAGCAGACCACGCTTTATTTCGGCTTAAATCGTCCGGCCGGGGCGCAGATCACCCCCGACGAGTGGCAGCAGTTTGTTGACCGGGACGTGACGCCGCGTTTTCGTGATGGCTTAACGGTGTTTGATGCGCGCGGACAGTGGCTGGGCAACGACGGTAAAGTGGCGCGTGAGCCGAGCAAGGCCTTGATGCTGATCCACGGAAAAGATGCGCAGAGCGAGAAGAACATTGAGGCGTTACGCGGGATCTATAAATCCCGCTTTGCGCAGGAGTCGGTGATGCGGGTCGATCAGCCGGTGTGTGTGCAGTTTTAATGAAAACGGCGGGATAACCCGCCGTTGTTGTATCGTAGGCCGGGATCGCTGTGCGCCACCCGGCATCACATCACAGCACCAGGCCCGCAAAGCTCGCCGACAGCAAACTCACCAGCGTCGCGCCATACACCAGACGCAGACCAAACCGCGACACCACGTTGCCCTGCTGCTCGTTCAGGCCCTTGATTGCGCCTGCGACAATACCGATAGAGGCGAAGTTGGCGAACGACACCAGGAACACGGATAAAATCCCCAGCCCGCGCGGTGACATCTGATGCGCAATTTTTTGCAGCTCAATCATCGCCACAAATTCATTCGCTACCAGCTTAGTTGCCATAATACTGCCGGCATTTAAGGCATCGCTCAGCGGAATACCCACCAGCCACGCCAGCGGATAAAACACATAGCCCAGGATCTGCTGGAAGCTCATACCAAATACGCTGGAGAAGAGGGCGTTAATGGCGCTAATAAGCGCAATAAAGCCAATCAGCATCGCCAGAATAATCATCGCCACTTTAAAACCGGCCAGAATATACTCGCCCAGCATTTCGAAGAAGCTCTGGGATTCATGCAGTTTTTCGAGCTTAATATCCGGCTCCGCTTCCGGGCGAACCGGGTTGATGACGGAGAGAATAATAAAGGTGCTGAACATGTTCAGAATGAGCGCCGCCACCACAAATTTAGCGTCGAGCATGGTCATATAGGCACCGACAATCGACAGGGAGACGGTCGACATGGCCGTGGCCGCCATGGTGAACAGGCGACGTGACGAGAGATCGCCCAGTACGCCCTTGTAGGCAATAAAGTTTTCAGACTGTCCGAGGATCAGCGAACTCACCGCGTTAAAGGATTCCAGCTTGCCCATGCCGTTCAGTTTTGACAGCAGCGTGCCAATCAGCCGAATAAAAATCGGCAGAATACGCCAGTGCTGAAGAATACCAATGAGTGCGGAGATAAAAATAATCGGGCAAAGCACGCCGAGGAAAATGAACGCCAGCCCTTTTTCACCCATTCCGCCAAAGACGAAATTGGTCCCTTCGCCGGCAAATTTCAGCAGTGATTCAAAGAAACCGGAGACGTATTTAATCAGGAATAACCCGCTTTCGGCGTGCAGGAAAAAGAACGCCAGCGCAATTTCAATAACGATCAGCTGTAAAACAAAGCGAATGCGAATTTTTCGGCGGTCAAAACTTACCAGCCAGGCAAGCGCAAGAATAATCACCAGCGCCAGCAGGAAATGGACAATCTTAAACATGGTTTATTTTCGGTTAGTTTGCGAGGCGGATATTTAGCCACAGCGCTGATTAACCGTAAATGGGCATTTTCGTTATACCTTATAAACCGGAACGTCACGAACGCAACTATTACCCCGCGATGCGTTTACAACTCGTCATCAAAAACCACACATTTCGCTTGTTTTTCTTATCGCCGTAATGATAATCACTATCACAAGAATTTACCTTTCTTTGCATCAGTTGACCGCGATAAACATTTAAGGTGTCGGCATGTTTGTTCCATTTCTCATTATGTTACGCGAAGGCCTGGAAGCGGCCCTCATTGTTAGCCTCATCGCCAGTTATCTGAAGCGAACCCAGCGCGGACGCTGGATTGGGGTGATGTGGATAGGGGTTTTCCTCGCCGCTGCGCTCTGTCTGGGCCTGGGCATTCTGATCAATGAAACCACCGGTGAATTCCCGCAGAAAGAGCAGGAGCTGTTCGAAGGTATCGTTGCCGTGATAGCGGTGGTGATCCTCACCTGGATGGTGTTCTGGATGCGTAAAGTCTCGCGTAACGTGAAGGTGCAACTGGAGCAGGCGGTAGATAATGCCCTGCAGAAGGGAAATCATCACGGCTGGGCGCTGATCATGATGGTCTTTTTCGCCGTGGCGCGTGAAGGTCTGGAATCCGTTTTCTTCCTGCTGGCTGCCTTTCAGCAGGATGTGGGGATCTGGCCACCGCTGGGGGCGATGCTGGGGCTGGCAACGGCCGTGGTGCTGGGTTTCCTGCTCTACTGGGGTGGCATTCGCCTGAACCTGGGGGCCTTCTTTAAATGGACCAGCCTGTTCATTTTGCTGGTGGCCGCAGGGCTGGCGGCAGGGGCGATCCGCGCTTTCCATGAGGCGGGTCTGTGGAACCACTTCCAGGATGTGGCGTTCGATCTTAGCAATGTTCTTTCTACCCATTCACTGACCGGCACGCTGCTCGAAGGGATCTTCGGCTACCAGGAAACGCCAAGCGTCAGTGAAGTGGCGATGTACTTTATCTATCTTATTCCGGCGCTGGCGCTCTTCTTTATGCCATCGCGCCCCAGCGCTCAGCCGTCGCGTACTGCGCCCTGATGTGCTTACTGTAGTTACAACATACTTTAAAAGGGAAGGGTCATGGCAATTCAATTTCGTCGTAGTGCGTTACAGGTTGGTGTGGCAGCGCTTGTTGCTTCTGCCTTCGCCGCTCAGGCTGCTGATATTCCACAGGTCAAGGTGACGGTGAATGATAAGCAGTGTGAGCCGATGACCATTACGGTCAACAGCGGTAAGACACAATTTATTATTCAGAACCACAGCCAGAAAGCGCTGGAGTGGGAAATTCTCAAAGGCGTGATGGTCGTGGAAGAGCGCGAAAATATCGCGCCGGGCTTTAGCCAGAAAATGACGGCTAACCTGCAGCCGGGTGAATATGACATGACCTGCGGTCTGCTGACCAACCCGAAAGGTAAGCTCATCGTTAAGGGGAATGCCACAGCGGATGCCGCGAAAGGCACGGCCCTGCTGAGCCTGGGCGATGCCATCACCGCTTATAAAGCGTATGTCATCAAAGAGACGGCAGACCTGGCTGCGGGAACCAAAGCCTTTACGGATGCGGTGAAAGCGGGCGATATCGACAAAGCGAAATCCCTGTATGCGCCCACCCGTCAGCACTACGAGCGCATTGAGCCGATTGCGGAGCTGTTCTCCGATCTTGATGGCAGCATTGATGCCCGTGAAGACGATTACGAGCAGAAAGCGGCCGATCCAAAATTCACCGGCTTCCACCGTCTGGAGAAAGCCCTGTTTGGCGATAACTCCACCAAAGGGATGGAGAAGTATGCCGATCAGCTCAACAGCGACGTGCTGGAGCTGCAAAAGCGCATCAGCGAGCTGGCCTTCCCGCCATCTAAAGTGGTGGGCGGTGCGGCCGGACTGATTGAAGAAGTGGCCGCCAGCAAAATCAGCGGTGAAGAAGATCGCTACAGCCACACTGATCTGTGGGATTTCCAGGCGAACGTCGATGGCGCGCAGAAAATTGTTAACCTGCTGCGCCCACAGCTGCAGAAAGAGAACAGCGAGCTGCTGGCAAAAGTGGATGCTAACTTTAAGAAAGTCGACACCATTCTGGCGAAGTACCGCACCAAAGACGGGTTTGAAACCTACGACAAACTGACCGACGCCGACCGTAACGCGCTGAAAGGCCCGATTACCACCCTGGCGGAAGATCTCTCCCTGCTGCGTGGCGTACTGGGTCTGGACTAGGCACGATGAACAAGCATGACGAATACGACGTGGCAGAACCGTCACGTCGTCGGTTGTTGAAAGGGGTAGGGGCGCTGGGGGGCGCATTTGCCCTGGCCGGAGGGTGTCCGGTGGCGCATGCGGTAAAACCGCAAAGTGCGCCCGGTACGCTGTCACCGGATGCCCGTATGGAGACGCAGCCTTTCTATGGCGAACATCAGGCGGGCATTCTGACACCACAGCAGGCCTCCATGATGCTGGTGGCCTTTGATTCGCTGGCAAGTGATAAAGCTGACCTGGAGCGCCTGTTTCGCCTGCTCACCACCCGCATCGCGTTTCTGACTGCAGGGGGACCGGCGCCAGAAACGCCAAACCCACGTCTGCCGCCAATGGACTCGGGGATCTTAGGGTCGTTCATCGCCCCGGATAATCTGACCATTACGGTGTCGCTGGGCGAATCGCTGTTTGATGAACGTTACGGGCTGGCAAAACAGAAGCCGAAAGCGCTGCAAAAAATGACGCGTTTCCCGAATGACTCGCTGGATGCTGCTCTCTGCCACGGCGATCTGCTCCTGCAGATTTGCGCTAACACGCAGGACACGGTGATCCACGCTCTGCGGGATATCATCAAACACACGCCTGATCTGTTGAGCGTGCGCTGGAAGCGGGAAGGGTTTATCTCTGACCATGCTGCCCGCAGCAAAGGCAAAGAGACGCCGGTGAACCTGCTGGGCTTTAAGGATGGCACCGCCAACCCGGACAGCAGCAACGGCGCGCTAATGAAAGAGGTCGTCTGGGTCACAGCCGATCAGGGTGAGCCTGCCTGGGCCGTCGGCGGGAGCTATCAGGCGGTGCGGGTGATTCAGTTCCATGTGGAATTCTGGGATCGCACGCCGCTTAAAGAGCAGCAGACGATCTTTGGCCGTGACAAGCAGAGCGGGGCGCCGCTTGGCATGAAGCACGAGCATGATGTGCCGGATTACGACAGCGATCCTAATGGCGATACCATTGCGCTGGACAGCCATATCCGGCTGGCGAACCCGCGCACCAAAGAGACGCAGTCAAGCCTGATGATGCGCCGGGGCTATAGCTACTCGCTGGGGGTGACCAATTCCGGTCAGCTGGATATGGGGCTGCTGTTTGTCTGCTATCAGCACGATCTGGAGAAGGGGTTCCTCACCGTGCAGAAGCGGTTAAACGGCGAAGCGCTGGAAGAGTACGTTAAACCTATCGGCGGCGGCTATTTCTTCGCGCTGCCCGGCGTGCGCGATTCGAACGCCTGGCTCGCGCAAGGGCTGATAGAAGCCTGATAATTGTCCCTGCGATAGTTCGCGGGGACATTATTTTTTCATATGACTATCCCTCTGTTATATTTCTGTAATATTCCTGTATGAGACTGTTTTCAACTGCAGGAGCAGTCTTAAAAGTTGCATTCAGGTAAAATAAATGTTGCATTTATGATAATCCCTGATGTACTTAAGATAAGACAGCGGTAGTTCCCGGCAGTGATGCTGAATCACTATGGAGATCGCGAATGGTATCGTCCTGTACTGGACAAGGTAAACACAACAACCGCAGTACCCGGCGCGGAGGCTCAGACTCCGGCAGCGATTTCCTCACCACTAAATTCTCCCCTTCTATTCAGAAACCAGATTCTACCGACGTGCAGAATGGTGCGCGTAGCTATTCTGTATCGTCATCCGGCAAGGCAAGCAATGGCTTACAAGGAAGCCAACCCTCTGATGTTCGTGCGCATAATCGTGCCGAAACTGGCGCGTGTGATGAATACCAACAACTCAAGGTGCTATCCATGGGAAGACAAAAAGCAGTGATCAAAGCTCGTCGCGAAGCAAAACGTGTGCTGAGACGGGATTCACGTAGTCATAAACAGCGTGAAGAAGAATCGGTCACCTCGCTTGTGCAGATGAGTGGCGTAGAAGCAATTGGCATGGCGCGGGACAGCCGTGATAATTCCCCAATTGTGGCGCGCAATGAGGCTCAGGCGCACTACCTGAATGCTATCGAGAGTAAACAGCTCATCTTTGCAACCGGTGAAGCCGGATGCGGGAAAACCTGGATCAGTGCAGCCAAAGCAGCGGAGGCCCTGATCCATAAGGACGTGGAGAGAATTATTGTTACCCGTCCGGTACTGCAAGCTGATGAAGATCTCGGCTTCTTGCCCGGTGACATATCGGAGAAGTTTGCCCCTTACTTCAGGCCCGTTTATGACGTGCTGGTGAAGCGACTGGGTGCATCCTTTATGCAGTACTGCCTGCGACCAGAGATTGGCAAGGTGGAAATCGCGCCGTTCGCCTATATGCGCGGACGTACATTTGAAAATGCGGTCGTCATTCTTGACGAGGCTCAGAACGTGACCGCTGCGCAAATGAAGATGTTCTTAACGCGCCTCGGGGAGAACGTGACGGTTATCGTCAATGGTGATATTACCCAGTGCGACCTGCCATCCGGCGTGAAATCCGGCTTGAGCGACGCCATGTCACGTTTTGAGGAAGACGACATGATTGGGGTAGTACGCTTTACCAAAGAAGATTGTGTGCGGTCGGCGCTGTGCCAGCGCACGCTGGAAGTCTATTCCGACTGACGGTAAAACATCGCTGTTTTACCGCTCACCTGTCATCCCTTCCCGGCGTAATGCCGGGAAGCTTCGTTTATTTCTTCTCGCGACTCGCGTCTGGTTGTCTTTTAAAAGATTGCCTGTCTTGTGGAATTCATCATGTCGGTTATTCATTTTTGACGCTGGTTTTTTATCACGCTCAGCGAAATGTGATGTGTATTTATAATATCCACAAAATACCCATGAATATCATGATCGCGCTAATTGTTCGCTCAAATTTAAACGTGAATGTTGTCACATAATGTTACTAAGATGTGAAAATTAAGTTGGTGTATTGTGGCGAATTCTCTATGTTTCGTACTGATTCAAACAACATTCTAACAAGAAAATCCTATGGGGAACCGTTTCCCTGGAACATCACGTTGAGGGTCATACATGAACGAACTGGTTGGTGCAATTAACGGTGTTATCTGGAGCCCGGCGTTAATATTTTTATGTCTGGGTGTCGGTCTCTATTTCTCATTACGTAGTCGTTTTTTGCAGTTACGTCATTTAAAACATATGATTACCTTAATGTTCCAGGGGCGTCCTACCGATGCTGGCGTATCGTCTTTCCAGGCACTGACGATGACGCTGGCAGGGCGTGTAGGGACCGGGAACATTGCTGGCGTCGCCACCGCTATCACCTTCGGTGGACCGGGCGCACTTTTCTGGATGTGGATGGTGGCGTTTTTGGGGGCCAGTTCTGCGTTTGTGGAATCTACGTTGGGCCAGGTTTATAAAGAAAAAATCAATGGTGAATATCGTGGCGGTCCTGCCTTTTATATTGAAAAAGGCTTAGGCGTTAAATGGTATGCATGGTTATTTGCCATCGTCACCATTTTCTCCTGCGGTTTATTAATGCCAGGGGTACAAGCAAACTCGATTGGTGCCAGCCTGGAGATTGCATTTGGGCTTGATCCAAATGTCACGGCGGCACTACTTGCCGTACTGTTAAGCTTTATTATTTTCGGTGGTGTGAAAAGGATCGCCAGTTTTAGCAGTATGGTCGTTCCGTTTATGGCGCTCGGCTATATTATTGTGGCTTGCGTTATTATCGCGATTAATATTACCGAGCTTCCTGGTGTGATTCTTTTGATCTGGAAAAGCGCTTTTGGTCTGGAAGCTGGTTTTGGTGCCATTCTTGGTCAGGCTATCATGTGGGGCGTTAAGCGCGGAGTCTATTCCAACGAGGCGGCGCAAGGTACCGGGCCGCATGCGTCATCTGCGGCGGCAGTGAGCCATCCGGTGAAGCAGGGGCTGGTTCAGGCTTTCTCGGTCTATATCGACACGCTGTTTGTCTGCTCGGCGACCGGGTTTATGCTGTTGATCACCGGTCTGTATAACGTCCAGGGCATTGACGGTGCTGCACTCTACACCGGTATTTCCGGCGTGGCAGCAGGGCCTGGCTATGTGCAGACGGCAATGGAAAGTATGATGCCAGGCTTTGGTAATTACTTTGTTGCTGTTGCGCTGTTCTTCTTCGCCTTCACCACCATTATTGCTTACTACTATATTGCTGAAACTAATATCGCCTTCATCAACCGTAAAATTCACCGTCCATGGCTGACGTTCGTGCTCAAATTATGCCTGATGGCTTCAACGGTATATGGCACAGTTCGTACGGCGGATCTGGCATGGGGGCTGGGGGATATTGGGGTAGGGCTGATGGCATGGCTTAACATTATTGCCATTGTGCTTTTACATAAAAAAGCGTTTGCCAGCCTTAAGGATTATGAAATTCAGAATACGCAGGGGGTGGATCCGCACTTTGACCCGATTCGACTGGGGATTAAAAATGCGGATTACTGGCTGGAAGAGCGTAAAGATGAACCTGCTGCAAATCCAGAACAGACGACTTCTGTCGTGAGAGAGCAGAACGCAGGGAAACTGAACAATTAATCGTGGTAGCCCGTATTAATTTACGGGCCCATGGGTCTTGTAGGCCGGGTAAGCGTTAGCGCCACCCGGCGAATAAGGCGACTACGTTGCTGAACTGTCTTTGTCGAACCCCGGTCGGGGATTCTCATCCTCCCGCAAGCGAGCAACATGCGAAAAAAAAAGCCCGCATTTTCATGCGAGCTCTTCTTTAAATATGGCGGTGAGGGGGGGATTCGAACCCCCGATACGTTGCCGTATACACACTTTCCAGGCGTGCTCCTTCAGCCACTCGGACACCTCACCATATTGTCATCCCGTTGTTGTCGGGACGGGCGCTAATGTAAGGAAAAGCCGAACAGCCGTCAACACACTTTTTCTGTAAATTAGCGCATTTAGACAAACTTCAAACAACATGATTCTTAAATGTGCTGAAAGCGCCTTTTTTATCGGCAACGCGGTCCGGCGATAAATTTGTTATGCTGGCAATCCAGTTGAAAATGAAAATAAAACAGCGCAAAAAAGGCAGGAATGAGTATGGATATTATCTTCTATCACCCCACTTTTGATACGGCTTACTGGATTAAGGCACTTTCGGCAGCGTTACCGGGGGCGCGCGTGCGTGAATGGAAGCGCGGTGATAACGAACATGCAGACTACGCGCTGTTGTGGCATCCCCCGGTCGAGATGCTCCAGGGGCGCAAGCTGAAGGCCGTTTTTGCCCTCGGTGCCGGTGTGGATTCCATTCTGAGCAAACTGAAAGCGCACCCTGAAATGCTGCCGGAGGAAATCCCCCTGTTCCGCCTGGAAGATACCGGCATGGGTCAGCAAATGCAGGAATATGCCGTGAGTCAGGTGCTGCACTGGTTCCGACGTTTTGACGATTATCAGGCCTTAAAACTGCAATCCCGTTGGGAGCCGCTGCCAGAATATCAACGTGAAGAGTTTACTATCGGTATTCTCGGGGCGGGCGTGCTCGGCTCAAAAGTGGCCGAAGCGCTGGCACCGTGGGGCTTCCCGCTGCGCTGCTGGAGCCGCAGCCGCAAGAACTATCCTGGCGTTAAGAGTTTTGCCGGAACAGATGAACTCCCGGCGTTTCTGAAGGGGACGCGCGTACTGATCAATCTGCTGCCGAATACGGCGGAAACGGTCGGCATTATTAATAGCGCGCTTATGAATCAGCTGGCGGATCAGAGTTACGTGATGAATCTGGCGCGCGGGGTTCATCTGGTGGAAGCCGATCTCCTCAAAGCCCTTGAGGGTGGCAAGGTGAAAGGCGCGATGCTGGATGTGTACAGCCGCGAGCCGTTGCTGGCAGAGAGCCCGCTGTGGGCACATCCGCGCGTGGCGATGACCCCACACGTCGCCGCCGTGACGCGTCCGGCAGAGGCGGTGGCCTATATTACGCACACCATCAGTGAGATAGAGCAGGGCAACGCGGTGACCGGGCAGGTCGACAGAACGCGCGGCTACTGAGTGAAACCCGGCGTTAGCCGGGTTTTTGCTAATAATCGCAGCAGATAACTGCTATCCTTTGGAAAAACCGCAGAGGAGAGAGAGATGTATCCCGTTGACCTGCATATGCACACCGTCGCCAGCACCCACGCGTATAGCAACCTCCATGATTACATTGCACAAGCGAAGCTCAAGGGCATCAGGCTTTTTGCGATCACCGATCATGGCCCGGATATGGCGGATGCGCCGCACTACTGGCATTTTGTGAATATGCGGATCTGGCCACGCCTGGTGGACGGTATTGGGATACTGCGTGGCATTGAGGCGAACATTAAAAATACCGACGGTGAGATCGACTGCACCGGTCCGATGCTGACATCTCTTGACCTTATTCTCGCCGGTTTCCATGAACCTGTCTTTGCGCCCCAGGATAAAGAGACCAACACCGCGGCGATGATTGCCACCATTGCCAGCGGCAACGTGCATATTATTAGCCACCCTGGCAACCCGAAGTACCCAATTGATATTCAGGCTGTCGCGCAGGCGGCAGCGAAGCATCGCGTGGCGCTGGAGATTAACAACTCCTCCTTCGTGCACTCGCGTAAGGGCAGTGAAGCGAACTGCCGCGAAGTGGCGGCCGCAGTGCGTGATGCCGGCGGCATGGTGGCGCTGGGTTCAGATTCCCATACTGCGTTCACACTGGGTGATTTCAGCGAGTGCCTGAAAGTGCTGAATGATGTTAACTTCCCGGAAGCGCAAATCCTGAACGTGACCCCTCGTCGCATGCTCGATTTCCTTGAGTCGCGCGGAATGGAACCGATTGCCGAATTTGCCGATCTTTAATTGTGTAATGGAATAAAAAAATGAATGAGTTTTCCATCCTTTGCCGCGTGCTGGGTACGCTGTACTACCGCCAGCCTCAAGACCCGCTGCTGGTCCCGCTCTTTACATTAATTCGTGAAGGGAAACTGGCGCAGAACTGGCCGCTGGAACAGGATGATTTACTGGAGCGCCTGCAGAAAAGCTGCGACATGCAGCAAATCTCCACAGATTACAACGCGCTGTTTGTGGGGGAAGAGTGCCGTGTTTCACCTTACCGCTCTGCCTGGCAGGAAGGGGCAACGGAAGCGGAAGTGCGCGCTTTTCTTTCAGAGCGCGGCATGCCGCTGACCGACACGCCTGCCGATCATATCGGTACGCTGCTGCTGGCCGCATCCTGGATTGAGGACCACGCCGGTGACGATGAGAACGAAGCCATCGAAACCTTGTTCGAAATGTACCTGCTGCCGTGGGTCGGGACATTCCTTGGGAAAGTTGAAGCGCATGCCACCTCGCCATTCTGGAGAACGCTGGCTCCCCTGACGCGTGACGCCATCGCTGCAATGTGGGATGAGCTGGAAGAAGAGAATGAAGAGTGATCACGGTCACATTAGTTCTGCAACGCAACGCATTATCTTGCATATAATGTGCTTCTGATCTCATTTCCATGGCGCGCTTCTGCTAAGATGCGCGCCATGAACATATTACTTTGTATCGCACTCACAACAGGTATCCTCTCCGGACTTTGGGGATGGGTGGCCGTCTCTCTCGGACTGCTCAGCTGGGCTGGATTTCTCGGCTGCACGGCCTACTTCGCCTGCCCGCAGGGTGGGATCAAAGGGCTTTTTATCTCTGGCTGCACGCTGATGAGCGGCGTTATCTGGGCGCTGGTTATCATGAAGGGCAGTGCGCTCGCTCCGCATCTGGAGATCCTCGGCTATATCATGACGGGCGTGGTCGCCTTTTTGATGTGCGTTCAGGCAAAGCACCTGTTGCTGTCGTTTGTACCCGGCACCTTTATGGGGGCGTGTGCCACCTTTGCGGGGCAGGGTGACTGGAAGCTGGTGGTCCCCTCGCTGGCGCTGGGGTTGCTGTTTGGCTATGCCATGAAGAACAGTGGTCTGTGGCTGGCGGCACGACGAGAAAAAGCGCAAAACGTGCCAGCGGTGAGTGAATAAAAAAAGGCGAGATAACTATCTCGCCTTTTTTATGCGCGTCCTGTCAGGATTCCGGAGGAACCGACATATCGCGGTATTTCACCAGTACCGGGTTTTGCACGTCTGCTTTGTTTTGCAGATCCCACAGCCCGCGGTCGATACCATCATTTATCAGGAAGATAACTCCGGTTTCAATGGCTGACATCAGGCACATCATCACCGGCTCGTTAGAGGTATAACCGATTTCACCCTCCAGCAGACGCTGATAGTCAATGAAGCGGAACACCCCGGCCTGCACTTCATAAGAGAGTATGGTTTTGCTGGTGGTTACCGAAGAGAGCACTTCCCCGGTACTGACGTTAACGACACGCAGGTTAACGGCAATTTGGTCGAGCTGATACTGCGTATCTGCACCGATACCGAAATAACGTGCGCCAGCACCGCCAGATTTCACGTTACTTTCGTAACCGATAATCGACCCTTCAATCATAACGTTCGCCGCAGCCAGAGATTGCAGCGGCATGCGGTTATTATCTGCAACGGTACCATTCTCCTGCGCCGCACGAATAATTTTTCGTTCATTTAACAGGTTTTGCAGCCCCTGACGTTCCAGTGGAATAAACCAGCGCGAATCTTTCAGCGCGGTCACCAGCATGGCGGTGGCGCTTTGCGGTACGGCCGTAGAGAAGTTACTTGCCGGGTAAGGTTTAAATTGCCCGGTTTCATCCTGAATGTTGTAGACAGAGACAAATATTTTACCTGTCGGGGCAGGTAAATGGGTTAAATCACGATAACTTTGAGCCCGAGGCATTAATGTCGGTTTTGCAGCTTCTTTAGGTGGAGCAGTTAAACAACCGCTCAATAAGCACACTGCAACAAGTATCAGGAAGCGCTGCATGATCGTTGTCCTTATTTTGGGGTTGTTCAAAAGTCAGTCGAGTTATTTTGTAAACCGGAAACCTGAATGGTTGAGGTTTTTCCGGTTTTACGATCGGTAACGTTCAACTGGAGCTGCCCGTCCCTGTTGGCGATATCGACAATGAAGTCATTGGTCACCATGCGGCCGGGTTTGCCGGTGTTGATATTGGTCAGCAAACCGCCCAAAATTTGCGACTGGATCGCCTGGGTGAAGTTGTCCAGTGCAGATGGCGTATCCACGCTAAAATCCTTGAAGCTGGGATCTTTATAAGAATTTTGCGCCTGGGCTTCATTCAACATGAACGCCCCATTATTCGGGTTACCACCAAAGTTGGGATTACGGAACTGGAATGTCATATTCCCGGCCCAGCTTAATGGGGTGATGAGCATTATCGAAACAACTGCATATGCAATACGCATGACAGCCTCCGGATATAGGTTCGCTAGAACTCGTCTTTTGCTAAATCTCTTGTGCTTAATAGCGCTTTGTCTATTTGCATGCGATTAATAGCGTCTTCTGATTGCGCCAGCGCCAAGGCTACGTTTTTATCGAAGTCTATTTTGGTGGGAAATAAAAATGTTTGATAAATAACGAACTGATTAGCCGTTATTGTTATCCAACTTCCCCATCGTGCACTGGGCCGCTCGTTGATTGTTATATTTCCAGGATACGTACTGTCCCATTTATCACTGAAGGCACGATAAAAATTGTGTCCGACAGAAGAGACGGTATGGTCCGTTAACAATCCGGGAACTTCGACCTCGACGGCCTTCAGGTTCCCGGCAGCGAGCAGAAAGCCCGCTGCGGCAATCCAACTCATGGTGCGTTTCATGTGATTAACGCCTGAGGTTATCGTTTGCCCATGAAACCGCCTGAGTTCGGTTTTTAACAGCTATCTTCTTGAAAAGATTATAAAGGTGCGTCTTTACCGTATTTTCGCTGATAAATAACGAACGGGCGATTTCAATATTTGAAGCACCAATGCGCAATTTGTTCAGGATCTCTTTCTCGCGGTGCGTTAGCAGTGCTGACTCTGAACTGTTGTAGCGGTAATTTCCGGAGTGCGTGATAAGGTAGCTGGCCAGCTTTTGCGAAAAATAACACTCTCCTCGCAAGATACCTTGCAGGCCTTCTACCACCCGATTCTCTTCTTCAGTGACGTAGAACACGCCATTGATATGCGGCCAACTTTCAATGTCCCGGAAAGGATACTCGTCAGGCGTATTCAATAATAACACGCGGATGTTATTGTTTTTCCTGCTCAAAGTATCTTGCCAGTAATGGATGAGCTTTTTATCCGCTTCCATCATATCGAAAAGAATAATGCAGCCAGGTGCAATATCATCGAAAGAACGTTGAATATTATGCAATTTCCCGTTCAGTGATAAAGATTGCTTTAAATGTTGTAATAAAGCGGTCGCCTGCAAAGAAGGTTTTGTGATCAACAGTAATGTATGACCATGTAAACTATGGACTTCATTATACATGATGAAACCCCACTTTTTTATGACACCTGGCAGTTGTCCTCCTGCGAAAAGAGGACACCAGAAGTACTGACAGATGTTGCGCTGCTGTGTGTAGAATCAAACCATAACCTCCACAAGGGAGGGAAATATAAAACGAATTTCGTACATCTAATTTCAATCTAGCTTTTACGAAGTTTAAAGCAAGTGTTAAACATGTAACAAGATGTAAAAATCAATATTAATTTATGAATTTGTGCCTTCTTGAAAGCCTTTAATTGATGAAAAAGTTGTACAGCTAAATAATGATGCACAGATTTTAAAAATCATACAAATATTTATATGTGACTGATTTTAATGTTTTTATGCTATTCTTTTTCAGAAATTTTAAAGTATGAGTTTCAAAAGGAATCTAACCTATGGAATGAATGCCGCTTCGCCTTAAGAAATCGCGTCTTGTGTCACACGTTAACGTTAATGTCATCCTGTCGTTACGTTTAACCCTTCCTCTCTCGCGTCGGAACAGCCGCTGCGATGTTTCACCCATTTGCGAGGGATAAGGCTTTATAAAAATTAAATGGCTTCGCTTATCGCTATTTTTGTTCAGGAATTACTACTTTGAGGTGACCTGAAAAATAAAAATAAGCCGCGCGGGTGAGATATTTAACGTGTTTCGGCAGACATACTCTTCACCGTAACGACGCGTTAACAAAATATGCGTTGTTCTAACCTGAAGTCTTTTAAAACAGCCAGGTCCAGGGTGGCAACATGAAAAACACATCGTTATTTATGATGTTTACATTACTGGGAGCGCCTGGGGTTGTCACCGCGGCGAATTCAGATTTGGCTACCTCTGAATATAACTTTGCGGTAAATGAATTAAGCCGTACATCATTAAATCAGGCAGCCATTATTGGTCAACAGGGTGTACTTAATGACGCTCAGGTGCGCCAGGACGGTTCAAAATTATTGTCCATCGTTTCCCAGGATGGGTCAGGTAACAGGGCGCGGGTTGATCAATCAGGGACTTATAATATTGCGTATATTGCTCAGAGCGGCTTTGCGAATGATGCAGATATTACGCAGGATGGATTTGGTAATAGTGCAAAAATTATCCAGAAAGGGTCGGGTAATAGGGCAAGCATCACGCAGTACGGTACTCAGAAAAACGCAGTTGTAGTGCAAAAACAGTCGCAAATGGCAATTCGCGTTATTCAACGTTAGTTATTCGCGGCGACTTTAATCAATCCGATGGGGGTTTTACCATGAAATTTATCAAAGTGGCAGCTCTTGCAGCAATCGTCGTTTCTGGTAGTGCTATGGCCGGTCTCATTGATCAAGGTGGCTGGGGCCATGGACACGGTCATGGCCATGGTCAAGGCGGTAATGGCCCAAATTCAACCCTGAATATTTACCAGAACGGTGGCGGTAACTCAGCTGTCACCTTGCAGACCAATGCCAGAGATTCAACGCTGTCTATTAGCCAAAGCGGTGGCGGTAATGGCGCAGATGTTGGACAAGGTTCTGACGACAGCACTATCTCTCTGACTCAGAATGGTTTTGCCAACAGCGCAACGCTTGATCAATGGAACAGTCACGACTCTACAATGAATGTGAGCCAGTACGGTGGATTTAACGGCGCAATGGTTGATCAGACTGCGTCTAATTCTACGGTCAATGTTACCCAGATTGGTTTTGGTAACCACGCTGCAGCTTATCAGTATTAATACTGAAATCTGTGCTACAAAAAAACAGGGCTGAGGCCCTGTTTTTTTTTCGGGAGAGCATCATGAATACCTTAATTCTCCTTGCCGCGCTTTCCAGTCAAATAACGTTTAACACATCGCAGCAGGGCGATATGACCACCATTATTCCCCAGGTTACGCTGACAATGCCGTGTGATTGTCTGGTACAAATCGTGGCTGAACGGGAAGGGCAGAGTGGCCAAAGTACATCACGCCAGCAAAACAGGCTTTTTATCCCCGCTAATCAGACGATCGATTTAACGCGGCTGAGTTTAAATATTGGTACGGGGGATACGGTGAACATTATTGTCACCGTCTCTGATGGTAAATCGCTTCATTTATCACAGCAGTGGTCACCGCCGGAGAAGAGGCTTTAATCATTCATAAAATCAATGATTTGCCAATGTGGCAGGCCTTCACCGTTGAGCTATGCTGATAACAGGAACTGAGCAACTAAGTTCCGGAACGTGAAACTACGTTTGCTTTAATGGAGCGCTTTTACCCCTCAAGGACGATTTTCATTGAGGAGTACATACACGTGACCAAATATATCGCTCAACTCGCTTCTGGTTTTAGTCTGCTCGTTTCTCTTTTTGTAACCCCGGTTTTTGCGGCGACGGTTGTTGAGGGTGGGGTCATTCATTTTCGCGGCGCGATTGTCGCCGACCCCTGTGAAGTGACTGCACAAACGCGGCAGTTTGCGTTGTCATGCCCGGAAAATAACCGGATTCATACGCGCATGGTCAGTTATGAAGATGCACTGAATGGCCATGTGACCGATACCAGCCTCGCCACCCTCAGCATGAAGTACCTCAATCCTGAAAAAACGCTCGCGGTGGTACAAATTCAGTACCGCTGATGTGTGCTCTTCCGCTTTACGGCGGAAGAGGTTTTTCCCGATAGTTTTTTCTCTCGGGTACCTCTGCGATACACTTAAGAAAATGGCGGGAAGCAGAGGGTATTTATGAAACCGCAAATTGACGTTATTCATGGCGATATCACGACGATGCACGTTGATGTGATCGTCAATGCAGCCAATCCGTCACTGATGGGCGGCGGTGGCGTGGATGGTGCTATCCACCGGGCTGCCGGACCGCAACTGCTGGAAGCCTGCAAGACTGTGCGTCAGCAACAGGGGGAGTGCCCACCGGGTCATGCCGTTATTACGCTTGCGGGCGATCTTCCCGCGAAAGCGGTGATTCATGCCGTGGGGCCAGTATGGCATGGCGGCGATCGGCACGAGGCGAGTATCCTCGAAGAGGCCTACCGAAACTGCCTGCGTCTGGCCGCTGATAATGGCTATAAAACCATGGCGTTTCCGGCCATCAGCACCGGAGTGTATGGCTATCCGAAAGCTGCCGCAGCGACGATTGCGGTAGACACCGTGTATCGTTACCTGTCGCTTAAACCGATGCCCGAAAAAGTGACATTTGTCTGTTTCGATGAGGAGACACTGCATCTTTATCAGCGGCTGTTGACCCAGCGCGGACAGGAATTAGAGATCTGAAACACACGCGGCGCACTGAGTGCGCCGCGTTTTTTTATGATGCTCTTACCTGCGGTTTCCCGGAGAAAAGGAAACGCAGAAGCGGTATCCGCAGATGGATTTCGTAAAGCACGATGGCGATTCCAATCACAAAGACCAGCCCGGTAAAGAAGCCCAGCGTGTTGGAGGCGATATGCGGTGTGATATAGGCCCCGAAGAACAACGTCAGGGGGTGGTGCACCAGATAGATAAACAGCGAAGCATTGACGAAATAGGTGACGCGGCTGGACTTAAAATTAAGCAGCCGGTGGCCCAGCGCAAAGACCACATTCACCATCCACAGGCCCAGCAGCATGGTAATGACGCTCTCGGTTTCATACATCCACGCATCGCCGCTGCCGTAGCGCTGATTTAACAGATAGGCCGCAAACGCGATGGCGGCACTAAAAGCACACCACGGTGAGGGCGTCGTAAACAGCGATTTAAGCTTCGGATAAATAAAGGCCAGCGCCCCGATTAAAAAGAAGGGAATGTAGAACAGCGACTGCATCACCACAAAATTGAATAATCCGTCGCTCAGAATCGGCGGATAAACAATAAACAGCGTCCGTCGCACTGCCGCATAGGCGATGCCCAGCAGCAAAAAGAGCAGCGACAGTTTTCCCAGGGTGATACTGGCGAAAAAGGCGTTAGCTTTATCGCTTAAATGGCGGCGAAAGCGGCTAAAAATCAACACGCTGACCGTGGTAAGGACCACCAGTACCAGCAGGAACCAGAGGTGGGACACCAGCTCCCAAACCAGGGTGTTGTATTTTTCGTACAGCGACAGATTAGGCCAGTTCTCCGCTTTACCCTTTACGTACTGCAACATGATGAACTGCGGCAGCGTCAGCAGAGGAATGGCGGTGAGCATCGGAATGCCGACGCGCTCCACGCGCACTTTCCACCAGCGCTTGATGGGGTAGCGCAGAAACAGCATATAAGAGAAATAACCTGAAATGACAAAAAACACCTGCATGCGGAAGGCGTGAATAAAGTCATTAAACAGCGTCAGCCACCAGGAGGGCATTTGACTATTAACATGCCAGGTGTGGCTGGAGTAAATCAGTGAAATGTGGAAGGGGATCCCTAATAGCATCAGCCATGCCCGGATCGAGTCGAGGAAGTATTCACGTTCTACAGGTGTTGTGCTCATATAACTTTGTGCATTCTCAGACTTTTCGCCTTATCCCTAAGACTCATAATGGTTACATTCGAAGCCAACCCTACACCAAGACCGACACCCTGTCTCCAGGATAAGCACGCAAAGTGAAAAGCGGGTTCTTTCATTTGCTTAATCCCTGAGCCAGCGAGCTGAACAAAGCGGTGATAATGTTGTCGGATTGCCTGAGTTTCCATTAAAATGGATCGGATCGATATAAGCACACAAAGGGGGAAGTGCTTACTTATTATGAAACATAAACCACAGATGATGAAAATGCGTTGGTTGGGTGCTGCAGTGGTGTTATCCCTGTATACCTCATCGGCACTGGCCTTTAACATCGACGATGTCGCAAAACAGGCAAAATCGATGGCAGGCAAGAGCTACGAAGCGCCGAAAAGTAACTTGCCCTCCGTTTTCCGCGACATGAAATATGCGGACTATCAGCAGATCCAGTTCAATCACGATAAAGCGTACTGGAACAATATTAAGACCCCGTTCAAGCTTGAGTTTTATCATCAGGGTATGTACTTCGATACCCCTGTTGCCATCAATGAAGTCACGGCAACGGCGGTACGTAAAATCAAATACAGCCCGGATTACTTCAATTTTGGCGATGTGCAGCACGACAAAGATACGGTTAAAGATCTGGGCTTTGCAGGCTTCAAGGTGCTTTACCCGATCAACAGCAAAGATAAAAACGACGAAATCGTCAGCATGCTCGGCGCCAGCTACTTCCGCGTTATTGGCGCGGGACAGGTGTACGGGCTTTCTGCGCGCGGCCTGGCTATTGATACCGCGCTGCCATCAGGTGAAGAATTCCCACGTTTCCGCGAGTTCTGGATCGAACGTCCAAAACCAACGGATAAACGTCTGACTATCTACGCACTGCTGGATTCCCCGCGTGCAACGGGCGCGTACCGCTTTGTGATCATGCCAGGGCGTGACACGGTGGTTGACGTGCAGTCTAAAGTCTACCTGCGCGACAAAGTGGGTAAACTGGGCGTTGCGCCGCTGACCAGTATGTTCCTGTTTGGGCCGAACCAGCCGTCACCGGCGACCAACTTCCGTCCTGAACTGCACGATTCCAACGGCCTGTCTATTCATGCCGGTAACGGTGAGTGGATCTGGCGTCCGCTGAACAACCCGAAACATCTGGCTGTCAGCAGCTTTGCGATGGAAAACCCGCAAGGTTTCGGCCTTCTGCAGCGTGGCCGTCAGTTCTCTCGCTTTGAAGATCTGGATGACCGCTACGACCTGCGTCCAAGCGCGTGGGTGACCCCGAAAGGTGACTGGGGCAAAGGGAAGGTTGAACTGGTTGAAATCCCAACCAATGATGAAACCAACGATAACATCGTCGCTTACTGGACGCCGGATCAGCTGCCGGAAGCCGGGAAAGAGATGAACTTCAAATACACGATCACCTTTAGCCGTGACGAAGACAAACTGCATGCGCCGGATAACGCGTATGTCATGCAGACTCGCCGTTCAACGGGTGACGTGAAACAGTCTAATCTTATCCGTCAGCCTGACGGTACCGTCGCTTTCGTGGTGGACTTCACCGGTCAGGACATGAAGAAACTGGCGCCAGATACTGCCGTGACCGCCCAGGCCAGCATCGGTGATAACGGTGAGATTGTTGAGAACACCGTACGTTACAACCCGGTAACGAAAGGGTGGCGTCTGACCCTGCGCGTGAAAGTGAAAGATCCGAAACAGACTACTGAAATGCGCGCTGCGCTGGTCAGTAACGATCAGCCGCTGAGTGAAACCTGGAGCTATCAGCTACCTGCCAATGAATAATACATCTGAATATATTGATGCCATGCCGCTGACGGATATCGAAAAAGCGGCACTGCCTGAGAGCGACATCCGCGCGGTACATGCCGCGCTGGATGGGGAACATCGTCAGTTTTCACGTGATGACGATTCTCCGCTGGGGTCAGTGAAGGCACGTCTGGAGCAGGCATGGCCGGACTCGCTGGCAGAAGGGCAGTTGATTAAAGACGACGAAGGACGCGATCAGCTTCAGGCGATGCCGAAAGCAACGCGTTCTTCCATGTTCCCCGACCCCTGGCGTACCAACCCGGTTGGCCGCTTCTGGGATCGCCTGCGCGGGCGTGACGTGACGCCACGCTATCTGTCGCGTCTGACAAAAGAAGAGCAGGCCTCCGAACAGAAATGGCGTACCGTGGGGACGATCCGTCGCTACATTCTTCTGCTGCTGACGCTGGCGCAGACGGTTGTCGCAACCTGGTACATGAAGACGATTCTGCCTTACCAGGGCTGGGCGCTGATCAACCCGGCAGACATGATGGGCCAGGATATCTGGGTCTCCTTCATGCAACTGCTGCCGTATATCCTGCAAAGTGGCATTCTTCTGCTGTTCGCCGTTCTCTTCTGCTGGGTTTCGGCCGGTTTCTGGACCGCGCTGATGGGCTTCCTGCAGCTGCTGATGGGACGAGACAAATACAGCATTTCGGCGTCTACGGTCGGGGATGAACCCCTGAATCCTGAGCACCGCACGGCGCTGATTATGCCTATCTGTAACGAAGACGTTGACCGCGTATTCGCGGGGCTGCGCGCAACCTGGGAGTCCGTTAAGGCGACCGGTAACGCCGCCCATTTCGACGTCTATATCCTGAGCGACAGCTACAATCCGGACATCTGCGTTGCCGAGCAAAAAGCCTGGATGGAGCTGATTGCAGAAGTACAGGGCGAAGGTCAGATCTTCTACCGTCGTCGCCGTCGTCGTGTGAAGCGTAAAAGCGGTAACATCGATGACTTCTGCCGTCGCTGGGGTAACCAGTACAGCTACATGGTGGTGCTGGACGCCGACTCGGTGATGAGCGGTGATTGTCTGAGCGGTCTGGTGCGTCTGATGGAAGCTAACCCGAACGCGGGTATCATTCAGTCTTCGCCAAAAGCGTCCGGCATGGACACGCTTTACGCGCGTTGCCAGCAGTTTGCCACCCGTGTATACGGGCCGCTGTTTACTGCCGGTCTGCACTTCTGGCAGTTGGGTGAGTCCCACTACTGGGGTCACAACGCCATTATCCGCGTGAAGCCGTTTATTGAGCACTGTGCGCTGGCACCGCTGCCGGGCGAAGGTTCGTTTGCCGGCTCGATTCTGTCGCACGACTTCGTGGAAGCGGCGCTGATGCGTCGTGCAGGGTGGGGCGTCTGGATTGCCTACGATCTGCCTGGATCCTATGAAGAACTGCCGCCGAACCTGCTGGACGAACTTAAGCGTGACCGCCGCTGGTGTCACGGGAACCTGATGAACTTCCGTCTGTTCCTCGTGAAAGGGATGCACCCGGTTCACCGTGCGGTGTTCCTGACCGGCGTGATGTCTTATCTCTCCGCGCCGCTGTGGTTTATGTTCCTGGCGCTGTCCACGGCTCTGCAGGTGGTGCATGCGCTGACGGAGCCGCAGTACTTCCTGCAACCGCGTCAGCTGTTCCCGGTGTGGCCACAGTGGCGCCCGGAGCTGGCGATAGCGCTTTTTGCCTCCACCATGGTGCTGCTGTTCCTGCCGAAGCTGCTCAGTATCATTCTGATCTGGTGCAAAGGCTCGAAGGAGTATGGCGGTTTCTGGCGGGTAACGGTTTCACTGCTGCTGGAAGTACTGTTCTCCGTGCTGCTGGCACCGGTACGTATGCTGTTCCATACCGTATTTGTGGTCAGCGCGTTCCTGGGCTGGGAAGTGGTCTGGAACTCACCGCAGCGTGATGATGACTCCACGCCGTGGGGTGAAGCCTTTATGCGTCACGGCTCGCAGCTGCTGCTGGGGCTGGTGTGGGCTGCTGGGATGGCATGGCTGGATCTGCGCTTCCTGTTCTGGCTGGCGCCGATTGTCTTCTCGCTGATCCTGTCGCCGTTTGTGTCGGTCATTTCAAGCCGCTCAACGGTTGGCCTGCGTACCAAACGCTGGAAGCTGTTCCTGATCCCGGAAGAGTATTCGCCGCCGAAGGTGCTGGTGGATACTGACACCTATCTGGAGCAGAACCGCCGTCGTACGCTGGATGATGGCTTTATGCACGCGGTGTTTAACCCGTCGTTTAACGCCCTGGCAACGGCAATGGCTACCGCGCGTCACCGTGCCAGTAAGGTGCTGGAGATTGCCCGCGATCGTCACGTTGAACAGGCGCTGAACGAGACGCCAGAGAAACTTAACCGCGACCGCCGTCTGGTGCTGTTAAGCGATCCGGTGACTATGTCGCGTCTGCACTACCGTGTGTGGTCTTCCCCGGAGCGCTACTCCTCGTGGGTGAACTACTACAACGATCTGAAGCTTAACCCGCTGGCGCTGAAGGCGAAGTAAGTGGCTACGTAGGGCGGGTAAGCAATGTGCCACCCGCCAGATAAAATACCGGCTTAAACGCCGGTATTTTTTTAGAGGTAACGGATGAAAATAATCATCGTCGTCATGATGGCATGTCTGCTGAGCGGCTGCGGCAGCATCATCAGTCGCACCATTCCGGGGCAGGGCCACGGGAATCAGTACTATCCGGGCGTGAAATGGGATGTCCGGGATTCCGCATGGCGCTACCTGACGGTGCTCGATCTGCCGTTCTCGCTGATTTTCGATACGCTGTTGTTGCCCATCGATGCCAGCCACGGCCCCTATGAGTAACGGGAATTAACGCTCGTCCCATTCGTCAGCTGCGGTTTGACCTTCTTCCGTATCCAGCGGTGGCTCGAGCTGAAATTCACCCTCATCCCACTCGTGCAGGGTGTTCTCTTCCAGCCACTCCTGACGCAACTCAATTTCGTCATAGTCACCATCAAAGACGGCCTGAGCTCCTTCACCGCTCAGGATCGGCAAACATTCGCCTTCTTCACCTTCGTCAGCAAAGAATTCGGCCTGCCACATAATATCTCCGTCCTGAAGGACATACTTTTGGATGTTGAGTTGTTGCACGTCCGCATCTTCTTCATCAACGCCGGGGTTATCGGCGAGGAACTCTTCACGAGCGGCATCAATAGCTTCTTCCAGCGTGGCGTACATGGTCATTGGTGTCTCCCTGTTTTCCAGAAGGTTTCAGGGAAAGAATAGCTGAATATCTGATTCTGCAAGTATGAATGCGAAAATAAGCCGTCACGTATTTGTCTTATTCCGCCACCGGCCGTAATGTCCGGGATAAACTGAACCACGAGTAAACCGCATTAAACAGCACTACGCCCGCCGTGACGATAAACACGGCGCGAAAACCGAAGCTGGCGGAAACCGCGGCTCCGACAAGCGGGCCGGTGACGTTGCCGATGTCGCGAAATGACTGGTTGTAGCTAAAGATACGCCCGGCGATCTGGTTCGTGGAGTTGTAAACCAGCAGGGTCTGAACGGCGGGCAGTAACGCCCCGTCGGCGGCACCCAGCAAAAAGCGCAGAACGCCCAGCTGCCAGGGTGATTGCACCATCGACATGGGAATGAGCAGCAGCACGGAGATCACCAGCGCACAAATCAGGATCTTTTCCGGGCCGACGCGGTCTCCCAGTTTCCCTAACCTCGGGGCGCTAAGCAGCGCCGCCACGCCGGGTACGGAGGCAATCAGCCCGCTGATAAACGCAATGTTGCTCACGTTACCGGCCAGATCGCGAACGTACAGCGTCAGAATAGGGGCAATCGAACCGGTCGCGACCTGAATAATCAGGGTCGTCACGAACAGGCTCAGTACCAGTCTGGGGTTTTTGAGTGAAGCCAGCACATCCCGTGCGTGGAGCATCTCTTTTTTGGCGACGGGGGTGAAGTTTTCACGAATGCAGATCAGCGTAACGATAAAGCAGAGGAACAACACGCTGGCAGTAATGAAAAACACCGGGCGCAGGCCATAGCTGTCCGCCAGCAAGCCGCCCGCCAGAGGCCCCAGCAAGGCGCCGCTGACGCCTCCGGTTGAGAGCGTCCCGAGCGCCCAGCCGCTTTTATGACGCGGGATCTGAGTGGCGATCAGCGCATTCGCGTTGGGAATAAATCCTCCCAGCAGGCCAAGTAGCGCGCGCAAAATCAGAAACTGCCAGACGTTCTGCGCCACACCCATTAACGCCATGATGATGGCCATTCCCAGCGCCGAGCGCAGCAGCATGATTTTACGCCCTTTACGGTCGGCAAGGCCGCCCCAGAACGGCGAAGCAATGGCGGAGAAGAGGAAAGTGATGCTGAACACCAGACCAGACCACATATTGAGCGCACTGTGGCCCGTCACGCCCAGTTGTTCAACGTACAGGGGCAGAAAGGGCATCACGAGGCTAAACGCCGCGCCGGTAAGAAAACAGCCAAGCCAGGCAACCGTAAGGTTACGTTTCCAGTTTATGGGGGCATCTGAGGGTGACATAACAATCCGCATAATGAGGTGCAGCGCACCGTAAGGCATGAAGTAATAAGCCTGCTAATTATGCGCCTGGGTTATGATTGCCGCAATGAGGCAGAGCTTTTAAAGCTAAAACAGGGAGCGGCCCAAAGGGCCGCAGGGGGAATTAATAGCGGGACGGCGTGCCTTCTGGCCGCGTTTTAAAGCGGCGGTGCAGCCACATGTACTGCTCCGGTGCGAGCATAATGCATTTCTCGACAATGCCGTTCATCCAGCGTGCGGTGGTTTCAGCATCATCCAGTGGAGGCGCCAGTTCGGGCTCCAGCATAATCAATTCGTAACCCGAACCATCCGGTTTGCGGCGCGGAACAAAAGGGACGATGGCGGCTTTGGACATGCGTGCCAGCATCCAGGTGCCCGTGGTGGTGGCCGCCTCTTCAACGGCAAAGAACGGAACAAATACGCTGGATTGCGGGCCGTAGTCGTGATCGGGGGCATACCAGACTACTTCACCTGATTTGAGGGCGCGGATCATACCCTTCAGATCCTTACGGTCGATCATGCTTTTGTTGGACCGCATACGGCCATTGGTCTGGATCAGATCAATAACCGGGTTGTCGTTTGGACGATAAACCCCAATGCCGGGTGCCTGCATACCGAACATACGGGCGCCGATTTCCAGGGTCAGAAAGTGTACGCCAATCAGCAGCACGCCCGTCTGATTCGCCTGCAGCGAATGTACCGGCGCCATCCCCGTACCGGCAACGACGCTCCAGCGTGCCATGCGTTTGTCCGGCCAGAACCACGCCATTCCTGTTTCCATCAGCCCCATGCCGACAGACTCAAAATTCCTGGTCACCATGTCATGACGTTCAGCCTCGCTCATGTCCGGAAAGCACAGTTCAAGGTTGCGGTAGGCGATTCTGGCGCGACGCTTCATAAACATTTGCGCAAGACGACCCAGGCTTTTGCCCAGACGGAAAATAACCGGGTAGGGGAGTTGGACCAGAAGCCATAAAAAGCCAATGCCAAGCCAGGTCAACCAATAGCGAGGATGCAAAAGGGTGACGGTAAATTTCGGTAATTGGGTCATGTCGGTCCTGTTTTCTAACGTCCTGAAGGTCTTAGTGTCTCATTTTTTACTACATAGCCAAAATGTCTGATGTCGAAACGCGCGCTAATGCAGCAAATGTTATGACGCATAGTTCAGGCTGACAGAAATGTAGCGTAAATTGTGTGGATGTAAATTGTTATTGTTTGCTATATGATGCCGACCGATTTTCCTTTCTCAATAACGATTGCAGGACTTGTACACCATGCCAGTGTTACACAACCGCGTATCGAATGAGATGTTGAAAGCGCGTATGTTGGCTGAAACCGAACCGCGCACGACCATCTCATTCTATAAATACTTCACGATCAACGATCCGCAAGCGACCCGCGATGAGCTCTATAAAGCCTTCACCGCGCTGAACGTCTTTGGGCGCGTCTATCTGGCGCGTGAAGGTATCAACGCCCAGATCAGCATCCCGGAAAGCAACGTAAGCGCCTTCCGCGATTTTCTTTACGGCTTCGATCCGGCGCTGAACGGCTTACGCCTGAACATCGCCCTGGACGATGACGGTAAATCATTCTGGGTGCTGCGTATGAAAGTGCGTGAGCGTATCGTGGCAGACGGCATTGACGACCCGGCCTTCAACCCGGCCGACGTGGGGGAATACCTGAAGGCGGCGGAAGTCAATGCGATGCTTGATGACCCTGACGCGGTATTCATCGATATGCGTAACCACTACGAATATGAAGTGGGCCATTTCGAGAACGCAATGGAAATCCCGGCCGACACCTTCCGCGAGCAACTGCCGAAAGCGGTTGAGATGATGCAGGAACATAAAGATAAGAAAATCGTTATGTACTGCACCGGCGGTATTCGCTGCGAAAAAGCCAGCGCGTGGATGAAACATAACGGATTTAATAAGGTCTGGCATATCGAAGGCGGTATCATCGAGTATGCCCGCCGTGCCCGTGAGCAGGGGTTACCGGTGCGTTTTATCGGTAAAAACTTTGTCTTTGACGAGCGAATGGGTGAGCGTATTTCAGAAGACGTGATTGCCCATTGCCACCAGTGCGGCGCACCGTGCGATACCCACACCAACTGCAAAAATGACGGTTGTCATCTGCTGTTTATTCAGTGCCCGGCGTGCGCAGAGAAATTTAACGGCTGCTGTAGCGAACTGTGCAGTGAAGAGAGCATGCTGCCGGAAGAGGAGCAGCGCCGACGTCGTGCGGGACGTGAAAACGGCAATAAGATTTTTAATAAATCCCGTGGCCGCCTGAATACCAAACTGGGTATTCCTGACCCGGAATGATAATGACGCCCGGCAATGTCAAACCCTGCCGGGCGTGTTTATTATGCTTTCTGCTGAACACCTTCAACGGAAATAATCAGTTCTACGTCCTGAGACGCCGGACCCAAATCCGTGGTGATATTAAAATCTTTCAGATGAATTTTCCCTGCGGCTTCAAAACCTGCACGTTTGCCACCCCACGGATCGTCACCCTGGCCGAGTAATTTGGCTTCCAGGGTCACCGGTTTCGTGACGCCATTGAGCGTCAGATTACCGATAATATTCAGCTTCTCACCTTCTTTCTTCACTTCGGTCGACGTAAAGGTCGCCTGTGGGAATTTTGATACATTCAGGAATTCCGCACTACGCAAATGTTTATCGCGCTCTGCATGGTTGGTGTCGATGCTATTCGTATTAATGGTCACATTGACCTTATCGGCGGCAGGATTTTTATCGTCAAAGGTGAATGTGCCGTCAAAATCTTTAAAGGTACCGTACAGCCAGCTATAACCGAGGTGCTGAATACGGAAATTGACGAAAGCATGCTGGCCTTCTTTATCAATTTTATAATCAGCCGCCACGGCAGAACCGGTGGTGAATAGCAGAGAACCTAATGCGATACCCAGCAGGTGTTTTTTCATTTTATGCTCCAGAGTCAACTGACGAACGGCCAAGCATGCGCTTTAACGTATCGTCTTTATCGATGAAATGATGTTTAAGGGCGGCAAGCCCGTGCAGGACAGACAGGATCACCACGCTCCACGCGAGCCAGAGATGCACCACTGACCTGCCCCCACGATTAGATACAACACTCAGTTAGTAACGTCGGAATCTTCATTCTCAGAATGACCCTTTCTCCAGCCC
>NZ_LOMM01000030.1:0-46012 GCF_001605945.1 Enterobacter sp. SENG-6
GATGAGGTCTCTTCTGATTTGTTAGCGCAACCAGTAGATCACACTTCATCGTGCTTTTCATTTTTCTGGGGAACCCTCAGCCCCGGGGGAGAGGGAATGTATGATTACTCTTCGTGCTCTTCCCACGCCAGGGCGCGTTTCACCGCTTTCTTCCAGCCGCTGTAGCGGTAGTTACGCTCGGTGGTTTCGATGCCAGGGCGGAATTCACGTTCGATAACCGCTTTTTCCTGCAGCTCGTCCAGATTCTGCCAGAAGCCGACCGCCAGACCCGCAAGGTACGCCGCACCCAGCGCGGTCACTTCGCGCACTTCCGGGCGTTCCACGCGGGTGCCCAGAATGTCGGACTGGAACTGCATCAGGAAGTTGTTCGCGACCGCACCGCCGTCCACGCGCAGAGCGTGCAGACGGATGCCGGAGTCAGCCTGCATCGCTTCCAGTACGTCGCGCGTCTGGTAAGCGATAGATTCCAGGGTGGCGCGAATAATGTGGTTAGCATTCACACCACGCGTCAGGCCGAAAATCGCGCCGCGTGCATACGGATCCCAGTACGGTGCGCCCAGACCGGTAAACGCAGGTACCACGTACACGCCGTTGGTATCCTTCACTTTGGTGGCGAAGTACTCGGAGTCGAACGCATCACTGATAAGCTTCATTTCGTCGCGCAACCACTGGATGGATGCACCCGCCATGAACACCGCACCTTCCAGCGCATAGTTCACTTCACCGCGTGGGCCGCAGGCGATGGTGGTCAGCAGACCGTTTTCTGATTTCACCGCTTTCTCGCCGGTATTCATCAGCATAAAGCAGCCGGTACCGTAGGTGTTTTTCGCCATCCCTTCTTTAACGCACAGTTGGCCGAACAGCGCCGCCTGCTGGTCACCGGCGATACCGGCGATAGGAATACGCGTGCCGCCTTTACCACCGATGTTGGTCTGACCGTACACTTCAGAAGATTTACGTACTTCTGGCAGCATAGCGCGTGGAATATCCAGCGCGTCCAGCATCTTGTCATCCCACTCCAGCGTGTTGATGTTGAACAGCATGGTGCGCGAGGCGTTGGTGTAGTCCGTGACGTGGACGCGACCCTGGGTCATCTTCCAGATAAGCCAGGTATCGACGGTACCGAACAGCAGTTCGCCGCGTTTTGCACGCTCACGTGAACCTTCCACGTGGTCAAGGATCCACTTCACTTTGGTACCCGAGAAATACGGGTCGACTACCAGGCCCGTGGCGCTGCGGACGTACTCTTCCATACCGTCGCGCTTCAGCTGTTCGCAAATCTCTGACGTACGACGACACTGCCAGACGATGGCGTTATAAATTGGCTTGCCGGTTTCACGTTCCCAGACGATTGTCGTTTCACGCTGGTTGGTAATACCAATCGCGGCTATTTCGTCAGAACTGATATCGGCTTTCGCCAGCACTTCGACCAGCGTGGAGCTTTGCGATGCCCAGATCTCCATCGGGTCGTGCTCTACCCAGCCTGGACGAGGATATATTTGCTCAAATTCACGCTGTGACACGCTGACAATGTTCGCGTCATGATCCATTACGACAGCGCGGGAGCTGGTGGTGCCCTGGTCGAGCGCAACGATATATTTTTTTTCGGTCATGGTGTAAGTCCCGTAGTCAGATTACAGCGAAGCTTTTTGTTGTGCGGTAGAAGTCGTCTCTTTCTCCTCGTCCACACAGGTGTCGCACGGTAAGTGGCGACCAATTAATTTGCGATAGCTAAACGCACCCAGCGCAGCCCCGACAACCGGCGCAAACAGCGGAACCAGGAAGTAAGGAATGTCTTTGCCACCGGTGAAGGCCACGTCGCCCCAGCCTGCGATAAAGGCGAACGCTTTTGGTCCGATATCACGCGCCGGGTTCATCGCAAAGCCGGTCAGCGGGCCCATGGATGCGCCGATCACCGCAATCAGCAGGCCAATCAGCAGAGGTGCCAGCGGGCCGCGCGGAATGCCGTTTCCGTCGTCGGTCAGCGCCAGGATAACGCCCATCAGAATAGCGGTAATCACCATTTCAACTGCGAACGCCTGCACAAAATTGATATGCGGGTTTGGATACGTTGAGAAGATACCTGCCAGATCCAGACTTTCGACGCTGCCGCGCACCATATGATGCGTCTGTTCGAAGTCGATGAAAAGATTGTAATAAAGCCCGTAAACTAACGCCGCTGCGCAAAACGCGCCGGCAAATTGAGAAATAATGAAAGGAACAACTTTGCGTCCGTCGAAGCACGCGAACAGCCACAGTGCGATGGTCACCGCCGGGTTAAGATGTGCGCCAGAAACCCCTGCAGTCAGGTAGATGGCCATCGCCACACCCAGACCCCAGATAATACTGATTTCCCACTGACCAAAACTGGCACCTGCCACTTTCAGTGCAGCAACACAGCCCACTCCGAAGAATATCAACAACCCGGTACCAAGGAACTCGGCAATGCACTGGCCTTTTAAGGTTGATGTCTGACTCATAATCGGAATCCTGAAGAGATTGATGTTTATTGTTAGCATGGCCGCCCGTGACAGCCATGATGTCCTGTAGACATAGTGTTAATTTATCGTTAACGAGCAAAAACGAGAAATATCGAAATTAAAATGTGTGGTCTGCGTCAATAAAATGAGCGTTTACGCGCCATAAAGCGCATTTTTGCATCAGCGCGAGAGTGTGAGCTGAATCATTTCATTAACTAATGAGTTAACAACTTAGGGGTAATTGCCGCGAACGCACCAGGACGAGGCCGAAAAGTGTTGCAAACCGCGATCTGCGCGGTGTGTCGCTGGACAGGGGCGACGGGGCTTCATACAATCGGCATAGATGTTGTGCGCGTTTACGTTAAAGCGTCGCCTTGCAATTCAGGAGAGGTAGGATCATGTCTTTAGAAGTGTTTGAGAAACTGGAATCGAAAGTACAGCAGGCGATTGACACCATCACGCTGCTGCAGATGGAAATTGAAGAGCTGAAAGAAAAGAACAACAGCCTGGCGCAAGAAGTGCAGACAGCTCAGCACGGCCGTGAAGAACTGGAGCGCGAAAACAACCAGTTGCGTGAACAGCAGAACGGCTGGCAGGAACGTCTGCAGGCACTGCTGGGACGTATGGAAGAGGTTTAATTCCCCTGGGATTGAACTGAGTAGGCCGGGTAAGGCGAAGCCGCCACCCGGCTTTTTTATGGTTATCGCGAATGGGTAATAACCATAAAAAAGGCCGCCCAAGGCGGCCTTAACGCTACTTGTCCTGCGCTGTCGTAGCAAAAGCAAAGAACACATTGGGTTCATCACTCTTCACAACGAGTACGCTGGCGACAATGAACGCGATACATAAATAGCGTTTCATTATGCGGTCCCTGCAGCTAACCGCTCCACCGTTCACCACCGGTGATAAGTCGGTGGACACAAGCCCTGGTATTAGCCTGTTTTACGGTTGTGAATACACCTTTCCCTGGACCGATGCCCATTTGCGAGATGGCGGAAAGGGACGCTGCATCATAATAAGCAGCAACCGTGGTGTTAAGGTATTCATAAAGAATTAGGATTTTATAAAGCTTCTGAGGGGTTGCCCAAGGTTTGGACGAGAGTATGATGAAGATCCTTGGTATTAGCCTGCAAGCCTTCCCAACGGACCGCGAATCCCGAGGGACAAAAAAACCGCCACATTGCTGTTGGCGGTTTTTTTATGGCGCTCGCTTACTGTTTACTACTCAATATCCAGCGGATCTTCGGAGAGGATAATGCCGGTGTTATCGGCATAGAGATGGTCGCCGGAGAAGAAGGTCACGCCGCCGAAATTGACGCGGATATCGCTTTCGCCAATGCCTTCACCTGCGGCGCCTACCGGAATGGCGGCAATCGCCTGAATGCCGATATCGAGGTCTTCGAGATCGTCCACCTGGCGGACTGAACCGTAGACCACAATGCCTTCCCATTCATTTTGCACGGCAATTCCGGCCAGTTCTGCGTCAATCAATGCACGACGTACGGAGCCGCCGCCATCAACCAGCAGCACGCGACCACGACCGTTCTGTTCGAGCAGATCGTACAGCAACCCGTTATCCTCGAAACATTTCACCGTGATGATTTGTCCGCCAAACGAAGACCGTCCACCAAAGTTGGAGAACAGCGGTTCAACGACGTTGACATCTTCCTGGTAGATGTCACAAAGCTCGGAGGTATCGTATTTCATAGGTTTAACGCTCTGTTGCTGCGAATGTGTTCAGTATATCGTGCGAAATGCGTTGTTGGCAAAATCATCAATTGTTAATTGATATTTGTCAGTTAACTCAGCGTCTGGCTCAGGACAATCCCTATCACGAACAACAGGTTAGTGAGCAATGCGCCTTTTACCGTGCGCTCAAGCATCGGTGGCATGGCTGCCGGGCTGAGCTCACGCATCACAAAGCGGGCCTGCTTAATCAGCAGCGGCGCGGCGAGCACAAACAGCCAGCCCCAGAGGCTATGCAGCGAGATCAGGTTGAACAGTGCGAAGCAGAGCAGGGCGCCCATCAGCAGGCAGGCATGATAGCGACGCGCGTTAACCGGCCCCAGACGCACGGCCAGCGTGTTTTTGCCGTTCTCACGGTCGCTGTCGATATCGCGCAGGTTGTTGATATTAAGTACCGCCGTTGCCAGCAGACCGCAGGCGGTGGCGGGCAGGAACAGGGCAGGGATAAGCGTATGCGCCTGTAAGTACCAGCTGCCCATCACGCTCAGCCAGCCAAAAAATACCAGCACGGAAATATCACCCAGGCCGATATAACCGTAAGGGCGCGTGCCGACGGTATAGGTAATGGCGGCGATAATAGCGAGCAGGCCCAGCACCAGAAAACCAATGAAATCACTGGTGGTTTTCGAGGCGACCGTCACCAGCGCCAGGCCGGATAAACAAATCAGTACCACGGTGATAATCAACGCGCGCTTCATCTGTGCCTGCGTAATCACCCCTTTCTGCATCCCGCGCAGAGGGCCGATACGGTCAGGCTTATCGCTACCCTTAACCGCATCGCCGTAGTCGTTGGCGAGATTAGAGAGGATCTGCAACAAACCGGCGGTGACCAGCGCCAGCACGGCAACCAGCGGATTGAAATACCCCTGCCACCAGGCAAGGACGGTACCGACGATAATCGCGGCAAAGGCCAGAGGAAGGGTTTTAGGGCGCAGACTTTCGAGCCACGCCTGAGTACGGCTGATATCAGTCATAGTTATTAAGCCAAAAAAATGGGGGCATTAGCCCCCATTAAATGTGATGAGAATGCAGTAACCGCGATTATAGGATAAAACGGCTCAGATCTTCATCTGCCACTAACGCATCCAGGTGTTTACCCACATATTCTGCGTCAATGGTAATGGTTTGACCGTTCAGGTCGCTCGCATCATAAGAGATATCTTCCATCAGGCGTTCCAGCACTGTGTGCAGACGACGCGCACCGATGTTCTCGGTGGTTTCGTTGACCTGCCAGGCCGCCTGGGCGATGCGTTTGATACCGTCTTCGGTGAACTCAATGTTCACGCCTTCGGTCGCCATCAGCGCTTTGTACTGTACGGTCACAGACGCGTTTGGCTCGGTCAGGATACGTTCGAAATCTTCAGTGGTCAGCGCCTGCAGCTCAACGCGGATAGGCAGACGGCCCTGCAGTTCCGGGATCAGGTCAGACGGGCTGGCAATCTGGAACGCACCGGAGGCGATAAACAGGATGTGGTCCGTTTTGACCATCCCGTGCTTGGTGGAGACGGTGCAGCCTTCAACCAGCGGCAGCAGGTCGCGCTGCACGCCTTCACGGGAGACGTCCGGGCCGGACGCGTTACCGCGCTTACAGATCTTATCGATTTCGTCGATAAACACGATACCGTGCTGCTCAACCGCGTCGATCGCATCCTGCTTCAGCTCTTCCGGGTTCACCAGCTTTGCTGCTTCTTCTTCAATCAGCAGCTTCATCGCATCTTTGATTTTCAGCTTACGCGCTTTCTGTTTCTGACCGCCCAGGTTCTGGAACATGGACTGCAGCTGGCTGGTCATCTCCTCCATGCCAGGAGGTGCCATGATTTCCACACCCATTGGCGCGGCGGCGAGATCGATCTCAATCTCTTTGTCATCCAGCTGGCCTTCGCGCAGCTTTTTGCGGAATGCCTGACGTGCCGCAGACGGTTCAGCCTGCTGTTCAGCCTGGCCCCAGTTGTTTTTCGCCGGCGGGATCAGCACGTCAAGAATACGCTCTTCAGCCATCTCTTCCGCGCGATAGCGGTTTTTCTCGATCGCCTGAACGCGAACCATCTTGATTGCCGAGTCGGTCAGATCGCGGATGATAGAGTCAACTTCTTTACCTACATAGCCCACTTCGGTGAACTTAGTGGCTTCAACTTTGATGAACGGCGCGTTAGCCAGTTTAGCCAGACGGCGCGCGATTTCGGTTTTACCGACACCGGTTGGGCCGATCATCAGAATGTTTTTTGGCGTCACTTCATGGCGCAGCTCTTCGTCGAGCTGCATGCGGCGCCAGCGGTTACGCAGAGCAATAGCCACGGAACGCTTGGCGTTATCCTGGCCGATAATATGTTTGTCCAGTTCGCTGACAATTTCGCGTGGGGTCATTTCAGACATGGGAGATCCTTACGCTTTAGAGGTCAATTCTTCGATGGTGTGGTTGTGGTTGGTATAGATGCAGATATCACCCGCAATATCCAACGCCTTCACAGCGATATCACGCGCATTCATGTCGGTATTCTCCAACAGTGCGCGAGCCGCAGCCTGGGCATAAGGGCCGCCAGAGCCGATGGCAATCAGGTCGTTTTCTGGCTGAATGACGTCACCGTTACCGGTGATGATCAGCGATGCGGTTTCATCGGCCACGGCCAGCAGCGCTTCGAGTTTGCGCAGCATGCGGTCGGTTCGCCAGTCTTTCGCCAGCTCAACGGCGGCTTTCACCAGATGACCCTGGTGCATTTCCAGTTTACGTTCAAACAGTTCAAACAGCGTGAAAGCATCAGCCGTGCCGCCTGCAAAACCGGCGATCACTTTGTCGTTGTATAAACGACGGACTTTTTTCACGTTGCCTTTCATTACGGTATTACCCAGCGTGGCCTGGCCATCACCGGCGATTACCACGTGGCCGTTACGGCGTACACTTACTATTGTTGTCACGAGCAGACCCCCTGGTTACAGAATCGGGAAACAGAAGCCCTGAGCCTGTGCTCAGGGCTGAATAGAAAGATAGATGGGGGGGAATTTGGGGGTTTCAACCCCCGGAAGCAAGTCGGATGCAGTTTGTGTGACCGGCGACTTTCAAACGAGAAATGGTGCCATCGGCATTTTCTTTGCCTTTGACCGGGCCAATCACCACGCGATTCCAGCCGTTATTGGTGGTAATGCGCGAGTCAAATCCTTCAAATGCCAGCTGAGCGCGGACCGTTTCGGCCTGCTCGGCGCCTTTGAACGAACCGCACTGTACCATCCAGCGGCGTTCGTCTTTCTTCTCAGCCGTCTGCTTCGGTGCCTCGGTCTCTTTGGTGACCGGTGCGGCCTGCTGTGTTTTCGGCTGCTGCGCGGTGGTATGCGCAGGCGTCTGCAGCAGATCCTGATACGGTTGAGCCGTTTGCTTCTGCGTCTGGGTCTTCGGCTGCTGAGCAGGCTGAGACTGCGCCGTTCGCGTTTGCGGCTGCTGGTACGGCTGTTCCGTCACGCGCGGCTGCGCTTTAGGCTGCTGTACCGGCTGGTTTTGCGTCCACTGCTGCTGTTGTTGTTGCTGCTGAATCTGTGCCTGACGCTGGCGCTGCAGTTGCAGTGTTTGCTGACGCTGCGCCGGCGTTTGTTCATTCCACGGCACTTCATTCAGCTGCGTAGGCTGCTGGCGCATATCGGCCTGCATCTGTGCCAGCAACTGACGCTGTTCGTCCGTTAGCTGATCGGCATTTTTCACCTCGCCACCGGCGGATGGCTCGGTCGGCGCACGCACGCCAGGCTGACGGCTTTCCAGCTCTTTAATATAGCGCCAGCGCTCTTCAGGCTTCGGTGGCAGACCATTTCCAACCACTTTGTTGCCCTGAAGGGCCTCAGCCTCTTCTTTTTTATGGTGCGTGATAAAGTACAGGCCGCCGATGAAGGCCACCAGTACCGCCGCAGCAATAGCGACCATTGCTGGCGAGACAGCAGGCAGGTTACGTTGCTTTTTCTTTGCGCTACTCTTTTTGCGTCGCGAAGGTGCCGGCTGGCCGCGACGTACATAATCTCGTTGTGCCACTATCGTTTCGCTGTATTTATTCGTTCGTCAGTCCGCCATGTTACTTAAGCGGCGGGGCTTTGACCAGATAAGGGTGTCCTAAAGACATTTACTTTAAGTCAATGCCTGGGTAGAACCGCGAATAATCAGTTCGCAGTCCAGCAACCTCGATCCGCTGCTAACTGTTTGACCCTGCAACTGATCGAGCAAAAGAAGCATCGCTTCACGGCCAATGTCGTAGCGTGGCTGCGAAACGGTTGAGAGCGGGGGATCGCAAAATTCTGAAAGCGAAATATTATCGAAACCGATAATCGACAAATCTTTCGGTATGCGCAGGCCGCGGCGTTTCGCATACGATAATGCCCCAAGCGCCATCACGTCGCTGTGGCAGAACACTGCGGTAGGCGGCTCAGGCAACGCCAGTAGTTTTTCCAGCGCCTGACCACCGGCTTCGAAGGAAAAATTACCGCGCGCAATGTAGTGCGGATCAACCGTCACGCCGGTTCGGCGAAGCGCCTGAACATAGCCCTGCAGGCGATAGTGACACAGCGGCATCTCTTCCGGGCCGGCAATGCAGCCAATCCGTTTATGCCCCAGCTCCTGCAGGTAGTTAACGGCGTTGAACGCGGCGGTCAGGTTATCAATATGCACCGTTGGCAGTTCCAGCTCCGGCGCAAACTCGTTGGCCATCACCATCGGCGGTAAATTGCGCTGCTCTTCAATGCTGGCATCAAACGGCAGGCGCGAACCAAGCAGCAGCATGCCGTCGATCTGCTTGGTGATAATGAGGTCGATAAAGGTTTTTTCCTGCTGATTCTGGTGCGCGCAGTCGCCAATGAGCACCAGATACCCTTGCTCCGCAGCGGTCACTTCGATGCCGCGAATAATTTCGCTGAAGAAGGGATCGCAGATGTCCGGTACAATCACCAGGATGGTCCGCGACTCATTACGTTTAACGTTACGCCCCATCGCCTGTGGGAAATACCCCACTTCCAGCGCGGCCTGTTCTACCCGGTTGCGGGTCGCCTGAGAGACTTTATCCGGGTTCATTAATGCGCGGGACACGGTTGCCGTAGAGACTTGTGCTTTCTGGGCAACGTCTTTCATGGTCGCCGTGGCAACCTCTTTCCTGGACTTCAACGTCTTCTCCTCGCCTGAACACCGAACTTCTGACGCCACCATTTTTACAGATAGTTAATGGAATCGGTTACAGAATTTTCATAAAAAGTGTGAGGGACGTTAAATTTTTCGATCCGGCTTCAGCCTTCGATGGGATCAACGTCAAGCACCCACTTCACTTTGCGCGCTTCTGGCAGGGTGTTGATCAAGGCCAGCGTGCCGCTGACGATGTGCTGTAAACGGATGCGCGAAGGGTGCTGGAGCAAAATCTGCCAGCGAAAACGTCCGCCGCGCTTGGGGGACAGCGCCGGAACCGGCCCTAAAATCCACAATTGATTATCGACCAGCGGGCTGGCCTGCAGAAGGTTTCTCAACTGCTGCAGGAAAAGCGGCGCCTGCTGGTTGTTATGATCTTCCGCGCGGATGATCACGTGGCTGGTCCACGGGGGAAGCTGCATGGTCTGGCGTTCAGCCAGCGCCTGCTCGGCAAACGCGTCATAGCCTTTGTGCAGCAGGGTTTGCAGCAACGGATGCTCAGGATGGTGCGTTTGCAGTACCACTTCGCCCTGTTTCCCGGCGCGTCCCGCGCGTCCGGCCACCTGGGTATAAAGCTGGGCAAAACGCTCGGCTGAGCGGAAATCGGCAGAGAACAGTGCGCCATCGACATCTAGCAGGGCAACCAGCGTTACGTCCGGGAAGTGGTGACCTTTGGCCAGCATCTGGGTGCCAATCAGGATGCGCGCGCCACCGCGATGCACTTCCGCCAGCTGCTGCTCCAGCGCCCCTTTACGGCTGGTGGTGTCCCTGTCGATTCGGGAAATGGGCACATCCGGGAAGAACGGCTCCAGGGCCTGTTCCAGCTGTTCAGTGCCCAGACCGACCGGCACGATGTGCGTTGACCCGCACGACGGGCACTGACGCGGCACCGGGCGCTGGCTGTCGCAGTGGTGGCAGCGCAAATGGCGCTGGGCCTGATGGAAGGTGTAGTAGTGGTCGCAGCGCGGGCATTCTGCGATCCAGCCGCAGTCGTGACACAGCAGTGCCGGGGCAAAGCCGCGTCTGTTGAGGAACAAAATAACCTGATTGCCCGCCTGCAAATGCTGACGCATCCGGGTGATAAGGGCAGGTGCTAACCCCGCCTGCACCTGCTGACCTTTCAGATCCAACACGTGTTGAATGGCCGGACGCGCATTCCCCGCGCGACGCGTCAGGCGCAGCATATGGTATTTACGCTGACGAACGTTATGCAGCGTTTCGAGCGCCGGGGTAGCAGAGCCCAGAATAATGGGGATTTGCTCGCTGTGCGCGCGATAGACGGCCAGATCGCGGGCGTGATACCGCCAGCCTTCCTGCTGCTTATAAGAGCTGTCGTGTTCTTCATCAATGACGATGACGCCAAGATTTTTGAACGGTGTAAACAGTGATGAACGGGTGCCAATCACGATCGCCGCTTCGCCGTTTTTCGCTTTCAGCCAGGCGCTGAGGCGTTCGCTGTCATTCAGGCCAGAGTGCAGCACCTCAACCGGCGCATTAAACCGCTCGCGAAAGCGCGCGATGGTTTGCGGCGTCAGGCCAATTTCCGGCACCATCACCAGCGCCTGTTTGCCCTGCGCGAGCACGTTTTCCAGCACACTGAGATAGACTTCTGTCTTGCCGGAACCGGTGACCCCGGCCAGTAGCCAGGCGGAGAAATGGCCGGAGGCACTGTGGATCGCCCCCACGGCGGTGGCCTGCTCGGTGTTCAGGCGCAGGCGATCGCCCGAGACGGAAAATCGCTCCCGCCAGTCATACAGGGCCGGAGCCTCGCTTGCCAGTTCGCTCAGCCCTTTTTTTCGTAGTGCCTGGAGCGCGGTTTCGCTGACTTCCAGCTCATCGACCTGATGGCGCCAGATTTTCCCCTGACGCAGGGCGGCCAGCGCCTGCTGTTGTTTCTGGGAGCGCTTCAGGCTGTTAATGTCCACCGCCTGGCCCTGTTCGGTCGCAAACCAGTACCACATTGGCGCGTGGCTGGCGCTTTTGCCCTGGCGCAGCATAATCGGTAAAGCGTGGAACAGAACATCGCCAATCGGATGATGATAATAATCCGCCGCCCATAGTAGCAGTCGCCAGGTGCTGGTGGAGTAAACGGGCTCGCTGTCGAGCACCTCAACGACCGATTTCAGTTCGTTAAGCGGCAATTCGCTCTTGTCGCTGACGGAGACGACGATCCCTACGCGCTGCTGTTTGCCAAAGGGCACGGTCACGCGACAGCCCGCTTTAACGCTCATGCTGTCGGGCAGCAGATAGTCAAACGTGCGGGGAAGCGGAACGGGCAGGGCAACGTGAGCGACGGGCATCGAATCTTCCTGACTTGAAAAGTGGCGCGTTAGTATACACATTAGTGAAAGCGGCGTGCGGATCAGTTTGCATACGTTGGTCAAATTCTGTATGATTCGCCGCCTTTGGTGTACTTTACGCCAAAGAACTTACATTCAACATCGCGTGGTGTCTGGCGTTAGGGCTGGAAGAGCGACGCGGCCTTAACTGAGGTTCTCCCATGAAAAAAGATATTCACCCGAAATACGAAATGATTACTGCAAACTGCTCTTGCGGTAACTCTATCCAGATCCGCTCTACCGTGGGTCACGATCTGAACCTGGACGTGTGCGGCAAATGCCACCCGTTCTACACTGGTAAGCAGCGTGACGTTGCAACCGGTGGCCGTGTTGACCGCTTCAACAAGCGTTTCAGCATCCCGGGCGCTAAATAAGTTTCCCGAAAAAAAGGCACCGCAAGGTGCCTTTTTTGTATCCGCTTATCAGTATTCCCACGTCTCCGGGTCGATACCCAGTTCACGCATGATCACCTTCGCCTCTTCCGGGATTTCGTCGCTACGCTCTTTGCGCAGGTCGTCATCGTTCGGCAACGGTTGGCCGGTAAACGCATGCAAAAACGCTTCGCACAGCAGTTCGCTGTTGGTTGCGTGGCGCAGGTTGTTCACCTGACGACGCGTACGTTCATCGGTGAGGATCTTCAACACCTTCAGAGGAATGGAAACCGTAATTTTCTTTACTTGCTCACTCTTCTTACCGTGCTCAGCGTATGGGCTGATATATTCGCCGCTCCATTCAGCCATGAGATACCTTTAATCCTCTCAGTCATTAATCTAAAGGTGCAAAACCTGTAACCGTCGGTTTTGAACCGTAAACCTGCGTAGTTTACCGTAGAGACGATACCGTGGCACGGATATTGCCGCTGCAGCGTGCACTAAAGCATATAATTTTAACGGCTATTTGCGCATTGCTCAATCTATACGCAAAGAAGTTTAGATGTCCAGATGTATTGACGTCCATACTTTCAATGTTTACTCTGGTGCCTGACTTTTCACCTAATTAGCCAGGAAGCCTTCACCATGACGCGTAAACAGGCCACCATCGCAGTGCGTAGCGGATTGAATGATGACGAGCAGTACGGCTGTGTTGTCCCGCCGATTCATCTTTCCAGTACCTATAATTTCACCGGATTTAATGAACCCCGTGCGCATGACTACTCGCGTCGTGGCAACCCTACGCGTGATGTTACCCAGCGCGCGCTGGCGGAACTGGAAGGTGGCGCAGGGGCAGTATTAACCAATACCGGCATGTCTGCCATTCATCTGGTGACTACCGTGTTCCTGAAGCCGGGCGATCTGCTGGTTGCGCCGCACGACTGTTACGGCGGCAGCTATCGTCTGTTTGATAGCCTGGCAAAACGCGGCTGTTACCGGGTGTTGTTTGTCGATCAAAATGACGAACAGGCGCTGAAACAGGCGCTGGCAGAGAAGCCGAAGCTGGTGCTGGTGGAAAGTCCAAGCAATCCATTGTTGCGCGTTGTCGATATTGCGAAAATTTGTCAGCTCACAAGGGATGCGGGAGCGATAAGTGTAGTGGATAATACGTTCCTCAGTCCGGCCCTTCAGAACCCACTGGCGCTGGGTGCAGATCTGGTATTGCATTCATGCACTAAATATCTGAACGGTCATTCTGATGTCGTCGCAGGCGTGGTGATTGCAAAAGATCCCGACGTTGTCACCGAACTGGCATGGTGGGCCAATAACATTGGCGTCACCGCCGGGGCCTTCGACAGCTATCTGCTGTTACGCGGGATTCGCACGCTGTCGCCGCGTATGGAGGTGGCACAGCGCAATGCCCAGGCGATTGTCGATTTCCTGAAAACGCAGCCGCTGGTGAAGAAGCTTTATCACCCGTCGCTGCCTGAAAACCAGGGGCACGAGATTGCCGCGCGTCAGCAGAAAGGGTTTGGCGCGATGTTAAGTTTTGAACTGGACGGTGACGAGCAAACGCTGCGTCGCTTCCTGAGCGGGCTGTCATTGTTTACGCTGGCGGAATCGTTAGGTGGGGTTGAAAGTTTGATCTCCCACGCTGCGACCATGACGCACGCAGGTATGGCACCAGAGGCACGTGCCGCCGCCGGGATTTCTGAGACGCTGCTGCGGATCTCAACCGGTATTGAAGATTCTGAAGATTTAATTGCCGATCTGGAAAATGGCTTCCGGGTCGCAGCCAAGGGGTAATCATGAGTGTGATAGCGCAGGCAGGGGCGAAGGGTCGTCAACTGCACAAGTTTGGTGGTAGTAGTCTTGCTGATGTGAAGTGTTACCTGCGCGTTGCAGGGATCATGACAGAGTATTCACAGCCGGGTGACATGATGGTTGTCTCCGCGGCGGGCAGCACCACCAACCAGCTGATTAGCTGGCTGAAATTGAGCCAGACCGATCGCCTCTCTGCGCATCAGGTGCAACAGTCCTTACGCCGTTACCAGAGCGAGCTGATTGCCGGTTTGCTGCCTGCAGACGTGGCGGATGGGCTGATTAGCGCTTTTACGCATGACCTTGAGCGTCTGGCCGCCCTGCTGGACAGCGGTATTAACGATGCGGTGTACGCCGAGGTGGTGGGTCACGGTGAAGTGTGGTCTGCGCGCCTGATGGCCGCCGTGCTGCAACATCTGGGCGTTGAGGCTGCCTGGCTCGACGCGCGTGATTTCCTGCGTGCCGAACGCGCCGCACAGCCACAGGTGGACGAAGGTCTATCCTACCCGCTGCTGCAACAGTTGCTGGTACAGCATCCGGGTAAACGCATTGTGGTGACCGGCTTTATCAGCCGCAGCAATGCCGGGGAAACCGTGCTGTTGGGGCGTAACGGCTCTGACTACTCGGCGACGCAAATCGGTGCCCTGGCGGGTGTGTCCCGCGTCACCATCTGGAGTGACGTCGCCGGTGTTTACAGTGCTGATCCACGTAAGGTGAAAGACGCCTGCCTGCTGCCGCTGCTGCGCCTGGATGAAGCCAGCGAGCTGGCACGTCTGGCCGCGCCGGTTCTGCATGCGCGTACGCTGCAGCCGGTTTCCGGTAGCGATATCGATCTGCAGTTGCGCTGCAGTTACACCCCGGATCAGGGCTCCACGCGCATCGAACGCGTGCTGGCATCCGGTACGGGGGCGCGTATTGTCACCAGCCACGACGACATCTGCCTGATTGAGTTCCAGGTCCCGGCGGGCCAGGACTTCAAACTGGCGCATAAAGATATCGACACGATCCTCAAACGTGCTCAGGTGCGTCCGCTGGCGGTTGGCGTACATAACGACCGTCAACTGCTGCAGTTCTGCTACACCGCCGAAGTGGCAGACAGCGCACTAAAAATTTTGGATGAAGCGGGCCTGCCGGGCGAGCTTCGTCTGCGTCAGGGGCTGGCGCTGGTGGCGATGGTGGGCGCGGGCGTCACCCGTAACCCACTGCACTGCCACCGCTTCTGGCAACAGCTGAAAGGGCAACCGGTTGAATTTACCTGGCAGTCGGAAGAGGGCATCAGCCTCGTTGCCGTCCTGCGTAAAGGGCCAACTGAGAGCCTGATTCAGGGTCTGCATACCTCTCTGTTCCGTGCGGAAAAACGCATCGGCCTGGTGTTGTTCGGTAAAGGCAACATCGGTTCTCGCTGGCTGGAGCTGTTCGCGCGCGAGCAGGTCACGCTCTCAGCACGTACCGGCTTTGAATTTATCCTCGCCGGAGTGGTGGACAGCCGCCGCAGTCTGTTGAACTACGAGGGGCTGGATGCCAGCCGCGCACTTGCCTTCTTTAATGATGAAGCGGTTGAACAGGACGAAGAGTCGCTGTTCCTGTGGATGCGCGCGCACCCGTATGACGATCTGGTGGTGCTGGACGTTACTGCCAGCGAACAGCTTGCCGATCAGTATCTTGATTTCGCCAGCCACGGTTTCCACGTCATCAGTGCGAACAAACTGGCGGGGGCAAGCAGCACCGATAAGTACCGTCAGATCCACGACGCGTTCGAAAAAACCGGTCGTCACTGGCTCTACAACGCCACCGTAGGCGCGGGTCTGCCGGTTAACCATACCGTGCGCGATCTGATTGAAAGCGGCGACAGCATTCTGGCGCTGAGCGGTATTTTCTCCGGTACGCTCTCCTGGCTGTTCCTGCAGTTTGATGGCACCGTACCGTTCACTGACCTGGTGGATCAGGCGTGGCAGCAGGGGCTAACCGAACCCGATCCCCGCGTCGATCTTTCCGGTAAAGACGTGATGCGTAAGCTGGTGATCCTGGCGCGTGAAGCCGGTTATGACATTGAACCCGGCGCTGTTCGCGTCGAGTCGCTGGTGCCGGCAGGCTGCGAGGAAGGATCCATTGATCACTTCTTTGAAAACGGTGATGAACTGAACGAGCAGATGCTGCAACGTCTGGAAGCCGCAAACGAGATGGGGCTGGTGCTGCGCTATGTGGCGCGTTTCGAGGCCAACGGTAAAGCGCGTGTGGGTGTTGAGGCGGTGCGTCCTGAACATCCGCTGGCGGCGCTGCTGCCGTGCGATAACGTCTTTGCAATCGAAAGCCGCTGGTACCGCGATAACCCACTGGTGATCCGTGGCCCGGGTGCAGGGCGCGATGTCACCGCCGGGGCGATCCAGTCGGACATCAATCGTCTCGCTAAGTTGCTGTAATCCCGCATGTTCCCTCTCCCGGTGGGAGAGGGCCAGGGTGAGGGCAAGCAACCGCACTCACCCCATCATGAATTTCCTTCATCTTCCCTGAGCATTCCTCACCGTTATTGTTGATTATTTCTGTTGACGTCACTCCGCTTTTCCGTCATTTTTACATCTGGACGTCTAAACGTATAGAAGTTCACAACACAACAAACAACGACACGCGAAAGATAGAGGTAAGGTATGAGCTTTTTTCACGCCAACCAGCGGGAAGCCCTGAATCAGAGCCTGGCCGAAGTAAACGGCCAGATTAACGTCTCTTTTGAATTTTTCCCGCCGCGCACCAGTGAAATGGAGCAAACCCTCTGGAGCTCTATCGATCGCCTGAGCAGCCTGAAACCGAAATTTGTCTCCGTGACCTACGGCGCGAACTCCGGCGAGCGTGACCGTACGCACAGCATTATTAAAGGCATTAAAGACAGAACCGGTCTGGAAGCGGCGCCGCATCTGACCTGTATCGACGCCACCGGTGACGAGCTGCGTGCTATCGCCCAGGATTACTGGAATAACGGGATTCGTCATATCGTCGCCCTGCGCGGCGACCTGCCGCCGGGTAGCGGTAAGCCCGAAATGTATGCGGCGGATCTGGTCGCGCTGCTGAAAGACGTTGCCGATTTTGATATCTCCGTGGCGGCGTACCCGGAAGTGCATCCGGAAGCGAAAAGCGCTCAGGCCGACCTCCTTAACCTGAAGCGTAAAGTAGATGCCGGTGCGAACCGGGCCATTACTCAGTTCTTCTTTGATGTGGAAAGCTACCTGCGCTTCCGTGACCGCTGCGTTTCTGCGGGTATCGACGTGGAAATCATCCCGGGTATTCTGCCGGTCTCTAACTTCAAACAGGCGAAGAAATTTGCCGATATGACCAACGTACGCATTCCGCTGTGGATGTCCAAAATGTACGAAGGGCTGGACGATGATCCGGAAACGCGCAAGCTGGTGGGTGCCAATATCGCAATGGACATGGTGAAAATTTTAAGTCGGGAAGGGGTAAAAGATTTCCACTTCTACACGCTGAACCGCGCGGAAATGAGCTACGCCATTTGTCATACGCTCGGTGTTCGCCCGGCGTAATAAACATCAAGCCCTCCTGAATGGAGGGCTTTTTAGTCTGGCTAAAAGTTAAAAGGTATTAGCTATCGAATCTGTGGATTAATTCAACTATATCTTATTGCTAGTGGTGTATATCGTAACGGTAACACTGTAAAAGGGAGCATAGCGATGAGCACGTCAGACGAGAGCAATAAAGCGGCATCAGTCGGCAAATGCCCGTTCCACCAGGGCGGCGTCGATCACAGCGCGGGGGCAGGTACAGGCAGCCGCGACTGGTGGCCAAAACAACTCCGCATCGATCTTCTTAACCAACATTCCAATCGTTCGAACCCTATGGGTGAAGACTTCGACTACCGCAAAGAATTTAGCAAGCTGGATTACTCCGCCCTCAAGGGCGATCTCAAAGCACTCTTAACCGACTCTCAACCGTGGTGGCCTGCCGACTGGGGCAGCTATGCGGGCCTGTTTATTCGCATGGCCTGGCACGGTGCGGGAACCTATCGCTCCGTTGACGGACGCGGCGGTGCCGGACGCGGTCAACAGCGCTTTGCGCCGCTGAACTCCTGGCCAGATAACGTCAGTCTGGATAAAGCTCGCCGTCTGCTGTGGCCGATCAAGCAAAAATATGGTCAAAAAATCTCCTGGGCTGACCTGTTTATTCTTGCGGGTAACGTGGCGCTGGAAAACTCCGGCTTCCGTACCTTTGGTTTTGGTGCCGGGCGTGAAGATGTCTGGGAACCGGATCTCGACGTTAACTGGGGGGATGAAAAAGCCTGGCTGACCCATCGTGACCCGGAAGCGCTGGCGAAACGTCCGCTGGCGGCCACTGAAATGGGGCTGATCTACGTTAACCCGGAAGGACCAAACGCCAGCGGTGAACCGCTGTCCGCGGCGGCAGCCATTCGCGCCACCTTCGGTAACATGGGAATGAACGACGAAGAGACCGTGGCGCTGATTGCCGGGGGGCATACGCTCGGTAAAACCCACGGTGCGGGTGAAGCAACGCACGTTGGCACAGACCCGGAAGCGTCACCGATTGAAGCGCAGGGCCTGGGCTGGGCCAGCACGCACGGTACCGGTATTGGCGCTGACGCCATTACTTCCGGTCTGGAAGTCATCTGGTCACAAACCCCGACCCAGTGGAGCAACTACTTCTTCGAGAACCTGTTCAAATACGAATGGGTACAAACCCGCAGCCCGGCCGGTGCGATTCAGTTTGAAGCTGTGGACGCGCCTGAGATCATGCCAGACCCGTTCGACCCGTCGAAAAAACGCAAACCGACTATGCTGGTTACCGACCTGACGCTGCGTTTTGACCCGGAATTCGAAAAAATTTCCCGCCGCTTCCTGAACGATCCGCAGGCTTTCAACGAAGCCTTCGCCCGCGCGTGGTTCAAACTGACCCACCGCGATATGGGGCCAAAATCGCGTTATCTTGGCCCGGAAGTGCCGAAAGAAGATCTGATCTGGCAGGATCCGCTGCCGGAGGCAGTATTCAATCCGACCAAAGAGGACATTGAGAGCCTGAAGGCGGAAATTGCAGCATCCGGGCTCTCCGTGAGCGAACTGATTTCCGTGGCATGGGCGTCAGCCTCAACCTTCCGCGGCGGCGATAAGCGTGGCGGTGCCAACGGTGCGCGTCTGGCGCTTGCGCCTCAGCGCAACTGGGATGTTAACGCCGCAGCCGTACGTGCATTGCCTGCTCTGGAAGCTATTCAGCGCACCACCAATAAAGCCTCACTGGCCGATATTATCGTGCTCGCGGGTGTGGTAGGCGTTGAGCAGGCGGCGAAAGCGGCAGGCGTTTACGTCACCGTACCGTTCACGCCGGGCCGTGTGGATGCACGTCAGGATCAGACGGATATCGATATGTTTAACCTGCTTGAACCGATTGCTGACGGTTTCCGTAACTATCGTGCGCAGGTTGATGTTTCCACCACCGAATCGCTGCTGATTGATAAAGCCCAGCAGTTGACGTTAACCGCACCAGAAATGACGGTGCTGATCGGCGGCCTGCGCGTACTGGGTGCAAACTTTGACGGCAGTAAAAATGGTGTGTTTACCAACCGCGAAGGCGTGCTGAGCAATGACTTCTTCGTGAATCTGCTGGATATGAACACCCAGTGGAAGGCGACCGATGAATCGAACGAGCTGTTTGCCGGAAGCGATCGCACCAGCGGTGAAGTGAAATACACCGCCACTCGCGCTGACCTGGTCTTCGGCTCTAACGCTGTCCTTCGCGCGCTGGCAGAGGTGTACGCCAGCAGTGATGCTCACGAGAAGTTCGTTCGCGACTTCGTTGCAGCGTGGGCGAAGGTGATGGATCTGGACCGTTTTGACGTGAAATAAACATTGAGCCGGGTACGCGTAGCGCACCCGGCTTTTTTGTTACTCCCACTCCTGCAGGAAACGCTGTCCATATTGGTCGGCAACCAGCAGTGCCGCGTAAACCTGATCCGGCGACACGCCACCCGGCATGTTGTGAATGGTCTCTCCCTCAGCGCAAGACGCTTCGGCAATCAGGCGCATTTTGGCCGGAATGTCTTCTTTGATATTCAGCTGCGCCAGCGTGATCGGCAATCCAACGCTGTGGCAAAGCGCCGCGACGGTTTCGATCTCCTCAACCGGCGCGTTTTCCAGCACCAGTTGCGTCAGCGTACCAAACGCCACTTTTTCACCGTGGTAGAAGTGATGCGCATCCGGCACTGCCGTCATCCCGTTGTGAATGGCATGCGCTGCCGCCAGCCCGCCGCTTTCAAACCCTACGCCGCTCAGATAGGTATTGGCTTCGATAATGCGTTCCAGCGCGGGGGTGACGACGTGCTGCTCCGCCGCAAGCATCGCTTTCTCGCCCTCTTCAATCAGCGTGTTGTAGCACAGCTCGGCCAGCGCTAACGCGGCCTGCGTGCACTTGCCGCCCGCCATGGTCGTGGCGCCGCTGCGCGAGCAGGCGCGTGCTTCAAACCAGGTGGCAAGGGCATCACCAATCCCGGCAGCCAGCAGACGCGGCGGCGCACCAGCCACCACTTTGGTGTCGACAATCACCATATTGGGGTTATGCGGCAGCATCAGATAGCGTTCGAATTCGCCGCTGTCGGTATAAATCACAGAAAGGGCGCTGCACGGGGCATCGGTGGAGGCGATAGTCGGGGCGATAGCGACCGGCACGTCCATAAAATGTGCCAGCGCTTTGGCGGTATCCAGCGTTTTACCGCCGCCAATACCCAGCACCGCCATGCAGTCGGCACTGTCGGCCAGTTTTTTCAGACGATCGATCTCATTCTGCGAACATTCGCCGCCAAACGGCGCGATTTCGGCATGTAGCTCTGCATTTTTAAAACTCTGGCGCAGGGTCTCTTCGGCAAAACCCAGCACAAATTTATCGCCAACAACCAGCCAGTGTGTAGCCAGAGGTTTCAGATAGTCGCCGAGACGGGTGAGAACATCAGCGCCCTGGATATATTTTCCCGGCGATTGAATGATACGGTCCATAACATATCTCCCTTAGAGGTTGAGGTTACCAAACGCGTTTTTCCAGTCCTGCTCGAACTTCTCTATTGCTGACTCTACCGCTGGCGTGCCGAGCATTTGTTGCGCTACATCTAAGGGAAGCGTGATTGCTTCACATCCGGCGAGCAGGCAGTCCAGCGCCTGGCGTGGGGTTTTGAAGCTGGCTGCCAGCACCTTGCTCTCCGGTGCATGCTGTTCCAGCAGGGATTGCAGCTCCTGAACCATGCGAATGCCGTCCCCGCCCTGGGCATCCACGCGGTTTACGTATGGCGCGACATATTTTGCCCCGGCCAGCGCGGCCAGCAGGCCTTGCGCGGCGCTGTACACGGCGGTACCCAGCGTAGTGATGCCCGCTGTTTTTAGCGCCTTAATGGCGATAAGCCCCTGGGTGGTGACCGGGATTTTCACCACGATATCCGGGATAGCATTGCTCAGGCGTTTGGCTTCGGCCACCATGCCTTCTGCGTCGCGGCTCATTGTCTGGGCGAATAGCCTGCCTTTCGGTCCAATGGCGTTTTGCAGGCGCGGCAGCACCTCCCAGATTGACTCACGGCTGGCGGCAATGATGCTCGGATTGGTGGTGACGCCTGCAAGGGGGAAAACGCGCGCAAGGCGTTCTACTTCTGCCACGTTGGCGGTATCCAGATACAGTTCCATTATTTTTCCTCGTTTTAGAGTTCTAATTCGTGTTGCAGCAGGGAAGCGATAGCCTCCTGGGAACTGGCATTAACCAGAGCACTGCGAAAATCGTTATGCATGATGCGACGGGCCAGGCGGGAGAAAATACGCATATGCTGGTCGCCAGCGGCGTGTTTATTCAGCGTCAGCATGATGATGAATTGCGCCTCCTCGTCACCCCACATAACAGGCGCTTTCAGGCGTGCGACGCTGATAGTGGATTGCTCAATGTGTTCTGATTTGCTGTGTGGAATGGCGAATCCAAAACCCAACCCGGTGGAAAATACGGCTTCGCGTGCCCATAAATCGGCTTCCAGCTTGCGCGGATAGCGGCATCGCCCGGCGAGCAAAATGTTATCGGTCATGCCTTTCATGACCTCTTCTTTACTGTTCCAGTCGTTATTCAGAGAAATACAGCGTGGCGTCACCAGTGGCGTATCCTGCTGATTCATACGGAACTGGGCGAGCAGATGTTCTACTTCAAGCGAGGTGCGACACGCCATGGCCTGGTTCAACAGCTGGCGACAGGCGCGGCTATCAAGCTGCGCCAGGCGTGCTTTGGTGGCAGGAATGGCAGGGGAGCCCATGCTCAGTTCGTCCAGCCCCAGGCCCACCAGCAGCGGCAGTACCGACCCTTTCGCGCCTAACTCACCGCAGAGGCCAATCCACTTACCCTGACGGTGAACGGCCTGCACCGCGTAGTCCAGCGCCCGCAGGAAGGCGGGGTTCAGGCTGTTGTAATGGCGCGTGACTTTGGCGTTGTCGCGGTCGACGGCAAGCAGATACTGTGTCAGGTCATTGCTGCCGATGCTAAAGAAATCAATCTCTTCGCAGCACTGATCGATGATGAACATCACCGAGGGGACTTCCAGCATAATGCCGAGTGGGATTTTCTCATCAAACGGAATATGTTCAGCCCGGAGCTGCTGCTTCGCGTCGGCGAGCTTCTCTTTTACCCACAGGATCTCCTCCATGGAGGAGATCATCGGGATCATAATTTTAAGGTTTCCGTGGGCAGAGGCGCGAAGGATCGCCCGAAGCTGGGTCGTGAACAGCGAAGAATACTCTTCATATATGCGTACGGCGCGGTAGCCGAGGAAGGGATTGTTCTCAGCTGGAATATTCAGGTACTCCACCGGCTTGTCGCCGCCGATATCCATAGTACGCACAATAATGCTACGGCTATTTGCACTTTCCAGTGCCTGACAGAAAATGTTGTATAACTCGTTTTCGCCGGGTGCGCTGGCACGATCCATATAGAGCATTTCGGTGCGGAACAGGCCCACGCCTTCGGCACCATTTCCAAATGCTGCCTGGGCCTCCACCGCGTGGGCAATATTGGCGGCAATTTCTACCCGCAGGCCGTCGGCGGTTCTGGCTTCACGGTCAAGCCAGACGCGCTGTTGCTCGCGTATCGCCTGCTGGACGCGCGCTTCCTGCTGATAGTAACGCGCTACGGCGTCGCTGCCATTGACGACCACCGCACCGGCATTGCCGTCCACAAATACAGGCTGATTGCGCCATTGCAGCAGGCTTTCACTGTTGACGCCAACCAGCGTCGGAATATTGAAGGAACGCGCGAGGATCACGGTATGCGAGGTGGTGCCGCCACTTTTCAGCAGCAGTCCTTGAAGCTGCGTTTTATCGAGTTCAAGAAACTGACCGGGAGTCAGATCGTCAGCAAGGCAGATGCTCGGCTGCGTCAGCTGGCCGTGAGCCGGGAAACGCGCTTCACCATAGATATGTTGTAAAAGCTGGTAGCAGATGTCGCGCACGTCGAGCACCCGCTCCTGCAAATAGGAGCTGCTGGAACGGGAGAACGTGTCGCAGAAATGGTTCGCCGTGGCGATGATGGCCTGGGCGCAGCTTAGACCCTGGCTGACCCCTGACAGGAGGTGCTGACGCAGCGAGGTATCTGTAGCCAGCGAGCGGTGGGCTTCAAGAATAGCGCTGGCAGTGCTGTCGCTGTCCAGGGCGCGCAGCTCAATGTGTTTGATCAGCTGCGTCAGGCCGTTATCCAGCGCCGACTGCTCAGTTTCCACGCTTTGCGCGTCGGGCAAATCGGTCAGGGCGTTGAGATCCAGCGAGGACAATAACGTCAGGACGCCATGTGCACTCCCGCTGCATACCGGAGTAGCGCGAAACAGCGTCGGGTTCAGGCGTGTCAGTGATTCAGGCAAGGGATCCAGCTCCGTGCTGATTACCCCTTCAAGCGGCGCGTCGCAATGCGGAAACTCCTCTCTTAGCCACAGCTCCAGCCGCTGCCGGGCATGCTGCTCGTCTTCACCGTTTATCACCAGGCGGCAGGCATCGCCCGCCAGCGTATCGGTACCAATCAGCGCCAGCGCGCTTTTGGCGTCGCCTTTACGATCCGTACGCAGGTTATGCCACTCAATTTGCGAGATAAAAGTGTTGCACAGCGTTTCTACATGACTTGCAGGACGCGCGTGAACGCCGTTGGGCAATTCACAGGTAAATTCCACTACCAGAGCCATACACACTCCTGAAACTAATCGTCAATTATGCGGAACAGCATACGAGCGTGATGATGAGGCGCGCCATGTGACAAAACTGCCAAAAACTGGACAAATGTAATGTCACCTTAAAATTGAGATTTCACTCACAAGTTGTGACCGTTTGCGTAATGCGAAGTCGATGAGAAATGTCGAGGCGGATCGCATTTTCATTCCGATATTACAAAAATCCAGTAAATGGCCTTTTTGTCTCCTGTCCGCCGTCTTCCTGATTGCCTATTGTTTGCCACAACATCTTTGTGGATAAAGGCCTGGAGCGGCATATGAAAGCGTTGGTGCATATTCTCAAGAACACGCGACAGCATCTGATGACAGGGGTGTCGCACATGATCCCGTTTGTGGTCTCGGGCGGCATTCTGCTGGCGGTTTCGGTCATGCTATACGGCAAAGGTGCGGTGCCCGATGCCGCAACCGATCCCAATCTGAAAAAGCTCTTTGACATCGGTGTGGCGGGTTTAACACTGATGGTGCCATTCCTCGCCGCCTATATTGGTTATTCCATTGCAGAACGCGCCGCGCTTGCTCCCTGTGCTATTGCCGCCTGGGTGGGCAACAGCTTCGGTGCAGGGTTCTTTGGCGCAATTATCGCCGGGATTTTCGGTGGCATTGTCGTCTGGTATCTGAAAAAGCTGTCCGTGCCGAAAGTGCTGCGTTCCGTTATGCCTATCTTCATCATCCCGATTATCGGCACGTTTATTACCGCAGGCATCATGATGTGGGGACTGGGCGAGCCTGTAGGCGCGCTTACTACCGGTCTCACCCAGTGGCTGCAAGGCATGCAGCAGGGCAGCATTGTGGTACTCGCCATTATTATCGGTCTCATGCTGGCGTTCGACATGGGCGGCCCGGTCAACAAAGTGGCTTATGCCTTCATGCTGATTTGCGTTGCTCAAGGCGTCTATACCGTCGTTGCAATTGCCGCCGTGGCCATTTGCATACCGCCGCTGGGGTTAGGCCTGGCAACACTTATCGGCCGTAAGAATTTTACCGGTGAAGAACGTGAAGCAGGTAAAGCGGCGCTGGTGATGGGCTGCGTGGGTGTCACCGAGGGAGCGATTCCGTTTGCCGCAGCGGACCCGCTACGCGTGATTCCTTCCATTATGTTGGGCTCCGCCTGCGGCGCGGTCACGGCTGCGGTTATGGGCGCGCAATGCTATGCCGGATGGGGCGGGTTAATTGTGCTTCCCGTGGTTGACGGCAAGCTCGGCTATATCGCGGCGGTTGCCGTGGGTGCAGTGGTGACGGCGGTCAGCGTCAACGTGCTAAAGCGTATTGCCCGAAAGAACACAAAGCAGGTCGAGGAAAAAGAGGATGACCTGGATCTGGATTTCGAAATTAACTGAGTGAGGAAGAGAACATGGCCCGAATTATCGCAGTAACCGCATGTCCGTCTGGCGTTGCCCATACCTATATGGCTGCCGAAGCGCTGGAAAGCGCCGCAAAAGCGAAAGGCTGGGAAGTGAAGGTAGAAACGCAGGGGTCGATTGGTCTTGAGAACGAACTGACGGCAGAGGATATCGCCGCAGCAGATATGGTGATCCTGACTAAAGATATCGGCATTAAATTCGAAGAGCGTTTTGCCGGGAAAACCATCGTGCGCGTCAATATCAGCGACGCGGTAAAACGTGCCGACGCCATCATGAACAAAATCGATGCCCACCTGGCGCAAACCGCCTGATGCTCTCCCGCCCTTCGGGGCGGGCTGGTTTTTTCCGTTACAGGAGTTCCCTCATGACGAATCGTATACCGCGTTTGAAAAATGCGCTCTTTGCCAACCCTCGCGAGATCTCGCTTGAACGTGCGCTACTCTATACAGCCAGCCATCAACAGACGGAAGGCGAGCCGGTTATTCTCCGTCGCGCGAAAGCAACGGCGCACATTCTCGACCATGTGGAAATCGCGATTCGTGATGAAGAACTGATTGCCGGAAACCGCACCGTTAAGCCGCGTGCAGGCATTATGTCACCGGAGATGGATCCCTACTGGTTGCTTAAGGAACTGGACCAGTTCGCCATCCGTCCGCAGGATCGCTTTGAAATCAGCGATGAGGATAAGCAGACCTACCGTGAGGTGCTGTATCCCTATTGGGAAAACCGGTCGATGAAAGATTTCATCAACAGCCAGATGACGGAGGAGGTGAAGGCCGCCGTAGGGACGCAGATTTTTAGCGTCAACCAGACGGATAAAGGGCAGGGGCATATCATTATTGATTATCCTCGCCTGCTTAATAACGGGCTGGGCGCGCTGGTGGCGGAAATGCGTGAACGCTGCGCTCGTGATACGCAAAACACGTTCTATGCAGCGGCGCTCATTCTGCTCGAAGCGTCCCAGCGCCATATTCTGCGTTATGCGGCGCTCGCTGAAGAACTGGCTCAGAGCAGCGATGCTACTCGCCGCGAAGAATTGCTGGCAATGGCCGACATCTCGCGACACAACGCACAGCATAAGCCGCAAACCTTCTGGCAGGCGTGTCAGCTGTTCTGGTACATGAACGTCATTTTGCAGTACGAATCTAACGCCAGTTCGCTCTCCATCGGGCGTTTTGACCAGTATATGCTGCCGTTTTATCAGGCCTCGTTAACGCAGGGAGACGATCCAGCGTTTCTGAAAGAGTTGCTGGAGTCGCTGTGGGTGAAGTGTAACGATGTGGTGCTCTTGCGCTCGACCAGCAGCGCCCGTTATTTTGCCGGGTTCCCGACCGGGTATACCGCGCTGCTGGGTGGCCTGACGGAAAACGGGCGTAGCGCGGTGAACGTGCTTTCGTTCCTGTGTCTGGATGCCTACCAGAGCGTTCAGCTTCCCCAGCCTAACCTCGGCGTACGGGTAAACGAACTGATCGACCGGCCTTTCCTGCTGAAAACAGCGGAGACTATTCGGCTGGGCACCGGCATTCCACAGATTTTTAACGATGAAGTGATAGTACCTGCCTTTTTGAATCGCGGCGTGTCGCTGGAAGATGCGCGTGACTATGCGGTTGTCGGCTGCGTTGAACTGTCGATTCCAGGGAAAACTTACGGCCTGCATGATATCGCCATGTTTAATCTGCTGAAGGTAATGGAAATCGCCATGCAGGAGAACGAAGGCAATAGCGGGCTGACGTACGAGGGGTTAATTGAACATATACGCGCCAGGATTAATCACTACATTGCACTGATGGTGGAAGGAAGCAACATTTGCGATATCGGCCATCGCGACTGGGCACCCGTGCCGTTGCTCTCCTCCTTTATCAGCGACTGTCTGGAAACGGGGAAAGACATTACTGACGGTGGCGCGCGCTATAACTTCTCCGGTGTGCAGGGGATTGGTATTGCTAATTTGAGCGACTCGCTTCACGCCCTGAAAGGGCTGGTATTTGAACAGCAACGCTTAAGTTTTGACGAGCTGCTGGCGGTGTTAAAAGCGAATTTTGCCACCCCGGAGGGCGAAAAGGTACGCGCGCGGCTGATCAATCGCTTTGAGAAATACGGTAATGATATCGACGATGTCGATAATATCAGTGCGGAACTGCTGCGCCATTACTGTAAAGAGGTCGAAAAATACCGCAACCCGCGTGGTGGAATCTTCACGCCTGGCTCGTACACCGTCTCCGCCCATGTGCCGCTTGGCGCGGTCGTGGGGGCTACGCCGGATGGCCGCCTGGCGGGCGAACAGCTGGCGGATGGAGGGCTTTCTCCGATGCTCGGCCAGGATATGCAGGGGCCGACGGCTGTGCTGAAGTCGGTGAGTAAGCTGGATAACTATCTGTTATCTAACGGTACGCTGCTAAACGTTAAATTCACCCCAGCCACGCTGGAAGGCGATGCCGGGTTGCAGAAGCTGGCTGACTTCCTCCGTGCGTTTACGCAGCTTAAGTTACAGCATATCCAGTTCAACGTGGTCAACGCGGAAACCCTGCGTGAGGCGCAGCGGCGTCCTCAGGATTTTGCCGGGCTGGTGGTACGCGTTGCCGGCTACAGCGCCTTCTTTGTTGAGCTGTCGAAGGAGATCCAGGATGACATTATCCGTCGGACCGCGCATCAGCTGTGACGTCGTTGAAACACGCGCCGACGTAGCGCGTATTTTCAATATTCAGCGTTATTCGTTGAACGACGGAGCAGGTATTCGTACGGTAGTCTTTTTCAAAGGCTGTCCTCACCGTTGCCCGTGGTGCGCCAATCCTGAGTCGATCTCGCCGAAAATAGAGACGGTTCGCCGGGAGAGTAAATGTTTGCACTGCGCTCCCTGCCTGCGTGATGCGGACGAATGCCCGTCCGGCGCGTTTGAACGCATCGGACGCGACGTGACGCTGGACGAGCTGGAACGCGAAGTGATGAAGGATGACGTCTTCTTTCGCTCATCGGGAGGCGGGGTGACGCTGTCAGGCGGGGAAGTATTAATGCAGGCACCCTTTGCGACGCAGCTGCTTAAGCGTTTGCGCCGCTACGGTATTCATACCGCTATTGAGACGGCGGGAGATGCGCCCCTGTCCCGATTGCTGCCGCTGGCACGCCAGTGTGATGAAGTACTGTTTGACCTGAAGATTATGGATCCTGAGCAGGCACGTTCGGTGACGGCAGTAAATCTTCCCAGGGTGATGGAAAACCTTACGCAGCTGGTGGCCGAAGGCATAAACGTCATCCCCCGTGTGCCGCTTATTCCGGGCTATACGCTAACTGACGCCAACATGGCGAGCGTGCTGGCATTTTTATTACCTTCAGGGATACGGCAGCTGCATTTATTACCGTTTCACTCTTATGGTGAACCAAAATACCGTCTGCTTGGGCAACAATGGTCGATGCGGGAGGTGAGTTCTCCGACAGCTGACGAGGTCGCGGCAATGCGCCGTATGGCCGAAGATAAAGGGTTTCATGTCACCATTGGAGGTTAAAAATGACAGTAATAGCAGGGCGTTATCTGGTGGCGGTAACCGCGTGCGTGAGCGGCGTGGCACATACGTACATGGCCGCAGAACGGCTGGAGCGGATTTGCCAGCAGGAGAAATGGTCAGTGCGCATTGAGACGCAAGGGGCGTTAGGTATTGAAAGTGAGCTGACGGAGGACGATATCCGCCGCGCCGATGTCGTATTACTTATCACGGATATTGAGCTGGCGGGCAACGAACGCTTCGAATCCGCCCGCTATGTGAAATGCGGCATTAATGCTTTCCTGCGGGACCCGCAAAAGGTCATGGCAGCGGTACGAAAAATGGTATCCGCACCGCAGCATACGCAGGTCATTCTGGATTAGCCGCTTTTCCGATTAGCTGGCTGTGATACTGACGACGGTATTCCGACGGCGAGCGCTCCGTGTTTTTACGGAATAAACGGCAGAAATAGTTACTGTCGACAAAACCGCAGGCATGCGCCACTTCTTTTACCTTTAAGTCATACCCTTTCAGCAACTGACGCGCGTGCTCCAGCCGCGTGTGGGTCAGGTACTCATTAAAACCTACCGCGCCGGTTTTCTGAAAAAGATGCGATAAATAGTTCGGAGAGATGTAAAACGCCTGCGCTACGGATTCCCGGGTAAGCGGGGTCGCATAATGTTCATCGATATAAACGCGAATAGCTTCAAACAGCGCCTGACTTCGGGAGGCGGTCTGGATCTGGCTACCCAACAAATCGACGCAGTGGCTAAGCAGGCTGGCAACAATCAGTCGCGCTGTTTGCTGCTCGTGCGGCTGCATCTGCATTTCATGAAGCGTCTGTAACAGGAAGGATCCGATGCGTGGCCCCCGACGGGCGACGTGCTGTTTTGCAAGATTACGAGCATCCACGCCGTTCCAGTGTAAAAGACTAAATCCAAGCTGCTGTTTACCAAACAGGATGCTCAGCGTTGTCGCGGGCGTTTGCCATTGCGGATCGTTCCAGCCTCCCGCCGGGACGTATAAAACATCACCCTGCTGTAATACGCAAGCCGCCTGGTCTTTCACCGAGCCTTCGAGCACGATCTCCAGACGGGGGAAATCAACCTGCAGGGCGAGTTCGGGTGCGCAGAGGGCGGGGTTGGCGAAATGAACCTGACGCAGCGGCATCGTACCGCTAATCAGGTCAGTCAGGATGTGGGTAATATCATGCTGCATGGTGTAAATACCGAGGTATTGCCGGGTGGCGCTAACGCTTACCCGGCCTACCTGTCGTAGGCCCGGCAAGCGAAGCGCCGCCGGGCAGTGAGCATTAGCCGGTGTTACGCATACCCGCTGCAACACCCGCAATTGTCACCATCAGCGCTTGTTCAACGCGTGGATCCGGATCTTTACCTTCCTCTTCCGCCAGACGCGAACGGTGCAGCAGCTCCGCCTGCAGGACGTTCAGTGGGTCGGTATAGATGTTACGCAGCTGGATAGACTCGGCAATCCACGGCAGATCGGCCATCAGATGGGAGTCGTTGGCGATATCCAGCACCACTTTGATGTCGCCTTCCAGCAGTTCGCGCAGCTCTTTACCCAGCGCCCACAGCTCTGGTTTCACCAGGCGCTGATCGTAGTATTCCGCCAGCCACAGGTCAGCTTTCGAGAAGACCATCTCCAGCATACCCAGACGGGTAGAGAAGAATGGCCAGTCGCGGCACATGGTTTCCAGTTCGTTCTGTTTGCCATCTTCCACCACTTTCTGCAGCGCCGCACCGGCACCCAGCCAGGCTGGCAGCATCAGACGGTTCTGCGTCCAGGCGAAGATCCACGGGATTGCACGCAGAGACTCCACGCCGCCGGTCGGACGACGCTTGGCCGGACGTGAACCCAGCGGCAGTTTGCCCAGCTCCTGCTCTGGCGTAGCAGAGCGGAAGTAAGGTACGAAGTCTTTGTTTTCACGCACGTAGCCGCGGTACAGGTCGCACGAGATGTCAGACAGCTCATCCATAATGCGGCACCAGGATTCTTTCGGCTCCGGCGGTGGCAGCAGGTTTGCTTCGAGAATCGCACTGGTGTAGAGAGACAGGCTGCTGATGGTCACTTCCGGCAGGCCGTATTTGAAGCGGATCATCTCGCCCTGTTCGGTCACGCGCAGGCCGCCTTTCAGGCTTCCCGGCGGCTGAGAGAGCAGCGCCGCGTGCGCAGGCGCACCGCCACGGCCAATGGAGCCACCGCGACCGTGGAACAGCGTCAGCTCAATACCGGCTTTCTCGCAGGTTTTGATCAGCGCGTCCTGCGCCTGATACTGCGCCCAGGATGCCGCCATCACGCCCGCATCTTTTGCGGAGTCGGAATAGCCGATCATCACCATCTGTTTGCCCTGAATAAAGCCGCGATACCAGTCGATGTTCAGCAGCTGGGTCATTACATCATTGGCGTTGTTCAGGTCGTCGAGGGTTTCAAACAGCGGGGCGACCGGCAGGGCATAGTCGATACCGGCTTCTTTCAGCAGCAGGTGAACGGCCAGCACGTCGGACGGGGTTTTCGCCATCGAGATCACATAGGCGGCGACCGATCCTTTTGGCGCATCCACGATCGCTTTACAGGTGTTGAGCACTTCGCGGGTTTCGTTGCTTGGCTCCCAGTTGCGCGGCAGCAAAGGACGCTTGGAGTTCAGCTCGCGGATCAGGAAGGCCTGTTTGTCGGCTTCAGACCAGCTTTCGTAGTCGCCAATGCCAAGATAACGGGTCAGTTCGCCCAGCGCTTCGGTATGGCGGGTGCTCTCCTGACGCACGTCGATACGCACCAGCGGCACGCCAAAACACTTCACGCGGCGCAGGGTGTCGAGCAGTTCGCCATTGGCGATGATGCCCATCCCGCAGGCCTGTAGTGATTTATAGCAAGCGTATAGCGGTTCCCAGAGCTGTTCGTTCTGGCTCAGCAGACCTTCCGGCTTCGGCAGGCGCTGGCCTTTCAGGCGTGCTTCCAGCCAGGCCTGGGTCGCCATCAGCTGGCTGCGCAGTTTTTTCATCAGGAAACGATACGGCTCGCTGGCACCTTCTTCACCGGCCAGCGCGCGCAGTTCTGGCGTTGCTTCCACCATCGACAGCTCGGAGATCAGCACCTGAATGTCTTTCAGGAACAGATCGGTGGCTTTCCAGCGGCTCAGCAGCAGCACGTGGCGGGTGATTTCTGCTGTCACGTTCGGGTTACCGTCGCGGTCACCGCCCATCCAGGAGGTAAAGCGTACCGGGACAAAATCTACCGGCAGGCGATAGCCCAGGTTTGCTTCCAGCTGTTCGTTCAGCTCACGCAGGTAGTTCGGCACCCCTTCCCACAGGCTATTTTCCACCACCGCAAAGCCCCATTTGGCCTCGTCTACCGGGCTTGGGCGATGCTTACGAATTTCATCGGTGTGCCAGGACTGCGCAATCAGCTGGCGCAGACGGCGCATCAGCTGGTTACGTTCGTAGTCGGCAATGTCTTTGTTATCCAACTGTTTCAGACAGTTGTTCACTTCAACCATTTTGTGGATCAGGGTACGACGGGTGATTTCGGTTGGGTGGGCGGTCAGCACCAGCTCCAGCGAAAGGGACTCCACCGCTTTTTTAATGGTGGCTTCGTTGAGGTTTGGCTGGTCTTTGAGTTTACGAAGCGTACGGGCAATGACTTCCGGGTTGCTGGCAGCTTCGCCGTTTGGCGAAATGCTATGGTATTGCTCAGCCGTGTTTGCCAGGTTCAGGAACTGGCTGAATGCGCGTGCAACGGGCAGCAGCTCATCGTTAGAGAGGTTCTGCAAGGTAGTGAGCAGCTCCTGACGACTCGCTTCGTTACCGGCACGGGAAGATTTAGACAGCTTGCGGATGGTTTCAACGCGGTCGAGGATGTTTTCCCCCAACGCATCTTTGATGGTATCTCCAAGCACTTTGCCGAGCATACTGACATTACTACGCAACGCGGAATATTGTTCGTTCATAAAAACCCAGTCACCCCATCATTTTTGTTTATGCCCATGCGAAAATCTTCTGGACATTATTTTGTCATCTCCCTTTATAAAGCCACGTAAAACCCCCGTCGTCAATTGCTGCGAAAACGGTTCAGCAAACGAATAAATGCGGGCAATTTACGAAATTTAATTCGCATTGCGTCAGATAAGAGATGCTTATGGGAATGTGACGGAGATCGCGGGATTTGTTGCCCTCACCCTAACCCTCTCCCACCGGGAGAGGGGACTAATCGGTGCGGTCTTAATGCCAGCAGAAGTGATGCACGACCTGGGTAATCAGTTCGCGGGTGGGCTTGATGAAGCGGGTTTCCAGGTATTCATCCGGCTGGTGCGCCTGGTTGATGGAGCCTGGGCCAAGTACCAGCGTCGGGCACAGCGTCTGAATAAACGGCGCTTCGGTGCAGTAGTTCACCACGTCGGTTTTCTCGCCGAGCAGTTTTTCCACCACTTCAACCAGCTGATGATCCGGTGGACATTCATAACCCGGGATCGGTGGATGCAGTTCAGACACCGTCAGGCGGCCAGGCCAGCGTTCACTCACCGGGGCCAGCGCTTCGGTCAGCAAGCCGTCGAGATCGCTCAGCGTCATGCCCGGCAGCGGACGGATATCCATGTGCAGCTCACAGCAGGCGCAGATACGGTTAGAGGCATCGCCACCGTGCAGGCTACCGAGGTTCAGGGTCGGATACGGCACGGTGAAGGCATCGTAGTGATACCGCTCTTTCAGTTCGTCGCGCAGAGTCATGATGCGGCCGATGGCGTCGTGCATCAGTTCAATGGCGTTCACGCCACGCGCCGGATCGCTGGAGTGGCCAGACTGGCCCATCACGCGCACTGCCGTGGAAATATGGCCTTTATGCGCACGGATCGGTTGTAATGACGTTGGCTCACCGATGATGGCGCAATCCGGGCGAATCGATGTGTTTTCTGAGAAGTAACGCGCCCCCGCCATGCTGGTTTCTTCATCGGCGGTCGCCAGAATGTAGAGCGGCTTTTTCAGTTTTGTCACGTCCACGTCACGCAGCGCGTCAAGGATAAAGGCGAAGAAGCCTTTCATGTCGGCGGTGCCAAGGCCGTAAAGCTTGTTGTCATGCTCGGTCAGGGTAAACGGGTCTCGGGTCCAGCGGCCATCGTCAAACGGCACCGTGTCGGTATGACCGGCCAGCAGCAGTCCGCCTGCGCCGTGTCCGGTACTGGCGAGCAGGTTAAATTTATGGCGTGTTCCAGGTACGGGCTGAACCTCAACGTTAAAGCCAAGATCGCTAAACCAACCCGCCAGCAGATTGATTAAAGACTCATTGCTCTGATCCAGCGCTTCTTCGGTCGCGCTGATGGAGGGTGTGGCAATCAGGGCGCGGTAAATCTCGATAAATGGCGGTAAGTTCATTTTCATTGTTGACACACCTTAGGTCGTGATAGTATCAATATTCATGCAATAAATGTGAATAAAAATACATTAACGTTGAGCATAAAGGAACCCGATGTTGAATACGCTGATTGTAGGCGCTAGCGGTTATGCGGGCGCAGAGCTTGTAAGCTACGTGAATCGCCATCCACATATGACCATAACCGCTTTGACCGTGTCAGCGCAAAGCAATGATGCAGGAAAGTTAATTTCCGATTTGCATCCGTGGCTTAAGGGCATTGTCGACTTGCCACTGCAGCCAATGTCTGACATCAGCGAGTTCACTGACGGCGTCGACGTGGTGTTTTTGGCCACCGCGCACGAGGTCAGTCACGACCTGGCGCCGCAATTCCTGGCGGCCGGTTGCGTGGTGTTCGACCTCTCCGGCGCGTTCCGTGTTAACGACGGCGCGTTCTACGAAAAATACTATGGCTTTACCCATCAGCACCCGGACCTGCTTGCAAAAGCCGTGTATGGGCTGGCGGAGTGGAGCGCAGACAAGCTGAAAGAAGCGGATCTGATTGCCGTGCCGGGCTGCTACCCGACGGCCGCACAGCTTTCTCTGAAGCCGCTGATCGACGCAGACCTGCTGGATCTGAACCAGTGGCCGGTGATCAACGCCACCAGTGGTGTCAGCGGTGCCGGACGCAAGGCTGCTATTTCTAACAGCTTCTGTGAAGTCAGCCTGCAGCCGTATGGCGTGTTTAATCACCGCCATCATCCGGAAATCACTACCCATCTGGGGGCCAATGTCATCTTTACACCGCACCTGGGCAGCTTCCCGCGTGGGATCCTCGAAACCATTACCTGCCGCCTGAAACCGGGCGTGACCAAAGACCAGGTGAGCGAGGCCTTTACTCAGGCGTATGCGGATAAACCGCTGGTGCGTCTCTACGACAAAGGCGTGCCCGCGCTGAAAAACGTGGTTGGCCTGCCGTTCTGTGACATCGGCTATGCCGTCCAGGGCGAGCATCTGATCGTGGTGGCAGCAGAAGATAACTTACTCAAAGGCGCTGCCGCTCAGGCAATGCAGTGTGCAAATATTCGTTTCGGTTTCCCGGAAACGCAGGCTCTTATTTAAGGTGTGATGATGAACCCATTAATTATCAAACTCGGTGGTGTACTGCTGGACAGCGAAGAAGCGCTGGAGCGTCTGTTTACCGCGCTGGTTAACTATCGCGAATCACACCAGCGTCCGCTGGTGATTGTGCACGGCGGCGGCTGCGTAGTGGATGAGCTGATGAAAGGGCTCAACCTGCCGGTGAAAAAGAAAAACGGCCTGCGCGTGACGCCTGCCGACCAGATTGACATCATCACCGGTGCGCTGGCAGGTACGGCGAATAAGACTCTGTTGTCCTGGGCGAAGAAACACCACATTGCCTCCGTTGGCCTCTATCTGGGCGACGGTGACAGCGTAAAAGTGACCCAGCTCGATGAAGAACTCGGCCACGTTGGACTGGCGCAGCCAGGTTCGCCTAAGCTGATTAACACGCTGCTGGAAGGCGGTTTCCTGCCGGTGGTGAGCTCTATCGGGGTGACCGAAGAGGGTGAGCTGATGAACGTGAATGCGGACCAGGCGGCGACGGCACTGGCGGCAACGCTGGGCGCGGACCTGATCCTGCTCTCCGATGTGAGCGGTATTCTGGACGGCAAAGGCCAGCGCATTGCGGAAATGACCGCGGCAAAAGCCGAACAGCTGATCGCCCAGGGCATTATTACCGACGGGATGATCGTCAAAGTGAATGCCGCGCTGGATGCCGCCCGTACGCTCGGTCGACCGGTGGATATCGCCTCCTGGCGTCACGCGGAGCAGCTTCCGGCGCTGTTTAACGGCACGCCAATTGGCACGCGTATTTTAGCGTAAGTTATTAATGAATGACCGTAGGCCGGGTAAGCGCAGCGCCACCCGGCGGAACTAACGAATAAAGGAACGATGTTATGGCACTTTGGGGTGGGCGTTTTACACAGGCAGCGGATCAACGGTTCAAACAGTTCAACGACTCTTTGCGCTTCGACTACCGCCTGGCCGAACAGGATATCGTCGGCTCTGTGGCCTGGTCTAAAGCGCTGGTGACGGTGGGCGTGCTGACCGCAGAGGAGCAGCAGCAGCTGGAAGAGGCGCTCAATAATCTGCTGGAAGAAGTGCGTCTGGATCCGCAGCAAATTCTGCAAAGCGATGCCGAAGATATTCACAGCTGGGTAGAAGGCAAACTGATCGACAAAGTTGGCCAGCTGGGTAAAAAGCTACACACCGGCCGTAGCCGTAACGACCAGGTCGCTACCGATCTGAAGCTGTGGTGTAAAGATACCGTCGCGGAGCTGCTGGCGGCTAACCGTCAGCTGCAGAGCGCGCTGGTGGAAACGGCACAGAACAACCAGGACGCGGTGATGCCGGGTTATACCCATTTGCAGCGCGCGCAGCCGGTGACCTTTGCGCACTGGTGTCTGGCCTATGTCGAGATGCTGGCGCGTGACGAAAGCCGCCTGCAGGATACCCTGAAGCGCCTGGACGTCAGCCCGCTGGGCAGCGGTGCGCTGGCGGGTACGGCATATGAAATTGACCGCGAGCAGCTGGCAGGCTGGCTGGGCTTTGCGTCTGCCACCCGTAACAGTCTGGACAGCGTCTCTGACCGTGACCACGTGCTGGAACTGCTGTCGAATGCTTCTATCGGGATGGTCCACCTGTCACGCTTTGCCGAAGACCTGATCTTCTTTAACTCTGGCGAAGCCGGATTTGTGGAGTTGTCTGACCGTGTGACGTCCGGCTCTTCCCTGATGCCGCAGAAGAAAAACCCGGATGCGCTGGAGCTGATCCGCGGGAAGTGTGGCCGCGTACAGGGCGCACTGACCGGCATGATGATGACCCTGAAAGGGCTGCCGCTGGCGTACAACAAAGATATGCAGGAAGACAAAGAAGGGCTGTTCGACGCGCTCGACACCTGGCTGGACTGCCTGCATATGGGTGCGCTGGTGCTGGACGGCATTCAGGTGAAACGTTCTCGTTGTCAGGAAGCGGCGCAGCAGGGTTATGCAAACGCGACCGAACTGGCGGATTACCTGGTGGCGAAAGGCGTACCGTTCCGTGAAGCGCACCACATTGTGGGCGAAGCGGTAGTGGAAGCGATTCGTCAGGGGAAACCGCTGGAAGAGCTGGCGCTTGCCGACCTGCAGAAATTCAGTGCGGTTATCGGGGAGGATGTGTACCCGATTCTGTCGTTGCAGTCATGCCTGGATAAGCGTGCGGCGAAAGGCGGTGTGTCGCCGAAGCAGGTGGCGCAGGCGATTGCGGACGCAAAAAACCGGTTGGTTTGATTTGTGCGGGCTGGCGCCCTCACCCCGGCCCTCTCCCACAGGGAGAGGGAGCAAACCCTAAAAATGGCAACTTCGGTTGCCATTTTGCTTTTACCCCCGGGCTTTTTTACGCAAAAAAAAGCGGACCACGGGGTCCGCAAAAGTTCACGTTGGCTTTAGTTGTTCGAGTTTTGAGAGAAACTCGCTGACGGTGCGGGGACGTCAAGGGTCAAACACGTGCCGCCTCGTCTATGTGGTGTATTATTCAACAGAATGCTTGATAGGGATAATCGTTCGTTGCTATGCTATCTATCGCCATGAACTATCGTGGCGACGGAGGATGAATAATGAATATTCGTGATCTTGAATACCTGGTAGCGTTAGCCGAGCATCGCCACTTTCGCCGTGCGGCAGATTCCTGCCACGTCAGCCAGCCTACGCTGAGCGGTCAGATCCGCAAGCTGGAAGATGAGCTGGGCGTGATGCTGCTGGAGCGCACCAGTCGTAAAGTGCTGTTCACTCAGGCGGGTTTGCTGCTGGTAGATCAGGCGCGCACCGTGCTGCGCGAGGTCAAAGTGCTCAAGGAAATGGCAAGTCAGCAAGGGGAGACCATGTCCGGCCCGCTGCATATTGGCCTGATCCCAACCGTTGGTCCGTACCTTCTGCCGCACATCATTCCGATGCTGCACCAGACGTTCCCGAAACTCGAAATGTATCTGCATGAAGCGCAAACCCATCAGCTGCTGGCACAGTTAGATAGCGGCAAGCTCGACTGCGCCATTCTGGCGCTGGTAAAAGAGAGCGAAGCCTTTATCGAAGTGCCGCTGTTTGACGAGCCGATGATGCTGGCGATCTACGAAGATCACCCATGGGCGAACCGCGATCGTGTGCCGATGGCCGATCTGGCCGGTGAAAAGCTGCTGATGCTGGAAGACGGTCACTGCCTGCGCGATCAGGCGATGGGCTTCTGTTTTGAAGCGGGAGCGGATGAAGATACCCATTTCCGCGCAACCAGCCTGGAAACGCTGCGTAATATGGTGGCGGCGGGAAGTGGTATTACGTTGCTGCCTGCGCTGGCCGTGCCGCGCGAGCGTAAACGTGACGGTGTGGTTTACCTGCCGTGCATTAAACCAGAGCCACGTCGTACTATAGGTCTGGTTTATCGTCCGGGGTCACCGCTGCGCAGCCGCTATGAGCAGTTGGCAGAGGCCATCCGTGGTGCGATGGATGGCCATTTTGACAACGCGTTAAAACAGGCGGTTTAAACCGTTCAGCGCGGCGACCCGATAGGCTTCCGCCATGGTCGGGTAGTTAAAGGTGGTGTTAACGAAGTATTCAATGGTGTTACCGCCACCTTTTTGCTCCATTATCGCCTGGCCGATATGAATGATTTCCGCCGCGCGTTCACCAAAGCAGTGAATACCGAGGATCTCTTTCGTCTCGCGATGGAACAGGATCTTCAGCGTTCCCACGCTCATGCCAACAATTTGTGCCCGTGCCAGATGTTTAAACTGGGCGCGACCCACCTCGTAAGGCACCTTCATGGAGGTCAACTGCTGCTCGGTTTTCCCTACGGAGCTGATTTCCGGAATGGTGTAAATCCCCGTTGGAATGTCTTCGATCAGATGCGCCGTCGCTTCGCCTTTTACCAGCGCCTGCGCCGCAATGCGCCCCTGGTCATAGGCCGCGGAAGCGAGGCTCGGGTAACCAATCACGTCACCGACCGCGTAAACGTGCGGCAGGGCAGTCTGGTACATGCTGTTAACCTTCAACTGACCACGGCTGTCCGTCTCCAGACCGATGTTTTCCAGCGCCAGTGAATCGGTGTTACCGGTACGGCCGTTAGCATACAGCAGGCAGTCGGCTTTCAGCTTTTTGCCAGACTTCAGATGCATGATCACGCCGTCGTCGCAGCCTTCGATCTTCTCGTACTCTTCGTTGTGGCGAATCACTACACCGCTGTTCCAGAAGTGGTAGGAGAGCGAGTCTGACATCTCCTGATCCAGGAAAGCCAGCAGGCGGTCGCGGGTGTTAATCAGATCAACTTTGACATCCATTCCGCGGAAGATAGACGCATATTCACACCCGATCACCCCCGCGCCATAGATAATCACATGGCGAGGTTCATGGTGCAGGCTGAGGATGGAATCGCTGTCGTAAATGCGCGGGTGTGAGAAATCCACATCTGCCGGATGATACGGGCGGGAACCACAGGCGATAACAAATTTTTCAGCGGTGAGGGTTTCAACCGAACCGTCGTGACACTCCAGCGCCAGCGTATGTTCATCCACAAAATGCGCGTTACCCTGAAGAATTTCGCAATGGTTACGCTCGTAAAAACCCTGACGCATGCGTGTCTGCTGGTTAATAACGGTATCTGCATGATTCAGGATATCGGCAAAAGAGGAACGAAGAAGTCGGGAGTGGTCGCTGTAAAGAGGGTTCTGGTTAAATTCAATAATGCGGCTAACGGCGTGGCGGAGGGCTTTGGAAGGGATGGTGCCCCAGTGGGTGCAACCGCCGCCAACATTATGGTAGCGCTCAATGACTGCTACTCTGGCTCCCTGTTTTACCAGACCCATAGCAGCGCCTTCGCCGCCGGGGCCGGAACCAATAACTATTGCGTCGTAATCGTAGGAATGTGGCATGGCAAGGCTTACCTGTTCTTATACATAAAAGCAACAGAATCATAACATCATTGCCAGGGTAACCCAATTATCGTTGTGCTTTTTTCCGGCAGTGGAGCACAAAGCGCGCGTAAACAATCATTCACAAAGCCAGGTAAACAGATTAATTTTATTCTCTGGTATAGTGCCATCAGACCTTTGGAAGGATTCAACTATCGTGATGGGCGTAAGAGCACAACAAAAAGAGAAAACCCGGCGTTCGCTGGTGGAAGCTGCATTCAGTCAACTGAGTGCTGAGCGGAGTTTTGCCAGTTTGAGCCTGCGTGAAGTCGCACGCGAGGCCGGGATTGCGCCAACGTCCTTCTATCGCCATTTCCGTGATGTGGATGAACTGGGTCTGACCATGGTCGACGAGAGTGGGCTCATGCTGCGCCAGTTGATGCGCCAGGCGCGGCAGCGTATTGCGAAAGGCGGTAGCGTTATCCGTACCTCCGTGTCGACCTTTATGGAATTTATCGGCAATAACCCCAACGCGTTTCGCCTGTTGCTGCGCGAGCGTTCAGGGACGTCAGCGGCATTTCGTGCCGCTGTCGCGCGTGAAATTCAGCATTTCATTGCGGAACTTGCCGACTATCTTGAACTCGAAAACCATATGCCGCGTGCGTTCACCGAAGCACAGGCTGAAGCGATGGTGACGATTGTTTTCAGTGCAGGTGCCGAAGCGCTGGATGTCAGCATTGAACAACGTAAGCAACTCGAAGAGCGACTGGTATTGCAGCTCAGGATGATCTCCAAAGGTGCGTACTACTGGTATCGCCGTGAACAAGAGAAACTGGCACATCAAACCGAAGAGTGAAGGTGAGTAATGAAACAGTCAGGTCAGGATAAAGGGACGCTGTTGCTGGCATTGATCGCTGGCTTATCCATTAATGGTACGTTTGCCGCTATTTTTAGCTCCATCGTACCCTTCTCGATTTTCCCGCTTATCGCCCTGGTGCTGACGGTTTACTGCCTGCACCAGCGTTATCTGAACCGCACCATGCCGGTGGGGTTACCGGGTCTGGCCGCTGCCTGCTTTATTCTGGGTGTGTTGCTGTACAGCACGGTGGTGCGCGCAGAGTACCCGGATATCGGCTCTAACTTCTTCCCTGCTGTTCTGTCTGTGGCGCTGGTGTTCTGGATTGGCTCTCGCATGCGCAGCCGCAAGAGCCAGTTGCCAGAGTAAGGAATTATTTGTAGGGCAGGTAAGCGAAGCGCCACCTGCCAAAAACGCCGGATGGCGCTACGCTTATCCGGCCTACAGATCACCGTGCGGTAAGTAAAACACCGCACTCCATATGGTGCGTATACGGGAACTGATCGAACAGCGCCAGACGTTCAACCTTGTGCGTCTGGCTTAATGTTTCCAGGTTTTTGCACAGCGTTTCCGGGTTACAGGAAATGTACAAAATACGCGGGTATGCCTGCACCATCTTCTCGGTTTCGCTGTCCAGGCCACTGCGCGGCGGATCGACAAAAATCGTCTCGCACTGATAGCCCTTCAGATCGATCCCCTCAAGACGGTTAAATTCGCGCACGCCGTTCATGGCCTGCGTAAACTCTTCTGCTGCCATACGAATAATCTGCACGTTGTCGATATGGTTGGCGGCAATGTTGTACTGCGCGGCCGCAACGGACGGTTTGGCAATTTCCGTTGCCAGTACGCGCTCGAAATTGCGCGCCAGTGCCAGCGAGAAGTTGCCATTCCCACAGTACAGCTCAAGCAGATCGCCCTTTGACCCTTCGGTCGCTTTCAGCGCCCACTCCAGCATTTGCACGTTCATCGCCGCGTTAGGTTGGGTGAAGCTGTTCTCTACCTGACGGTAAACCATCTCTTTTCCTGCCACCGACAGGCGCTCATCGATGTAATCCTGATCCAGCATGATTTTGGTTTTTGTCGCGCGGCCAATCAGGTGAACGTTGATGTTTTGCGCCCGTAGCGCATCGCGCAGCGCTTCTGCCTGCTCGCGCCACTCGTCGTTAAGCGCCTTGTGGTACAGCAGAGAGACAATGGCCTGATTGCTTTGGGTGGTCAGGTAGTCAATCTGGAACAGCTTATGGCGCAGCACCGGGTTGTTGCGCACACCGTCAATCATCAGAGTCATGAGCTGGTTAATCAGCTCACTCGCCGCCGGGAAGCTGTTAACCCGGATACGGGATTTAGTCTGCTGATCGAAGATGATGTGATACAGGTCGTCGCCATCGTGCCAGATGCGGAACTCGGCGCGCATACGGTAGTGGCTGACGGGGGAACGGAACACCTCAGGAACGGGCGCGTTGAAAGGCGTCATCATACTTTGCAGGCGGACAACTTTCTCTGCCAGCTGTGCGTCGTACTGTTCTGTCGGGAGGTGTTCGGGGGTCATGATGCGTCCTGAGTGATAAAGAATTACGCGGGGATTGTAGGGATTGTGCAGTGGATGTCCAGATTTAATGGCTAATAGCTATCTGGACATCTATACGTGTCTAATTGTAGCATTCTGTTTCCGGTCTCCTGAGAGTGAAAAGGGAATCCAGTGTAAATCTGGAGCTGACGCGCAGCGGTAAAGACTGGCGGGATGAGAGTTGCAGACACTGTGAAAATGGGAAGTCTTCATCCGCAAAACGCCACCCAGCCCGAAGACCTGCCGGGCTCACGTCGCATTTGGTTTCATCATCGCGTGCTATAGATGAGGCCTGCGGCATCCTTCTTATATTGTGGATGCTTTAACAATGATTAAAAAAGTATCGCTGTTAACGGCGTTGTCCGTTACGGCATTTTCGGGCTGGGCGCAGGATAGCGCTGACTCGTTGGTGGTGACAGCAAATCGTTTTGAACAACCGGCAAAAACAGTTCTGGCACCGACGTCCGTGGTGACGCGTGAAGATATTGAGCGCTGGCAGGCAAAGAGCGTTGTGGAGATTATGTCACGTCTGCCGGGCGTAGATATCGCGCAAAGCGGTGGCCTGGGGGCCACCTCTTCTACCTTTATTCGCGGCACTGAATCCCGTCATGTTCTGGTCCTGATTGACGGTGTACCGTTGAACAGCGCCGGGATTAGCAATGTTCCCGATCTGAGCCAAATCCCAACCTCGCTGATTCAGCGAATCGAATACGTCCGTGGCCCGCGTTCTGCGCTGTATGGCTCCGACGCGATTGGCGGCGTGATTAACATCATCACCGGGCGTGATAAGCCGGGTGCGGAAATCTCAGCGGGCGTCGGCTCTAAGGGCTACCAGACCTATGATGGCGCTTTCCAGCAGGTGCTGAATAAAACCAAAATCACTATGGCGGGTAACTACACCTATACCCGCGGCTTTGATATTGCTGCCCAGGATGCGCCGCGCCAGCCTGACCGCGATGGTTTTATGAGTAAATCGCTGTACGGCTCCGTGGAACAGCAAATTACCGACAGCGTGAGCGGGTTCTTCCGTGGCTTTGGTTATGACAACCGCACTGCGTATGACGGTTACGATCATTACGACGCCAATTTTATGGTGGATGGACGACCTGATACTCGTCAGCTTTACAGCCAGAACTGGGATACCGGTTTGCGTTACAGCCAGGGGATTTTCCAGTCACAGCTGGTGGCGGGTTACGGCCGCAGTAAAGATCAGAACTATGATCCGAAGAAAGGGCGCTACGCTGATTCCGCAACCATGGATGACGTGAAGCAGTACACCACCCAATGGCTCAACACTATAGAAGTTGGCCATGGCAATATCGGTGCAGGCCTGGACTGGCAAAAGCAGAAGACGCAGGCCGGGACCGGTTACCTGGAAAAAGGTTACGAGCAACGTAATACCGGCGTGTTCGCGTCTGCGATGCAGCAGTTCAACAGCGTGACGCTGGAAGCGGCGGCGCGTAATGACGACAACTCCAACTTTGGCAACCATGGCACGTGGCAAACCAGCGCAGCGTGGGAGTTTGTGGATGGCTATCGCGTGATTGCCTCTTACGGCACCGCTTTTAAAGCACCGACGATGAGCCAGATCCACAGCGCTTCTTACGGCAATCCGAACCTTAAACCGGAGGAGAGTAAACAGTGGGAAGGGGGCTTTGAAGGCCTGACGGGACCGGTCAACTGGCGTATCACCGGTTATCGTAATGATATTGATAACCTGATCAGCAGCGATCCGCATACGTATCGGTACTACAACGTTGACGAAGCGCGTATTAAAGGTGTGGAAGCGACGGCACAGTTCGAAACTGGACCGGTTGGACACCAGATCTCCTATGATTATGTTGACCCGCGTAACGCCAAAACTCATGAAGTGCTGGCCCGCCGTTCTAAGCAGCAGGTTAAGTATCAACTTGACTGGCAGGTATGGGATCTCGACTGGAACCTCGCTTACCGTTACCTCGGCACCCGCTATGATGTCGCAATCGATCCAGACACGTATGCGTCAGAACGCGTGAAAATGGGCGGGGTAAGCCTGTGGGATGTCGCAGTTTCATATCCTGTCACCTCTCACCTTACAGTTCGTGGTAAAATAGCCAACCTGTTCGATAAAGATTACGAGACAGTTTATGGCTACCAAACTGCAGGACGGGAATACACCTTGTCTGGCAGCTACACCTTCTAATCCGCGTCCCACCGTGCTGGTATTTGATTCCGGCGTCGGTGGGCTTTCGGTCTATGATGAGATTCGGCATCTCCTGCCGGATCTCCATTATATCTACGCCTTCGATAACGTCGCTTTCCCTTATGGGGAGAAGAGTGAGGACTTTATTGTTGAGCGTGTCGTTGAAATCGTCACCGCGGTACAGCAGCGTTATCCCCTGGCGCTGGCGGTCATCGCCTGTAATACGGCAAGTACGGTATCGCTGCCAGCCTTGCGCGCAAAATTTCAGTTCCCGGTTGTGGGCGTCGTTCCCGCAATAAAGCCTGCTGCGCGCCTGACTGCGAATGGTATTGTGGGTCTGCTGGCTACGCGCGGCACGGTGAAGCGTCCTTATACGCGTGAGTTGATCGATCGTTTTGCCAATGAATGTCAGATCGCGATGCTCGGTTCGGCAGAGCTGGTGGAGATGGCTGAAGCGAAGCTGCATGGCAAGACGGTGCCACTTGAGGAGCTGCGTCGTATTCTTCGCCCGTGGCTGCGTATGCCGGAACCGCCGGATACCGTCGTATTGGGCTGCACTCATTTCCCGCTCTTACAGGAAGAATTGTTAGAAGTACTGCCGGAGGGGACGCGTCTGGTGGATTCCGGTGCGGCTATTGCCCGTCGTACTGCCTGGCTGCTGGAACATGAAGCGCCGGATGCCAAATCTGCCGATGCGAATATCGCTTTTTGTATGGCACTAACAAACGAGACTGAACAACTTTTACCCGTTTTGCGCCGTTATGGGTTTGAAACGCTCGAAAAACTCGCGCTGTAGCACGGTTTTGAGCAAAAAAGAGACGGTTGAACGTTTTTTTTTAAAGAGGGGTTGTCAACGTCTGAGAACTCCCTATAATGCGCCTCCACTGACACGGAACAACGGCTTGCAAGCCGCCGGGTTGGCGGGGTTCAGAGATGAATGCCGACAGAGAAAAGTGAAAATAATCACTTGACTCTGAATGAGGAAAACGTATTATACGGGACCTCGCAACGGTGAGCGAAAGCCGCGTTGCACTGCTCTTTAACAATTTATCAGACAATCTGTGTGGGCACTCAAAGTGACATGGATTCTTAACGTCGCAAGACGAAAAATGA
>NZ_LOMM01000031.1:0-38426 GCF_001605945.1 Enterobacter sp. SENG-6
TACAACTGACGTGACCGGTACCATCGAACTGCCAGAAGGCGTAGAGATGGTAATGCCAGGCGACAACATCAAGATGGTTGTGACTCTGATCCACCCAATCGCGATGGACGACGGTCTGCGTTTCGCAATCCGTGAAGGCGGCCGTACCGTTGGCGCGGGCGTTGTTGCTAAAGTTCTGGGCTAATTAATTATCCCCGAATAAAAAAAGGACGCTTCGGCGTCCTTTTTTGTTTTCTTAGCGTGTGTACTTGTCACAAATTTTCGCATTTTTTGTTTGCTCCCGCCCCGTATACTGGCGTTTGTGCTATTGTAATCATAACCATTCTCACTTACACTTTGCGCATATTTTGAACGGGAGTCTTTATGTACGTTTGTTTATGTAATGGTGTGAGTGACAAAAAAATACGTCAGGCCGTTCGCCAGTTTCAGCCACAGTCCTTCCAGCAACTTCGCAAGTTTGTTCCAGTGGGAAATCAATGCGGTAAATGCGTACGCGCAGCGCGTGAAATCATGCAGGATGAACTGATGCAGATCCCGGAATACAAAGAGATCGCGTAAGCGCCCATCTTTTTTTTGACATCCCTGTAGCCCGATCTACGCTTCAATGAGTGGAAGCGGAGGGACTATATAATGAAAGGTGATGTTAAAATCATAAGTTATCTCAATAAATTATTGGGAAATGAGCTTGTCGCAATCAATCAGTATTTTCTCCATGCGAGAATGTTTAAAAACTGGGGCCTCATGCGCCTCAACGACGTTGAGTATCACGAATCCATCGATGAGATGAAACATGCCGATAAATATATCGAGCGTATTTTATTTCTCGAAGGCATCCCCAACCTGCAGGACCTCGGTAAACTCGGCATCGGTGAAGATGTTGAAGAGATGCTGCGATCCGATCTCAGACTTGAACTTGAAGGCGCAAAAGACCTTCGCGAAGCTATTGCCTACGCAGACAGCGTCCATGACTACGTTAGCCGCGATATGATGATCCAGATTCTGGCCGATGAAGAAGGGCATATCGACTGGCTGGAAACCGAGCTGGATCTTATCCAAAAGCTTGGTATCCAGAACTACCTGCAGGCACAAATTCGCGAACAAGAGTAACGATGACAGGAAGGTGCTATGCCTTCCTGTCTCACTCACAAGGTAGCCCAGCAGAAGTAGCCCCAGCCACTTAATGCCAGCGCAGGTCCGAACGGGAGAGCGCCAGTAAACTGCCTTTTTTTCATCCACCACGCCAGCCCTCCGAGGACCCCTGCGATGGATGCTATATAGAGGATCGTTGGTAGATTCTGCCAACCGGTCCAGGCTCCCATTGCTGCCAGCAATTTGAAATCCCCGTAGCCGAGACCCTCTTTGCGCCATATCAGCCAGACTATCCAGTAAAGCAGCCACAGGGTGAGGTAGCCCGCCACCGCCCCAAGAATGGCATCTTTACAGGGAACGACTCCCGTCATCAGGTTAAACAGCAACCCAAGCCACAATAAGGGCAGGGTCAGTTTATCGGGCAATAAAAAGTGTTGTAAATCAATGACACTGAGTGCCAGTGCGAACCAGAAGTAAAGTAACAGACCGGAAACCAGCATTAGATTGTTAGGGTGAAGGGCGTAGCAGAGAGGAGCCATAAGCGCACAGCTGGCTTCGAGCAAGGGATAACGCCATGAGACAGACTGTCCACAGTGACGGCATTTTCCCTTTTGCCGCAGCCAACTAAAGAGTGGGATATTGTCATGCCACATCAGAGGTATGCGGCAGTGACAGCAGTGTGACGCTGGTAGCCATAAATTAAAGCGGGAAAATGCTTCGTCAGCGTTAGGCTGTTGCACGATCATTATGGGTAGCCGCCAGGTGACCATCCCCATGGTGCTGCCTGCCAGTAACCCAATAATCAGAAAGAGCAGGGCAAGCATACTATCCATTCCGCTTCATCCCGATGGTGAGACGTGTGAGGGTAATCGAGTCGGCCCCTTGGGGGTTGGCATGAAATTCCAGGTCCATGACGTGTAGCCCGTAACTGATTTGTATCTCTTCGAGCCAGAGCACGAAGCTTTCCATTTTCATGTTAGTGGCGGAGACGCTCGTTTCGCCTCCGTTACCCTGCTGTACCGTTGCGACCAGCTTCGCTTTTTTTAGGCTATTCCTGATGAGATCGCCCGTTTTACCGGCCGGTTTGTTTTCCGGCAAAAGACCCGCTGTGGTAACCTGTTTGCGGAACCATTCCGCATCGTCGCGGAGGCGTTCACAACGCGACTGCAGGGTATTAATTGACTGATCAAGTGGCTGATAGAGGCCAAACCAGAAAAGTATCATCAGGCTACATATTGCCAGTATCATGATGAGCCGTTGTTCATTAACAGGTTTTTGCCTGAAGTTGTTCATCGCATGTTTAATCATTGCGTAACGTCCACTTTCCTTGTTCATGTTTGTCTATCGTTAAAGAAAACCCCAATGCGCTCTCTTTGATAAATTGCCGTACGTGGTTTTCATCAGAGGCATAAAGAAAAAGTTGCAGGGATTTTTGCTGCGGGTTATAGCTCACTCCTTCAAGTGCGATGTCAGGGAAACGAGCCAGACTGGACTGCAGACGAAACAGAAGCGTTAACGGTGCGGGTGAACGCTGCCGTAACTGTGCTGGCAGGTAGGATCGCAGATTATTACTGTGTCGGTTTTCGGGAATATAGCGTTGCCATTGCTGGGTCAGGTTATTCCTGAGCTGCACTTCCACCTGATGAAGTTGCCACCAGGAGAATAGCTGAGTCAGTAGTGCAATCGCCGCGGCCAGAACAACACAGCAGAGGGCGATACGTTGCAGGCGTGATGTCCCGGGCGAAAACGCGGCAGGGGGACGCACGCTGTCATGCAATAAATTGATGATCTCCGCATCTGGATAAAGCAACATGATATGGCATGCCGGTTTTTCAGCGGCGTCTGCATATGGACCGGGTAATTCGCCGTAGTGTATAAGTTGTCGGGGAGGAAAGTGCAGCAGGAGATGAGTAAGCCAGGCTCCAGTCAGGCGCGAGACGTAACCTTCGTGAGTCCTGATAAGCCAGGTATCTTCCTCTTTCAGTATCGACCAACCGTTTTCTATGTTTGGTAAACAGAGCACATCCAGCGATGCCTGCGTCACGTTAAACCCGTTGGCACTGAGCACTGCAAGTTCCTCTTGCAGCCATACTTTATCAACCCCGACAACTGCGAGCGTCGTTCCCATGCGTGAGAGCAACGTCCAGTGGAAGGTGGGGGCATCCTCGTCGAGCGTCTCATCGGCTAGCCAGTGCAGTTGCTGATCGGACAGTTCATCCTTTTCATCCAGAACAGCAAATGTGCGGAAGGTTGCTTTTTCAACAGGAATGAGCAGACATGTTTCCCTGGCGGCAGGAAGCCCGGAAAGCTCAGGGAGTTTTTCGCGTGGCAGGGACTGAATTTCTCCACAGCCGCTGTCGTCAAAAATGGTCCATTCCACCGGCAACGTTGGCTCGCTGTTCAGGCGTATGAGTAGCCGCGCAGTATTAAATGATGTTTTACTCGTCATGTTCGCCATCCGTAAGCTGGCGGAGATAGATCCCGATAGATTTCTTTTTATCGTCATAATAAAAGTAAGTTTTCATCCCTGTACTCAGCTCGCCTTCTCTTGCGCTCGACGTAGTCACAAAATAATGACTGGTAACGGTCAGGTATTTTTTGAGTGTGTCTACATGTTCTTTGGCCGCGCTGTAATCCTTCTGGGCCTGATAAAGAAAGGCATCGATCGTTTTCCAGCCTTCCCTGGGGCGTTTTTTTAGCAAGGCTTTTGCATCCGACGTGCTGATATCATTCAGAAAAAGGGCTGCCAGCAGAGGGGCCTGCTCTTCGGTAAGGGTATTAATATTAATGTTTACGTCGCTGCTGAATTCAGTACAAACAAAAGGTGCAAGTTTCTTAAAGAGAGGTTCCGTCATCCCCTTTAGAGTGCGAATCTCAGTGGGTAAAAAGATCATTTGATTCGCCGTCAGGAAGTGAACGCCGTTTTGCAGATAATACTCATCTTCGGCCCCTTTCAGCCGTGGTGACGTGTCGGCATCGATATAATCAGCAGCGGACTGGATTATCTCTTCAGTGCGGCTTTTGTCTGCGCCCAGCTTATCCAGAAGTGCCTGAAATACGCTGATTTCATAGGGGGGCGGCGTAGTCATGCCTTCAACGGGATCCTTCTCCAGCGCGTTGAGATTGAAGCACTGTTGTCGATCCTCCGTACGCCAGCTTACGCTAGTATTCGTATCCAGTTCTGCCTTGCCGGTTAACCTTACAGCATCATGATTTAACACACCGGCGGTGGCCTTCCCTTCCGCATAAAGCAGGGCGTATTTTGCCTGCACGCTGGCATTTGTACGTCGGCTACGCAGGAGTTGGGCCTGGAAGCTAATAGTCATTTCAGCCGCGAGTGCTGCCATCAGCGCCAGAATCATTAACACAATCAGCAGCGCAGCGCCTTTCTGCGGATTCATTTTTTATCCTCACGATGCTGGTCGGTTTGTTGCTTCTCTGGGATCCATCCAGGCAAGATAAAACGACGAAGAACACTTTCCTTGTTTTCCCGCTCCAGCGTAATGGCTACCGTGGTTGATGCCATATTCCCCTCAACACCTGACAGTACAGATGAAAAATGGATGATGTTTGTCAGCAGGGCACGTGCGGGTTTGTCTTCTTTCCCGTCAGGGGAGTACCGCACTGCGCGGTATAAGGTCCCGTCCTTGACATACCAGTGTATGGTCGTAAGTACGAAGGAGGCTTCGAAAGGGGTTGTCGCATCGCGCATTTGGGTGCTGAAGAGTAACTCATCGGTCTCGCTCGTAAGGGGCTGGTGAGTCTGGCGATTTTTGCGTGGGACATATTGCATCAGATCATTTTCCAGCAGCAGCAGGGTGTATTGCAGGGCGTGAAAATCATTGGCCAGTTTTTGGGCGCGCTGATGTTGCTCAGAAGCCTGAGAAAAGACCATCGAGGCCAGGAAGCTGAGCGCCGAGAAAATCGCAATCGCCAGCATGACTTCCAGAAGCGTAAAGCCTCTCTGATGATTATTCATGGCTAGCCCCTTGCTTCTCTGATTCCGGGAGCCAGGCATAAAGCTGTACCGTTTTTCCCCCGGAGGATGTCACGGTAATTTGGTTCAGAGAAGCGGAGGGAAAACCTTCGAGCTGCCAGGTGAATGATATACCCTCCAGATATGACTGGCTCTTCACCGTGGTGGAAAGAGAAGTGTGAGCTTTGATTAACTGATTATCCGCGACCCATAGTGCCAGCGTATTCTGCTTCAGGGTCTCCAGAGCGGAGAGTTGCCATTGCATGCTGGTAACTAACCCCATGACCGCCGTGGCAAAGATGACCATGGCTAATAACACTTCAAGCAGGAGCATTCCACTTTGCTGTTTCATTGCGCCACCTTTAGCTGAGTGATATCCAGCGGCAGAAAGCCAGCGCAGCGCACATGCAGAATTTTTTCACCGTTTGCATTTCTGAATAACAGTGTGAAGGGCGTTATCTGCCCATCAGGTAGTATGATAATCTGCGGCGTATCGCCTTGTGGCGAGGGGATAAGTTCGGGTCCAGTCGGCCCGTTCCATTCCCCCTGAAGTGATACGTTATCGTCACGTTGAATAACCTTCCATTGCCAGCCAGTACTCGCACTTTTTTGTGGGGCGTAAAGTAACCACCCTTTTTCGGTCACCAGCAGGGCAACCGCATGTTTTTCCAGCAGCGCCAGATCGGCTGCATAATCAACGGTTTGTCTGAACATGTCGACACGCTGACGCAGTTTTCCGCTCACGCTTAAACGTTCATTTTGCATGGCTATAACGCCCGCCGCGGCCGCCGCGAGAATGACAATCACCAGCATCACCTCCAACAAGGTGAATCCTTTTTCCCGAGGCATGGTCAGTGCGATTTTTTGTCGTTATTCCAGTTGTTGATGTCATCAGCCGTACCGATTTCACCATCAGGGCCGGTTGAACTGATATCGATTGCACTATGTTCACCCGGGCTTATCAGAACATACTCATTGCCCCAGGGATCTGCAGGCAGACGGCGGATATAGCCCTCGGGATTGTAATTCTCAGCCAGCGGCGAGAGTGTCGGGGCATCAACCAGTGCGTCCAGACCCTGCTCTGTCGTGGGATAGCGATGGTTATCGAGCTTGTACATGTCCAGAGCATTTTCGAGCGCGACAATGTCGCTGACCGCTTTTTGCCGGTCAGCGCGATCTTTATTGCCCATCAGATTCGGTACCACCAGGCTTGCCAGAACACCCAAAATGACGATCACCACCATGAGCTCCATCAGGGTAAAACCACGTTGTGTTTTTAGCGTTTGTTTTTCCATTACTATTCCTCAGTTCATCAATGAGTTGAGTTGTAAAATTGGCTGCATAACCGCCACCACGATAAAGAGAACGATGGCGGCCATGACGATAATCAGTGACGGTTCAAAAATCGCCAGCGTCATCGTGATGCGGTTCTGTAACCGGACGTCCTGGTTATCTGCTGCCCGTTGCATGAGTTCTCCGAGTTGGCCGCTTTTTTCCCCGGAAGCGATCATGTACAGCATCATGGGCGGGAAAATCTCTGTTTTCTCAAGAGACAGGCTGATACTGTTTCCCTGGCGCACGTTCTCGGCGGCTTCACTCAGCCTCTGACGTATCTCCTGGTTACCCACGCCTTGCGCTGAAAGTGACATCCCCTGAAGCAACGGAATGCCGCTAATGTTGAGGATACTGAGGGCTCGTAAGTAGCGGGCACTGTCGATAGCGCAAACCAGTTGTGCAGTACCCCGAAAATGAAGCAGCAGACGGTGAAAGCGGTGGCGGTTGTCCCCCCGCTTTAGCCAGTATGAAAACAGACCGCCACCAACAAGAAAGAGACCCAATAACCAGGGGCCGTAAATCGAAAAAAAGTCGCTGATAGCGAGCAATATTCGGGTCGTGAGCGGCAACTCATGCTTGAGATGAATAAACTGTGCCGCAACTTTGGGCACGACAGCAGTCATTAGAATCACCACCACCAGAATAGCGACGATTGTCAGAAGGGAGGGGTAGATAAGCGCCTGCATAAGCTTGCTATGCATCCGCTGGCGGGCTTCATTAAAATCGGCCAGCCTTTCCAACACTGCCCCAGCCTGGCCTACAGCTTCTCCTGCTTTTACCAGCGTACAATAAACCGTATCAAACACCCTGGGATGTAGTTGCATCGCGGCGGAAAGCGATTGTCCTTCAAGCACTGCCTGACGAAGCGAGCCGATCACGCCGATAAGATTCTTACTCTCTTTTTGCTGCTGAATCGCGGCGAGTGCCTCATCCAGTGGCAGCGCCGCAGCCATAAGCGTGGCAAGTTGACGCGTAAAAAGCGTCAGTTCACCATGACTCACCCGCGCCGGAAACCACCGTAACGTCAGCTTTCGCCGCTGCTGTTTGATGGACTGCGGCAACAGGGACTTGTTTCGAAGCTGGGTAATTATCTCCCGCTCGGAATCTGCATCGCTCACACCAGTATGGCGATTCCCTCTGGAATCCGTGGCTATCCAGCGAAATTTCATTCACCGTGCTCCGTCGATATCTGCCCTTCGGATGTGACACGCAGCACCTCCTGCAATGAGGTCAACCCTAGCGTGGCGGCATGCAGTCCGTTTGCCAGTAAGCTACGATGGCTCTGGCGCTGGAGCTGTTCAAGATGCTGCTCATTGACCTCTGCATGTATGGCCTGACGTATCTCAGGCGTCATCACTAACAGTTCGTGAATAGCCAGGCGGCCCTGATAGCCGCTTTGGCGACAGGCCTGGCACCCATTGGACTGCCAGAGTTGCGTCGCGGTGACACCCTCAGTGTTCAGCAGTTGATGTTGTCGAGCCGTGAGAGGATGCGATGTTTTGCACTGGTTGCACAGACGCCTGACAAGGCGTTGCGCGATCACCCCGACAAGAGATGAGGAGAGCAGGAAAGATTCCGTGCCCATGTCCCGCAAGCGGGTAACCGCGCCGCTGGCACTGTTAGTATGGAGGGTTGAAAGGACAAGATGCCCGGTCAAGGAGGCCTGGACTGCTATCTGAGCCGTTTCAGCATCGCGAATTTCACCCACCATCACCACGTCAGGATCCTGACGTAAAATTGCGCGTAGCCCGCGCGCAAAAGACATATCCACGCGGCTATTCACCTGTGTCTGGCCAATGCCCTCCAGTTCATACTCAATAGGGTCTTCTACGGTCAGTACGTTACGCTCTGGACTGTTAAGGGCTGAGAGGAGGGCATACAGCGTGGTACTTTTCCCTGAGCCGGTGGGGCCAGTGACCAGAATAATTCCGTGTGGCAGGGCGATAAGGTGCCTGAGAGCGCGCATGTCCTCCTCTGACATATCCAGCCTGTCAATGGATAGCCGCAGACTGCTTTTATCCAGCAGACGTAAAACAACCCGTTCGCCGTGCTGTGAAGGCAGCGTGGAAACACGGACATCCACGTTGCGGTGACCAATTTTTAAGGTGATACGGCCGTCCTGAGGCAGTCTTTTTTCGGCAATATCCAGTTTGGCCATAATTTTGATGCGTGAGATGAGCAACGCGGCCAGTTTTTTATTGGGTTGAACCACCGGGCGCAATACACCATCCACACGAAAGCGAATGCTCATCGTTTTTTCAAACACTTCAATATGAATATCTGACGCGTGCTCCTTAAGCGCTTCGCCAAGGACCGCATTAATGAGCCTGATAACCGGCGCGTCCGACTGCTCGTTGAGCAGATCTTCATTCGTAGGGATTTCATCGGAGAGCGCAATCAGATCGTCGGAATTATTAATATCTTCGGCAATAAGCTGAGCTGAACCGCCAGAGGGTTGATATAGCTGCTCCAGCTTTTCTGTAAATTGCTGCGAAGAGAACCGGGTAAAATGCATGCAGTCGCGGGCCATGGAGGCAACCTCAAGCATATGCTCAAGCGTGGTACTGGACGTGTAGTACAGTTCCTGCTGCTGAATAGCTATGCCATAGCGTTGCGCTTTTTTCCAGGCTAACGGGTTCACTTCACAGCCTCCCCGCTAAAGGGATTTTTGGCGGCAGGCGCTGCCAGCGTGTTATTAAACGTCCGGTCATCCAGTGATTCTATTTCATCGACATTAATGAGTTTGCCGCTGCGCTTGTCGCTCCTTTCCTTCTGCATCTCTTTGAAACCGGTGTATTTATCCCGTGAGAGCGAGTGATACACCTCATCATCTCTGATGATGGTCGGGCGGATAAAAACCATCAGGTTTCGTTTGCTTTTTTCATTCGAGGTATAGCGGAAAAGTTGCCCAATCAATGGGATATCGCCCAACAGAGGAACTTTTGACACTTCCTGTTTACTTGCATCATCCATCAAACCGCCAAGTACAACAGTTTCACCGCTCTTCACCAGAACCGCATTCTGGATCGTGCGCGTATTGAATGTCGGCCCAAGCGATGATGAGGTCGCCGAGGTGTCAACGCTGGACACCTCTTGCTCGATCTCCATCAGCACCGAGTCGCCCTCATTAATCTGGGGGGTAACTTTTAGCTTGGTGCCGACGGTTTTACGTTCGACGGTGCTGTAAATATTATCGCCAGAGGTAGTCTGGGAGCCGGAAAGCACAGGAACATCCTGGCCTACGTTGAACGCCGCTTCTTTGTTATCGAGCGTGACGATGCTTGGCGTGGAGAGGATATCGTTTTTGTTGTCGGTATTCAGGGCTGTCAGGAGAACGCCCCAGTCGCCATTGAAGAAGCCTGCCGCGAGGCCGTTATAATTGCTAAAAAGATCGTATGCCGGATTGTCGCTGGTCATGCCGCCTTTTGCTTTAAATTCATTGATGCCTTGCGCGGCATTAAAGATAGGCAGGCCGGTTTTGGTAAACTGCTGTCCACCCACATTTTTGTTAGCCCACTGTACGCCAAGATTCAGGCCTTTACCGTCCTGTACTTCGACGATGATAGCTTCGACCAGAACCTGAGCCCGCCGGATGTCCAGTTTCGCGATAACCTCATCCAGTTGTTGAAGAATACCCTGGTCAGCGGTAACCACGAGGGAGTTAGTCTGTTCATCGGCAGTAATTGATATCCCGTTGCCGCTGCTGCTCGTTGGTTTAGATGCGCCGTTTTTCTCCTCAGTCAATTTTTGCGTAACACCTGTCAGGACTTCGACAAGTTTGTCCGCTTTGGCATATTTCAAATACCAGACACGAGTATTGCCTTGCCCCTGCTCTTGCGTGTCGAGACGTGAGACGAGCTGTTGAATCCGCGCGCGGGCACGATCTGATCCGCTGATAATGAGGGCATTCGTTCTTTTGTCAGCAACGATTCGCGTCTGGAGTGTGGCAGGCTGGGCCTCTTTTCCGCTCTCACGCGACAGGTCATTGAGAACATCCGCCAGATCGCTAGCCGACGCGTATTTGAGGGAGATTACCTGCTCTTTTTTATCTCCCATCACATCCACACGTTTAACGACTTCAAGCAGACGATTAACGGTTGATGCCTTGCCGGTAATGATCAGTGTATTTGAGGGTTCATAATGCACAACGTTACCCACGTTCCCGCCATCCAACATTTGGCGCAGCAGTGGGGATAATGCACGTGCGGGAACATTGTCCAGCGAAACGATACGCGTCACCAGTTCATCCCCTTTTCCGGGCCTCGACCCATTAGTAAGTTTTCCCGGCAGGGTCTTCACTTTTTCAGAACGAACAACTTTCAGCAAACCATTATCAAGACTTATAAGTGAAAACCCGTACAGGTTCAGTACGCTCAGGAAAAACTGGTAATACTCCTCTTCATTAAACGTATCTGCACTTCTGACGGAAATAGACGCTTTTACATCGGGGTCAATCAGAATGGTTTTCCCCATGTTTTGGCCCACAATACTGACAAAGGTTCGAATATCTGCATCATTGAAATTCGCGGTGTAATCAGCGGTATATCCGGGTTGCGCTGCGATAGAAAAGAGAACTAGCAGCGATAGGGCTTTCATTCTCCGGACAGGAGGTATCTTTACCATTTAATTTTCCTTACCTTCCTGGAATTGCTGAACGGCAACATTAATCACCAGAGGCGATGAATTTCGTAACAGAGTAAATTGAACTCTTTGAAGCTTTTTAAGCGCATCCAGCGCTTTCGTCATGTTTTCCCGCTTTGTGAGTGAAATATTATTCAACTGAATGGCGATATCGCCAGGTTCAAGGGCGGTATGTGCGAATGATGCGGCATTCTTCCGGGGTAACAGACGTAATCCGCGCAAGGCGTGGTTATCTTCCACAGGACTGGCCTGGATATATTCTGACAAAGCGATCTTTGACGGGGGCTCGTTACCCGAAATCTGTTCGGGGGACGCGTCAGACATACTCAGTTCAGAAGGCAACGTGAGTTGCTGTTCGTGCCCCTCGAATGAGAGGATGACCTGATTTTGAGAGATATCTTTGATATGAATTGTATTCGCTGATTTCAAAACATCATTAACCGAATAGGCATTCTGCTCTCCTGCTTCCTGCAGGATCGCTCTGGAGGTTGACTCGTCTGAGCTATGAATAATACCGCGTAAACGGATATCAGGTAGTCGGAACGCTTCTTTCTTCGTTAAACGTCTCATCTCAATATTGTCTGATGCGGTTGATGATAAATTCCATTTATGTTTCTTGGTTGATGTAGTTGTTAAATCTATAATTCTTACGCCTTGTAATGCTAAGGAGTTATTGGACCAGCGAAGATATCCGATATTTATGCAAATTAATGACGCCATAATACACATGAATATAATAATGATGCACAATATGCGATAAAGAGAGTTGTTATTTACTGCTCTGAATATAGCTGTCATGAATTTATCATTTAGTAAAACTAAAAAAAGCAATCTGTTTATTGTTAAGGGCAACGATAATATAATTCGCCCGAGGTGCTAGCAAGTGATTTGCTGCAAGCTTGCACTATTTAGGAAAAAGACATTAAACAGGATGTGTCATTATTCATGGATAAGCTCAATATTTTTTATACTACCCGGCATCGCCTGATATGGCACTCTCTTATTTCAGCGTTAATTAATGAGCCGTGGCTGGTATTGCATGGTGCAAAGGGGTCGGGAAAAAGTTTACTTGCACGCGGTATTATCGATGCGTGGGCACATCGTACCCTGACGATAGGATCGCTCGCGCGTAAAGGATATCAGCTTGAATGGATCGTACTGGCGGATAGCCAAACTGAGGGCAGTTTAACCGGGAGGGTATTCTCCTCTGGCACTCTCTGGAGTGGACTGCTTGGCTTAATGGGGGAAAGAAAAGACAGCATACCGCTGTTTGTGCTGGAGGATGGCCAGCGAATAGGTAACAGGCTGGTTTCAACGGTTCAGGACTTTGTCGCGATAATGCCTAAAGCCCGCTTGTTATTAACCGGGACATTTCATCGCCGTCAGCAGCGCCACCTGCGGAAATTGCATCCGTTATGGTTTGAGATACCCAACCCGGACGAGGTGGATTGCCTGGAGGTCATAGCTGCTCATGCTGACGTAGAGCCTGAAGAATCGGGGGTACTGGCGGAGCATTTCGTCAGAAAAATTATGCGCCGCTGTCGCGGTAATCTCCATCTTGTTGCCCGAACAGGAGAGTTTATCCGTCGTAATAAAGAAGGAAAGCAGAAGGCTGTTGTCGGGATGGCATTGCAACAAGCCGCCTTGCGCTCTATACCCGTAACGCACCATCCTGGCGGGACATGTCTGGCATTAATCGTCGTGGCGGCGCTGTGTGGGACTGCGGGCAGGTATTTTTCTCAACCTTTATCCCGCTGGCTTCCGCAGCCAGAGAGTCTGTTGTCAGTTGCTACAACCCGGCCAATCTCTCCTCCTCTGACATTAACGTCAAAGATTATGTCTACCAATGAATCGCTCGCTTTACTTTATAACGTGTGGGGGTTTGACGTAGACAAAGGTGAAGCATGGTGTGATCAGGCCTACCGGGCAGGAATGGCCTGTATCTCGGGTAATGACGCGCTGGAGGCTCTGCTATTTCAGGGCCTCCCCTGGATAGCCACGCTGAAGGTGGAGAATATCCTTTTGCCGGTAGTCGTTATCGGGGGGGGGGATAAGACGCTTACCGTACTTTCCGGCAGTAACACGTGGATCGTTGATAAGTCATGGTTTGGCACAGTATGGACAGGGAGTTCTACGCGGATGTGGAAACCGTCGCCTGAGGGTAACGCGAGCATAACGAGGAAAAGTACTCCCGACGATATTATCTGGCTCGATACGATGCTGAGCCGGCTGTTGAGTGTTGAAGCCGAGGGTACAGGAGAGTGGAGTCCTCTGTTAACTGAAAAAGTCCGACAGTTCCAGACCCAACATAAGATTAAAGCGGATGGAGTGATGGGACAGCTCTCACTTATCCGACTCTGGCAGGCGCTGGGAGAAAGTCCGAAGCTCAACCAGGATGGGGATACGATATGAGTGACAAAAATGAAGCGTATCAGGGCGGTGGTGATCTCTTTATCCGTTCGGCTAGGCCAGTTACCTTTTGGCGCTGCGTTTGGGTCGTCTTTATATGGCTAATGTACAGCACTGGCTGTGTTCTGACTGGCTATTGTACAAAAAGCGAGTTTTCTCTGTCGTCACGCCTGGATACCGCCCCTCAACACTATTCTCTGTCAGACGCACACTATGTCTATAAGAAACGCCCCTTGCCGGTACTAAAAGAAGAGGAGGAGGGCGTTTCTGAAGAGAGTATTGATGAACAACCAGCAACGCCAGAGGAACCAGAAATTAACGCTGATCTCAGGGCACGGGTAAAGCAGGCGATGGCTGACATTGATCGTCAATAAAGGGTAGCGTTGAAAGGTTGGTTAATATCGACACAGTCGGCTTGCATTACCTCCGTAAATGCGTATAATGCGCGGGCTTGTCGTAATTGACGGCGGGTTCAATCTGAACCGGAGTGACTCATTTTGTTACTCAACAATGCTCCCAATTGGGGAGCTACGTAAGAACGGTTACACTCTCCCATCAATCGTAATGGGTTTGAGGAGTAATCATTTTCGTTTATAAAATAATTGGAGCTCTGGTCTCATGCAGAACCAAAGAATCCGTATCCGCCTTAAAGCGTTTGATCATCGTCTGATCGATCAATCAACCGCGGAAATCGTCGAGACTGCTAAGCGCACTGGTGCGCAAGTCCGTGGTCCGATCCCGCTGCCGACCCGCAAAGAGCGCTTCACCGTTCTGATCTCCCCGCACGTTAACAAAGACGCGCGTGATCAGTACGAAATCCGCACTCATAAGCGTCTGGTTGACATCGTTGAGCCAACTGAGAAAACCGTTGATGCTCTGATGCGTCTGGATCTGGCTGCCGGTGTAGACGTGCAGATCAGCCTGGGTTAATCAGGTCATCGAGCGATTGAGAGGTTGAAACAATGATTGGTTTAGTCGGTAAAAAAGTGGGTATGACCCGCATCTTCACTGAAGATGGCGTTTCTATCCCAGTAACCGTAATCGAAGTTGAAGCAAACCGCGTTACTCAGGTTAAAGATCTGGCTAACGATGGCTACCGCGCTATTCAGGTTACCACTGGTGCTAAAAAAGCTAACCGTGTAACCAAACCAGAAGCGGGTCACTTCGCTAAAGCTGGCGTTGAAGCTGGCCGTGGTCTGTGGGAATTCCGTCTTGCTGAAGGCGAAGAGTTCACCGTAGGTCAGGACATTAGCGTTGAGCTGTTTGCTGACGTTAAAAAAGTTGACGTAACCGGTACCTCTAAAGGTAAAGGTTTTGCTGGTACCGTTAAGCGCTGGAACTTCCGTACCCAGGACGCTACTCACGGTAACTCCTTGTCTCACCGCGTTCCGGGTTCTATCGGTCAGAACCAGACTCCGGGCAAAGTGTTCAAAGGCAAGAAAATGGCAGGTCAGCTGGGCAACGAACGTGTAACTGTTCAGAGCCTGGACGTAGTACGTGTTGACGCTGAGCGCAACCTGCTGCTGGTTAAAGGTGCGGTCCCGGGTGCAACCGGTAGCGACCTGATCGTTAAACCAGCTGTGAAGGCGTAAGGGGATAGCAATGGAATTAGTATTGAAAGACGCGCAGAGCGCGCTGACTGTTTCCGAAACTACCTTCGGTCGTGATTTCAACGAAGCGCTGGTTCACCAGGTTGTTGTTGCTTATGCAGCTGGTGCTCGTCAGGGTACTCGTGCTCAGAAGACTCGTGCTGAAGTAACTGGTTCTGGCAAAAAGCCATGGCGCCAGAAAGGTACCGGCCGTGCGCGTTCAGGTTCTATCAAGAGCCCGATCTGGCGTTCAGGTGGCGTGACCTTCGCTGCGCGTCCACAGGACCACAGTCAAAAAGTTAACAAAAAGATGTACCGCGGCGCGCTGAAAAGCATCCTGTCCGAACTGGTACGTCAGGATCGTCTGATCGTTGTCGAGAAGTTCTCTGTAGAAGCGCCTAAAACTAAGCTGCTGGCACAGAAACTGAAAGACATGGCTCTGGAAGATGTGCTGATCATCACCGGTGAGCTGGACGAGAACCTGTTCCTGGCCGCGCGCAACCTGCACAAGGTTGACGTACGCGACGCGACTGGTATCGACCCGGTTAGCCTGATCGCCTTCGACAAAGTCGTAATGACTGCTGATGCTGTTAAGCAAGTTGAGGAGATGCTGGCATGATTCGTGAAGAACGTCTGCTGAAGGTGCTGCGCGCACCGCACGTTTCTGAAAAAGCGTCTACTGCGATGGAAAAAACAAACACCATCGTTCTCAAAGTTGCTAAAGACGCGACCAAAGCAGAGATCAAAGCTGCTGTGCAGAAACTGTTTGAAGTCGAAGTCGAAGTCGTTAACACCCTGGTAGTTAAAGGGAAAGTTAAACGTCACGGACAGCGTATCGGTCGTCGTAGCGACTGGAAAAAAGCTTACGTCACCCTGAAAGAAGGCCAGAACCTGGACTTCGTTGGCGGCGCTGAGTAAGTCGGAGGAGTAATACAATGGCAGTTGTTAAATGTAAACCGACATCTCCGGGTCGTCGCCACGTAGTTAAAGTGGTTAACCCTGAGCTGCACAAGGGCAAACCTTTTGCTCCGTTGCTGGAAAAAAACAGCAAATCCGGTGGTCGTAACAACAATGGCCGTATCACCACTCGTCACATCGGTGGTGGCCACAAGCAGGCTTATCGTATTGTTGACTTCAAACGCAACAAAGACGGTATCCCAGCAGTTGTTGAGCGTCTTGAGTACGATCCGAACCGTTCCGCGAACATCGCGCTGGTTCTGTACAAAGATGGCGAACGCCGTTACATCCTGGCCCCTAAAGGCCTGAAAGCTGGCGACCAGATTCAGTCTGGCGTTGATGCTGCAATCAAAGCAGGCAACACCCTGCCGATGCGCAATATCCCGGTTGGTTCTACCGTTCATAACGTAGAAATGAAACCAGGTAAAGGCGGTCAGCTGGCGCGTTCCGCGGGTACTTACGTTCAGATCGTTGCGCGTGACGGTGCTTATGTCACCCTGCGTCTGCGTTCTGGTGAAATGCGTAAAGTCGAAGCAGACTGCCGCGCTACTCTGGGCGAAGTTGGCAATGCTGAGCATATGCTGCGCGTTCTGGGTAAAGCTGGTGCTGCACGCTGGCGTGGTGTTCGTCCTACCGTTCGCGGTACTGCGATGAACCCAGTAGATCACCCACATGGTGGTGGTGAAGGTCGTAACTTTGGTAAGCACCCGGTAACTCCGTGGGGCGTTCAGACCAAAGGTAAGAAGACCCGCAGCAACAAGCGTACTGATAAATTTATCGTACGTCGCCGTAGCAAATAATTTTAGAGGATAAGCCATGCCACGTTCTCTCAAGAAAGGTCCTTTTATTGACCTGCACTTGCTGAAGAAGGTAGAGAAAGCGGTGGAAAGCGGAGACAAGAAGCCCCTGCGCACTTGGTCCCGTCGTTCAACGATCTTTCCTAACATGATCGGTTTGACCATCGCTGTCCATAATGGTCGTCAGCACGTTCCAGTCTTTGTTACCGACGAAATGGTTGGTCACAAACTGGGTGAATTCGCACCGACTCGTACTTATCGCGGCCACGCTGCTGATAAAAAAGCGAAGAAGAAATAAGGTAGGAGGAAGAGATGGAAACTTTAGCTCAACATCGCCATGCTCGTTCTTCTGCACAGAAGGTTCGCCTTGTTGCTGACCTGATTCGCGGTAAGAAAGTGTCGCAGGCCCTGGACATCCTGACCTATACCAACAAGAAAGCTGCGGTATTGGTCAAGAAAGTACTGGAATCTGCCATTGCTAACGCTGAACACAACGATGGCGCTGACATCGACGATCTGAAAGTCGCGAAAATTTTCGTAGATGAAGGCCCAAGCATGAAGCGCATTATGCCGCGTGCGAAAGGTCGTGCAGATCGCATCCTGAAGCGCACCAGCCACATTACTGTGGTTGTGTCCGATCGCTGAGACTCTGGAGACTAGCAATGGGTCAGAAAGTACATCCTAATGGTATTCGCCTGGGTATTGTAAAACCATGGAACTCTACCTGGTTTGCGAACACCAAAGAATTCGCTGACAACCTGGACAGCGATTTTAAAGTACGTCAGTACCTGACGAAGGAACTGGCTAAAGCGTCTGTATCTCGTATCGTTATCGAGCGTCCAGCTAAGAGCATCCGTGTGACTATTCACACTGCTCGTCCTGGCATCGTTATCGGTAAGAAAGGCGAAGACGTAGAAAAACTGCGCAAGGTCGTAGCGGATATCGCTGGCGTTCCTGCACAGATCAATATCGCTGAAGTTCGTAAGCCTGAACTGGACGCTAAATTGGTTGCTGACAGCATCACTTCTCAGCTGGAACGTCGTGTTATGTTCCGTCGTGCTATGAAGCGTGCTGTACAGAACGCAATGCGTCTGGGCGCTAAAGGTATCAAAGTTGAAGTTAGCGGCCGTCTGGGCGGCGCGGAAATCGCACGTACCGAATGGTACCGTGAAGGTCGCGTACCGCTGCACACTCTGCGTGCTGACATCGACTACAACACCTCTGAAGCGCACACCACTTACGGTGTAATCGGCGTTAAGGTATGGATCTTCAAAGGTGAGATCCTGGGTGGTATGGCTGCTGTTGAACAACCGGAAAAACCGGCTGCTCAACCTAAAAAGCAGCAGCGTAAAGGCCGTAAATAAGGAGCGTCGCTGATGTTACAACCAAAGCGTACAAAATTCCGTAAAGTGCACAAAGGCCGCAACCGTGGTCTGGCGCAGGGTACGGATGTTAGCTTCGGCACTTTCGGTCTGAAAGCTGTTGGCCGTGGTCGTCTGACTGCACGTCAGATCGAAGCAGCACGTCGTGCAATGACCCGTGCAGTTAAGCGTCAAGGTAAGATCTGGATCCGTGTATTCCCGGACAAACCGATCACCGAGAAGCCGCTGGAAGTTCGTATGGGTAAAGGTAAAGGTAACGTGGAGTACTGGGTTGCCTTGATCCAACCGGGCAAAGTCTTGTATGAAATGGACGGTGTTCCGGAAGAGCTGGCCCGTGAAGCCTTCGGCCTGGCAGCAGCGAAACTGCCTATCAAAACCACCTTTGTAACTAAGACGGTGATGTAATGAAAGCAAAAGAGCTGCGTGAAAAGAGCGTTGAAGAGCTGAACGCTGAGCTGCTGAACCTGCTGCGCGAGCAGTTCAACCTGCGTATGCAGGCTGCAAGTGGCCAGCTGCAACAGACCCACCTGCTGAAGCAAGTGCGTCGCAATGTTGCACGCGTTAAGACTTTACTGACTGAGAAGGCGGGTGCGTAATGACCGATAAAATCCGTACTCTGCAAGGTCGTGTTGTTAGCGACAAAATGGAGAAATCCATCGTTGTTGCTATCGAACGCATTGTGAAACACCCGATCTACGGTAAATTCATCAAGCGTACGACCAAACTGCACGTACATGACGAGAACAACGAATGTGGTATCGGCGACAAGGTTGAAATCCGTGAATGCCGTCCACTGTCCAAGACTAAGTCCTGGACGCTGGTTCGCGTTGTAGAGAAAGCGGTTCTGTAATACAGTACCCGTTCTCGATACGAATAAACGGCTCAGCGATGAGCCGTTTATTTTTTCTACCCATATTGCAGAAGCGGTGTTATAATGCCGCGCCCTCGATATGGGGCTTTTTAACGGCTCTGATTTTAGAGTCTCAGGTAGTAGTTGACATTAGCGGAGCACTAAAATGATCCAAGAACAGACTATGCTGAACGTCGCCGACAACTCCGGTGCACGTCGCGTAATGTGTATCAAGGTTCTGGGTGGCTCGCACCGTCGCTACGCAGGCGTAGGCGACATCATCAAGATCACCATCAAAGAAGCAATTCCACGTGGTAAGGTCAAAAAAGGTGATGTGCTGAAAGCGGTAGTGGTGCGCACCAAGAAGGGTGTTCGTCGCCCTGACGGTTCTGTCATTCGCTTCGATGGTAATGCATGCGTTATTTTGAACAATAACAGCGAGCAGCCAATCGGCACGCGTATCTTTGGGCCGGTAACTCGTGAACTTCGTACTGAGAAGTTCATGAAAATTATCTCTCTGGCACCAGAAGTACTCTAAGGAGCGAATCATGGCAGCGAAAATCCGTCGTGATGACGAAGTTATCGTGTTAACCGGTAAAGATAAAGGTAAACGCGGTAAAGTAAAAAATGTCCTGTCTTCCGGCAAGGTCATTGTTGAAGGTATCAACCTGGTTAAGAAACATCAGAAGCCGGTTCCGGCCCTGAACCAACCAGGCGGCATCGTTGAAAAAGAAGCTGCTATTCAGGTTTCTAACGTTGCAATCTTCAATGCGGCAACCGGCAAGGCTGACCGTGTAGGCTTTAGATTCGAAGACGGCAAAAAAGTCCGTTTCTTCAAGTCTAACAGCGAAACTATCAAGTAATTTGGAGTAGTACGATGGCGAAACTGCATGATTACTACAAAGACGAAGTAGTTAAGAAACTCATGACTGAGTTTAACTACAATTCTGTCATGCAAGTCCCTCGGGTCGAGAAGATCACCCTGAACATGGGTGTTGGTGAAGCGATCGCTGACAAGAAACTGCTGGATAACGCAGCAGCTGACCTGACAGCAATCTCCGGTCAAAAACCGCTGATCACCAAAGCACGCAAATCAGTTGCAGGCTTCAAAATCCGTCAGGGCTATCCGATCGGCTGTAAAGTAACTCTGCGTGGCGAACGCATGTGGGAGTTCTTTGAGCGCCTGATCACTATTGCTGTACCTCGTATCCGTGACTTCCGTGGCCTGTCCGCTAAGTCATTCGACGGTCGTGGTAACTACAGCATGGGTGTCCGTGAGCAGATCATCTTCCCAGAAATCGACTACGATAAAGTCGACCGCGTGCGTGGTTTGGATATTACCATTACCACTACTGCGAAATCTGACGAAGAAGGCCGTGCTCTGCTGGCTGCCTTTGACTTCCCGTTCCGCAAGTAAGGTAGGGTTACTGAATGGCTAAGCAATCAATGAAAGCACGCGAAGTAAAACGCGTAGCTTTAGCTGATAAATTCTTCGCTAAACGCGCTGAACTGAAAGCGATCATCTCTGATGTGAACGCTTCCGACGAAGATCGTTGGAACGCAGTTCTCAAGCTGCAAACTCTGCCGCGTGATTCCAGCCCGTCTCGTCAGCGTAACCGCTGCCGTCAAACAGGTCGTCCACATGGTTATGTGGGCAAGTTCGGGTTGAGCCGTATTAAGCTGCGTGAAGCCGCCATGCGCGGTGAAGTGCCAGGCTTGAAAAAGGCTAGCTGGTAATTGTCACCAATTGAATCACGGGAGTAAAGACAGATGAGCATGCAAGATCCGATCGCGGATATGCTGACCCGTATCCGTAACGGTCAGGCCGCGAATAAAGCTGCGGTCACCATGCCTTCCTCCAAGCTGAAAGTGGCAATCGCCAACGTGCTGAAGGACGAAGGTTTTATTGAAGATTTTAAAGTTGAAGGCGACACCAAGCCGGAACTGGAAGTGACTCTTAAGTACTTCCAGGGTAAAGCTGTTGTAGAAAGCATTCAGCGTGTCAGCCGCCCAGGTCTGCGCATCTATAAGAAAAAAGATGAGCTGCCAAAAGTTATGGCCGGTCTGGGTATCGCAGTTGTTTCTACCTCTAAAGGTGTTATGACTGATCGTGCAGCGCGCCAGGCTGGTCTTGGCGGCGAAATTATCTGCTACGTAGCCTAATCGGAGGAAAAAATGTCTCGTGTTGCTAAAGCACCGGTCGTTGTTCCTGCCGGCGTTGATGTAAAAATCAACGGTCAGGTTATTACGATCAAAGGTAAAAACGGCGAGCTGACTCGTACTCTCAACGATGCTGTTGAAGTTAAACATGCAGATAATGCTCTGACCTTCGGTCCGCGTGATGGTTACGCAGACGGCTGGGCTCAGGCTGGTACCGCGCGTGCCCTGCTGAACTCAATGGTTATCGGTGTTACCGAAGGCTTCACTAAGAAGCTGCAGCTGGTTGGTGTAGGTTATCGTGCAGCGATCAAAGGGAATGCAGTAGGCCTGTCTCTGGGCTTCTCTCACCCTGTTGAGCATCCGCTGCCGGCCGGTATCACTGCAGAATGTCCAACTCAGACTGAGATCGTGCTGAAAGGCGCTGATAAACAGCTGATTGGCCAGGTTGCAGCAGATCTGCGCGCCTACCGTCGTCCTGAGCCTTATAAAGGCAAGGGTGTTCGTTACGCCGACGAAGTCGTGCGTACCAAAGAGGCTAAGAAGAAGTAAGGTAACACTATGGATAAGAAATCTGCTCGTATCCGTCGTGCGACCCGCGCACGCCGCAAGCTCAAAGAGCTGGGTGCAACTCGCCTGGTGGTACATCGTACCCCGCGTCACATTTACGCACAGGTAATTGCACCGAACGGTTCTGAAGTTCTGGTAGCTGCTTCTACTGTAGAAAAAGCTATCGCAGAACAATTGAAGTACACCGGTAACAAAGACGCTGCTGCAGCTGTAGGTAAAGCTGTTGCTGAACGCGCTCTGGAAAAAGGCATCAGCAATGTATCCTTTGACCGTTCCGGGTTCCAATATCATGGTCGTGTCCAGGCACTGGCAGATGCTGCCCGTGAAGCTGGCCTTCAGTTCTAAGGTAGAGGTGTAAGATGGCTCACATCGAAAAACAAGCTGGCGAACTGCAGGAAAAGCTGATCGCGGTAAACCGCGTATCTAAAACCGTTAAAGGTGGTCGTATTTTCTCCTTCACAGCTCTGACTGTAGTTGGCGATGGTAACGGTCGCGTTGGTTTTGGTTACGGTAAAGCGCGTGAAGTTCCAGCAGCGATCCAGAAAGCGATGGAAAAAGCCCGTCGCAATATGATTAACGTCGCGCTGAACAACGGCACCCTGCAGCACCCAGTTAAAGGTGTTCACACGGGTTCTCGTGTATTCATGCAGCCAGCTTCAGAAGGTACCGGTATCATCGCCGGTGGTGCAATGCGCGCCGTTCTGGAAGTTGCTGGGGTTCATAACGTTCTGGCTAAAGCATACGGTTCCACCAACCCGATCAACGTGGTTCGTGCAACTATTGATGGCCTGGAAAATATGAATTCTCCAGAAATGGTCGCTGCCAAGCGTGGTAAATCCGTTGAAGAAATTCTGGGGTAATTGACCATGGCAAAGACTATTAAAATCACTCAAACCCGCAGTGCAATCGGTCGTCTGCCGAAACACAAGGCAACGCTGCTTGGCCTGGGTCTGCGTCGTATTGGTCATACCGTTGAGCGCGAGGATACTCCTGCTGTTCGCGGTATGGTCAACGCGGTTTACTTCATGGTTAAAGTTGAGGAGTAAGAGATGCGTTTAAATACTCTGTCTCCGGCCGAAGGCTCTAAAAAGGCGGGTAAACGCCTGGGTCGTGGTATCGGTTCTGGCCTCGGCAAAACCGGTGGTCGTGGTCACAAAGGTCAGAACTCTCGTTCTGGCGGTGGCGTACGTCGCGGTTTCGAGGGTGGCCAGATGCCACTGTACCGTCGTCTGCCGAAGTTCGGCTTCACTTCTCGCAAAGCAGCGATCACAGCGGAAGTCCGTCTGTCTGACCTGGCGAAAGTTGAAGGCGGCGTTGTAGACCTGAACACGCTGAAAGCAGCTAACATTATCGGTATCCAGATCGAGTTCGCGAAAGTGATCCTGGCTGGTGAAGTTTCTACTCCGGTAACTGTTCGTGGCCTGCGTGTTACTAAAGGTGCTCGTGCTGCTATCGAAGCTGCTGGCGGTAAAATTGAGGAATAAGTAGCAGATGGCTAAGCAACCGGGATTAGATTTTCAAAGTGCCAAAGGTGGATTTGGTGAGCTGAAACGCAGACTGCTGTTTGTAATCGGCGCGCTGATTGTGTTCCGTATTGGCTCTTTTATTCCGATCCCTGGTATCGATGCCGCTGTACTTGCCAAACTGCTTGAGCAACAGCGAGGCACCATCATTGAAATGTTTAACATGTTCTCTGGTGGTGCTCTCAGCCGTGCTTCTATCTTCGCGCTGGGTATTATGCCGTATATTTCGGCATCCATTATTATCCAGCTGCTGACGGTCGTTCATCCGGCCTTGGCAGAACTGAAGAAAGAAGGGGAGTCTGGACGTCGTAAGATTAGTCAGTACACCCGCTACGGTACTCTGGTGCTGGCAATATTCCAGTCGATCGGTATTGCTACCGGTCTTCCGAATATGCCTGGTATGCAGGGCCTGGTCTTAAACCCAGGCTTTGCATTCTATTTCACCGCTGTTGTTAGTCTGGTCACAGGGACAATGTTCCTGATGTGGCTCGGCGAACAGATTACTGAACGTGGTATCGGTAACGGTATCTCAATCATTATCTTCGCCGGTATTGTTGCGGGTCTCCCGCCAGCCATCGCCCATACTATAGAGCAAGCGCGTCAAGGCGACCTGCACTTCCTCCTGTTGCTGTTGGTTGCAGTATTAGTATTTGCAGTGACGTTCTTTGTTGTCTTCGTTGAACGTGGTCAACGCCGCATTGTGGTGAACTACGCTAAACGTCAGCAGGGTCGTCGTGTCTATGCTGCACAGAGCACACATTTGCCGCTGAAAGTGAATATGGCAGGGGTAATCCCGGCGATCTTCGCTTCCAGTATTATTCTGTTCCCGGCAACCATCGCGTCATGGTTCGGGGGCGGTACTGGTTGGAACTGGCTGACAACAATTTCGCTGTATTTGCAGCCTGGGCAACCACTTTATGTGTTACTCTATGCGTCTGCGATCATCTTCTTCTGTTTCTTCTACACGGCGTTGGTCTTCAACCCGCGTGAAACAGCAGATAACCTGAAGAAGTCCGGTGCATTTGTACCAGGAATTCGTCCGGGAGAGCAAACGGCGAAGTATATCGATAAAGTAATGACTCGCCTGACTTTGGTTGGTGCGCTTTATATTACTTTTATCTGCCTGATCCCGGAGTTCATGCGTGATGCAATGAAAGTACCGTTCTACTTCGGTGGGACCTCACTGCTTATCGTTGTTGTCGTGATTATGGACTTTATGGCTCAAGTGCAAACTCTGATGATGTCCAGTCAGTATGAGTCTGCATTGAAGAAGGCGAACCTGAAAGGCTACGGCCGCTAATTGGTCGCCTGAGAAGTTACGGAGAGTAAAAATGAAAGTTCGTGCTTCCGTCAAGAAATTATGCCGTAACTGCAAAATCGTTAAGCGTGATGGTGTCATCCGTGTGATTTGCAGTGCCGAGCCGAAGCATAAACAGCGCCAAGGCTGATTATTTCGCATATTTTTCTTGCAAAGTTGGGTTGAGCTGGCTAGATTAGCCAGCCAATCTTTTGTATGTCTGTACGTTTCCATTTGAGTATCCTGAAAACGGGCTTTTCAGCATGGTGCGTACATATTAAATAGTAGGAGTGCATAGTGGCCCGTATAGCAGGCATTAACATTCCTGATCAGAAACATGCTGTGATCGCATTAACTTCGATCTACGGCATCGGCAAGACCCGTTCTAAAGCCATCCTGGCTGCAGCGGGTATCGCTGAAGATGTTAAGATCAGTGAGCTGTCTGAAGGACAAATCGACACGCTGCGTGACGAAGTTGCCAAATTTGTCGTTGAAGGTGATCTGCGCCGTGAAATCAGCATGAGCATCAAGCGCCTGATGGATCTTGGTTGCTATCGCGGTTTGCGTCATCGTCGTGGTCTGCCAGTGCGCGGTCAGCGTACTAAGACCAACGCACGTACCCGTAAGGGTCCGCGCAAACCGATCAAGAAATAATCGGGGTGATTGAATAATGGCAAAGGCACCAATTCGTGCACGTAAACGTGTAAGAAAACAAGTCTCTGACGGCGTGGCTCATATCCATGCTTCTTTCAACAACACCATCGTTACTATTACTGATCGTCAGGGTAACGCATTGGGTTGGGCAACAGCCGGTGGTTCCGGTTTCCGTGGTTCTCGCAAATCCACTCCGTTTGCAGCTCAGGTTGCAGCAGAGCGTTGCGCAGAAGCCGTAAAAGAATACGGCATCAAGAATCTGGAAGTTATGGTTAAAGGTCCGGGTCCGGGTCGTGAATCTACTGTTCGCGCTCTGAACGCCGCTGGTTTCCGCATCACTAATATTACTGATGTGACTCCGATCCCTCATAACGGTTGTCGTCCGCCGAAAAAACGTCGCGTATAACGCTCGTTTTTTAGGTTAGTTGGAGATAGAAAATGGCAAGATATTTGGGTCCTAAGCTCAAGCTGAGCCGTCGTGAGGGCACCGACTTATTCCTTAAGTCTGGCGTTCGCGCGATCGATACCAAGTGTAAAATTGAACAAGCTCCTGGCCAGCACGGTGCGCGTAAACCGCGTCTGTCTGACTATGGTGTGCAGTTGCGTGAAAAGCAAAAAGTTCGCCGTATCTACGGTGTGCTGGAGCGTCAGTTCCGTAACTACTATAAAGAAGCAGCACGTCTGAAAGGCAACACAGGTGAAAACCTGCTGGCTCTGCTGGAAGGTCGTCTGGACAACGTTGTATACCGTATGGGCTTCGGCGCTACTCGTGCTGAATCACGCCAGCTGGTTAGCCACAAAGCAATCATGGTAAACGGTCGTGTTGTTAACATCGCTTCTTATCAGGTTAAAGCGAATGACGTTGTTAGCATTCGTGAGAAAGCGAAAAAGCAATCTCGCGTGAAAGCCGCTCTGGAGCTGGCTGAGCAGCGTGAAAAGCCAACCTGGCTGGAAGTTGATGCTGGCAAGATGGAAGGTACGTTCAAGCGTCAGCCAGAACGTTCTGATCTGTCTGCGGACATTAACGAACACCTGATCGTCGAGCTTTACTCCAAGTAAAGCTTAGTACCAAAGAGAGGACACAATGCAGGGTTCTGTGACAGAGTTTCTAAAACCGCGCCTGGTAGATATCGAGCAAGTGAGTTCGACGCACGCCAAGGTGACCCTTGAGCCTTTAGAGCGTGGCTTTGGCCATACTCTGGGTAACGCACTGCGCCGTATTCTGCTCTCATCGATGCCGGGTTGCGCGGTGACCGAGGTTGAGATTGATGGTGTACTTCATGAGTACAGCACCAAAGAAGGCGTTCAGGAAGATATCCTTGAAATCCTGCTCAACCTGAAAGGGCTGGCGGTGAGAGTTCAGGGTAAAGATGAAGTTATTCTTACTCTGAATAAATCTGGCATTGGCCCTGTGACTGCAGCCGACATCACCCACGACGGTGATGTTGAAATCGTCAAGCCGCAGCACGTGATCTGCCACCTGACCGATGAGAACGCAGCTATTAGCATGCGTATCAAAGTTCAGCGCGGTCGTGGTTATGTGCCGGCTTCTGCCCGAATTCATTCGGAAGAAGATGAGCGCCCAATCGGCCGTCTGCTGGTCGACGCATGCTACAGCCCTGTAGAGCGTATTGCCTACAATGTTGAAGCAGCGCGTGTAGAACAGCGTACCGACCTGGACAAGCTGGTCATCGAAATGGAAACCAATGGCACAATCGATCCTGAAGAGGCGATTCGTCGTGCGGCAACCATCCTGGCAGAACAACTGGAAGCTTTCGTTGACTTACGTGATGTACGTCAGCCGGAAGTGAAAGAAGAGAAACCAGAATTCGATCCGATCCTGCTGCGCCCTGTTGACGATCTCGAATTGACTGTCCGCTCTGCTAACTGCCTCAAGGCAGAAGCTATCCACTATATCGGTGATCTGGTACAGCGTACCGAGGTTGAGTTGCTGAAAACGCCGAACCTGGGTAAAAAATCTCTTACTGAGATTAAAGACGTGCTGGCTTCACGTGGTCTGTCTCTGGGCATGCGCCTGGAAAACTGGCCACCAGCAAGCATTGCTGACGAGTAACCGGATCACAGGTTAAGGTTTTACTGAGAAGGATAAGGTCATGCGCCATCGTAAGAGTGGTCGTCAACTGAACCGCAACAGCAGCCATCGCCAGGCTATGTTCCGCAACATGGCAGGTTCACTGGTTCGTCATGAAATCATCAAGACGACCCTGCCTAAAGCGAAAGAGCTGCGTCGTGTAGTTGAGCCGCTGATTACTCTTGCCAAGACTGACAGCGTTGCTAATCGTCGTCTGGCATTCGCCCGTACTCGTGATAACGAGATCGTGGCAAAACTGTTTAACGAGCTGGGCCCGCGTTTCGCGAGCCGTGCCGGTGGTTACACTCGCATTCTGAAGTGTGGCTTCCGCGCAGGCGACAACGCTCCGATGGCTTACATCGAGCTGGTTGATCGTTCTGAGTCGAAAGCAGAAGCTGCTGCAGAGTAATCTGCAGTAACGTAAAAAAACCCGCTCCGGCGGGTTTTTTTATATCCGCACTATCCCCACTTCTCTACAATATCTGTATTAATTTTGTTCATCCCCTGGAGTTTATGATGTGGTTGCTCGACCAGTGGGCAGAACGCCATATTCGCGATGCCCAAACTAAAGGCGAATTCGATAACCTGTCCGGTAGCGGTGAACCGCTAGTACTGGAAGATGATTCGCATATACCCCCTGAACTACGGGCTGGATATCGCTTACTGAAAAATGCGGGGTGTCTGCCTCCCGAGCTTGAACAGCGCAAAGAGGCGATTGAGCTTACTGATCTGCTAAAAGGGATACGGAAAGACGATCCCCGGCATGGAGAACTAAGCCGGCGGTTGGCTCTGGTTGAACTCAAGCTACGACAGGCAGGAATTGCGACTGACTTTCTGCATGGCGAGTATAGTGAAAGACTGATGCAGAAAATAAATGAGGAATAGCCATGTATCGTATCGGTGAACTTGCAAAGCTTGCTAACGTGACGCCGGATACCATCCGCTACTATGAAAAACAGCAGATGATTGATCATGAGGTGCGCACCGAAGGTGGGTTCCGCCTCTATACCGACAACGATCTGCAACGGCTGCGGTTTATTCGTTATGCACGCCAACTGGGATTCACGCTGGATTCGATCCGTGAGTTATTGTCGATCCGTATCGATCCGGCACATCACACCTGCCAGGAATCGAAAAGCATTGTCCAGGCCAGGCTGGATGAAGTTGAAGCGCGTATTCAGGAACTGCAAACCATGCAGCGCTCTCTGCAAAGGTTGAATGATGCGTGCTGTGGTACGGCTCACAGCAGTGTCTATTGTTCTATTCTGGAGGCCCTTGAACAAGGGGCAAGTGGAGAAACCCGGGGTTGTTGATTTTTTATCAGTCCGGGTCTAGACTCCCCTCGACATTAATCATGTTCAGGAGAAATTATGAGTCACTATCAGCATACGAAGGGACAAATTAAAGATAATGCCATTGAGGCTTTGCTTCACGACCCGCTTTTTCGACAGCGAGTTGAAAAGAACAAAAAAGGGAAGGGAAGTTATCTGCGCAAAAACAAACATGCAAAACGGGGTAACTGGGAGGCCAGTGGCAAGCAAGCGAATCGCTTATTTACCACTGGCCTTGCTGCTTTTAGCTGTTAAACGCGGTTATTCTGCTCTTTTAACAGATCGCGAATTTCAGTCAGTAATACTTCTTCTTTCGTAGGCGCGGGCGCCGCAGCAGGTTCTTCTTTTTTACGGTTGAGCTTGTTGATAAGCTTGATGGCCATAAAAATGGCAAACGCGACGATCACGAAATCAAATACATTCTGAATAAACACGCCATAGTGCATCACCACTGCCGGGATATCCCCCTGTGCTTCCCGAAGCGTGAAGGCGAATTGTTTGAAATCAATGCCCCCAATTAATAGCCCTAAAGGTGGCATGATGATATCAGCCACTAAAGATGAAACGATCTTGCCGAACGCTGCACCAATAATGACACCCACTGCCAAATCCACCACATTTCCGCGCATCGCAAATTCGCGAAATTCTTTAACAAAACTCATTATGTTCTCCTTGTGCCAGCTGACGACTATAAGTTTAACAAATGATTAGCTAATTGCCATTGGGGATAAATAAACGTTATGAAAATAAAAGGCACAGGAATCAGAAGGATAATATTCAGGTGCTCTATCGCGAGCACCTGAATCATTACAGGAAGAATGGACTTGGCTGGAATAAACGTTCGACGTCGGTAATAAATTTTTTATCGGTCAGGAACATAATAACGTGATCGCCTTGTTCAATGCGCAAATTATCATTGGCAATCATGACATCATTTCCGCGTACTACGGCGCCGATAATTGTGCCGGGTGGCAGCTTAATTTCATCGATGGCGCGTCCCACCACGCGCGATGTGGTTTCATCACCGTGAGCGACAGCTTCAATGGCTTCAGCGACGCCGCGACGCAGTGAGGACACACCAACAATATCTGCTTTACGAACGTGGCTCAACAGCGCGGAAATCGTTGCCTGCTGCGGTGAAATCGCAATATCAATTACGCTCCCCTGCACCAGGTCAACATAGGCACGACGCTGAATAAGTACCATGACCTTTTTTGCTCCCATGCGCTTGGCGAGCATGGCGGACATAATATTTGCTTCATCGTCGTTGGTGACGGCAATAAACAGATCAACTTGATCGATATGCTCTTCTGCCAGTAATTCCTGATCTGAGGCATCGCCATAAAACACGATCGTGTTTTGTAGTTTTTCAGCAAGTTCAGAGGCGCGCTGTTGATCGCGCTCGATCAACTTCACGCTATAGTCTTTTTCCAGACGGCGGGCGAGACCTGCGCCGATATTACCCCCACCGACCAGCATGATGCGTTTGTAGGGTTTTTCGAGGCGCTGAAGTTCACTCATTACGGCACGAATATGTTGAGAGGCAGCAATGAAGAAGACTTCATCTCCTGCTTCGACAATGGTCGAGCCCTGAGGACGAATCGGTCTGTCGTGACGGAAAATGGCTGCGACGCGGGTATCGATGTGTGGCATATGTTCGCGCATCGTAGACAGCGCGTTTCCGATCAACGGACCGCCATAATAGGCCTTAACAACGGCCAGACTCACTTTCCCTTCTGCAAAGTTCACGACCTGCAGTGCGCCGGGATATTCGATCAGGCGATAAATATTATCGATAACCAGCTGTTCTGGTGCGATAAGGTGGTCGATTGGTACCGCTTCTGAGTTAAAGAGTTTTTCCGCATCGCGGACATAATCCGGGGAGCGGATACGGGCGATTCGGTTAGGCGTGTTGAAAAGCGAATAGGCCACCTGACAAGCGACCATATTGGTCTCATCCGAGCTGGTCACGGCCACTAACATATCGGCATCGTCAGCACCGGCTTCACGGAGGACACGTGGATGCGAACCGTGTCCCTGCACAACGCGAAGGTCAAATTTATCCTGCAGAACGCGCAGTCGATCGCCGTTGGTATCGACGATCGTAATGTCGTTGTTTTCACCTACAAGGTTTTCCGCCAGCGTCCCGCCGACCTGTCCTGCGCCCAGAATGATAATCTTCATATCTCGTGACCTGTTCTCAACATCACTCTTTGATTAGCTTAGCGTAAAAGAAGCCATCACCCTCTTCAGCGCCGGGCAGGTTCTGCTGGCCCGGGTGCTCCGGTGTCCCCGTATCGCGCAGCGTAGCGCCAGGAGTGCGTTTAAGGAAGGCTGAAATTTGCTGGCTATTCTCCTCCGGAAGAATGGAACAGGTGGCATAGACCAGCGTTCCGCCAGGCTTCAGGTGTGGCCAGATAGCGTCAAGGATCTCGGATTGCAGCTGCGCAAGTTCCTTAATATCACGGTCGCGACGCAGCCACTTAATGTCCGGGTGACGACGAATAACGCCGGTTGCCGAGCAGGGAGCGTCCAGCAAAATGCGGTCGAATTGAGTCTCGCCGCACCATTCTGTGGGCTTACGTCCGTCGCCTTGCTTGACCTGCGCCTTCATACCTAAACGCTTAAGGTTGTCGTAGACACGCGAAAGTCGCTGCTCATCAACATCCACAGCCATTACGCTGGCCTGCGGTGCGACTTCCAGAATATGCGTTGTTTTGCCCCCAGGCGCGGCACACAGGTCGAGGATCTGTTCGCCATTTTTGGGTTCGAGCCATGTCATACAGCCCTGAGCAGATGCATCCTGAACGGTTACCCAGCCTTCATCGAATCCAGGTAAGGCATGCACCGGCACAGGGGAGGCTAAACGCACGGCATCAGGATAAGTATCATGCGCGAATCCACTCATTCCGGCTTCTTCCAGCAAGGCCAGCCATGCATCGCGGGTATGATGATTACGGTTAACGCGTAACCACATCGGCGGACGGTGATTATTTGCGTCAGCAATATCCTGCCACCGCTGCGGATACGCTTTTTTGAGGCGATTCAGAAGCCAGTCAGGATGAAGGAAACGGGTTTCGCTTTTTGCAAATTCTGCCAGAAGTTCTTCCTGTTGGCGCTGGAACTGACGCAGTACGCCGTTGATCAGCCCTTTGAGCTGGGGACGTTTAATCGCGACGGCACCTTCTACCGTCTCAGCCAACGCAGCATGAGGTGGGATGCGGGTATGAAGAAGCTGATAGAAGCCAACCATAATCAAATAATGGACGGTACGCTGCTTACCGGTCATTGGGCGCGACATCAGCTTATTAATCAGCCATTCAAGCTGAGAAAGGGTGCGCAGGACGCCAAAACAGAGCTCCTGAAGCAGAGCTTTGTCTTTGTCGGACACTTTTTGCTGCAGTGGAGGCAGGACATTACTCAGTGATTGACCCTGCTCGACAACCTGCTCAACGGCCTGTGCCGCCAGACTGCGTAGATTTTGTTTTTTCATAACCGTAAAAATAAAAATGCCCGGAAACACCGGGCCTTAAGAATAAATTTGCTCAGGCAAGGCGAGAGCCAGGGATAAACCATTCGCGACGGGAATTTAACAGATCCTGAGCACTCATTGCCTTTTTACCCGCGGGTTGCAGTGATTCCAGATTCAGGATCCCTTCCGAGGTTGCCACCTGGATACCATTTTTGCTGGCTTCGATAATTGTACCCGGCTCAGCAGACGTATTGCCTTCAATGACGGACGCTTTCCAGACTTTAACGGGTTGCTCATCGATCACCATCCAGCTCATTGGCCATGGATTAAAGGCGCGAATGCAACGCTCAAGCTGTGCGGCGGAGAGGGACCAGTCGACCCGCGCCTCTTCTTTGCTGAGTTTTTCGGCGTAGGTCACCAGGGTCTCATCCTGAACTTCAGGGGTAGCCGTGTTATCAGCAAGCTGCTGCAAGGTTTTGATGAGTCCTTGTGGACCCAGATCCGCCAGTTTGTCATACAGCGTGGCACTGGTGTCGTCGGCGGTAATTGGACAGGCCAGTTTATACAGCATGTCGCCGGTGTCTAAACCTACATCCATCTTCATAATGGTGACGCCAGTTTCAGCATCACCCGCCCACAACGAGCGTTGGATCGGTGCCGCGCCACGCCAGCGTGGAAGCAACGAACCATGTACGTTGACACATCCCAAACGAGGCATATCAAGCACGGCTTTTGGCAGAATTAAGCCGTAAGCCACCACCACCATGACATCAGCATTGAGATCGGCAACAAGTTGCTGATTTTCCTGAGGTCGTAAGGATGCGGGCTGGTAAACGGGTAACCCATGTTCTTCTGCCAGCACTTTCACCGGGCTGGGCATGAGCTTTTTACCACGGCCTGCCGGGCGATCCGGTTGGGTAAACACGCCAACAACCTGGTGGCCAGAAGATAACAGCGCGTCAAAATGACGCGCTGCAAAATCAGGGGTACCCGCGAAGATAATACGTAGTGTTTTAGACACGATGATCCTTGTATCCGGGGGGATGTTATGCGCGGGAGCGCAAACGATCCAGTTTCTCTACTTTCTGACGAATACGCTGCTGCTTCAGTGGTGAGAGGTAATCGATAAACAGTTTACCGACCAGGTGATCCATCTCATGCTGAATACAAATCGCCAGCAGATCGTCTGCTTCCAGTTCGAACGGGTTGCCTTCACGATCCAGGGCGCGAATTTTCACTTTTTCGGCACGTGGAACTAAAGCACGCTGTTCAGGAATGGACAGACAACCTTCCTCAATACCTGTTTCACCGCTCTTTTCCAACAGCTCAGGGTTGATCAGCACCAGACGGCCATCGCGATTCTCAGAAACGTCGATCACGATAATACGCTTGTGAATGTCCACCTGAGTTGCCGCAAGACCAATGCCTTCTTCGGCGTACATGGTATCGAACATATCATCAACGATACGCTGAATTTCTGCATTCACTTCTTTGACCGGTTCAGCGACGATGCGAAGGCGCTCGTCCGGAATATGTAACACTTGCAAAACTGCCATAAATTTCCAGAGTCGTGTTCAGGAGTTGATAAGAATACTATCTCTATTCTAGACAAATCCCCCATCGATTGACAGCATCCGTGACCAATCGCAATGATTGCAGAGGCTGCTTATGGCAGGGAATAGGATGACGTCCACGGAGATATGGTTACGGCTAATCCACACAGGTTCTCTGTGTGGTGATCAGATGCTCGCAGCGGCAGCGCGACTACTTATGCAGACAAGGATTGATGATGCCGTTGTCAGAGATGCCGGGCTGTCAACAAAACAGGCTCAACAGTTCTTTGCGCTTGATGAAAATGAACTGCAACGAAATCTGGCGTGGCTTGAACAGCCGGAGAACCATCTGCTGACGGCGGATGATCCTCGTTATCCCCCTTTACTTCGCACGATCCCTGACTACCCCGGCGCATTGTTTATTAAAGGCAATCCTGAAGCCTTTAACACCGTTCAACTGGCGGTTGTGGGTAGCCGCGCACCATCCTGGTACGGTGAGCGATGGGGGAAAATCCTGTGCGAACAACTTTCACAAAGTGGTTTCACGATCACCAGTGGGCTGGCCTGCGGTATTGACGGCGTCGCTCACCACGCCGCGCTGTCTGTAAAAGGGCGAAGTGTCGCGGTGCTTGGAAACGGGCTGTTTAGCATTTATCCCCGTCGGCATCAGGCTCTGGCTGCACGGCTTATCGAATCAGAGGGGGCTATTGTGTCGGAGTTCCCGCTGTCAGCGCCGCCCTGGCCGGCAAATTTTCCACGTCGTAACCGAATTATCAGCGGTCTGAGTCTGGGCGTGCTGGTGGTGGAGGCCGCTTTAAGAAGCGGCTCACTCGTTACGGCACGGTATGCCCTAGAACAGGGGCGAGAAGTCTTTGCCTTACCTGGCCCGATAGGTAACCCGGGGTGTGAGGGCCCCCACTGGCTCATCAAGCAGGGAGCAACGCCTGTGACGAGCGTCGAGGACATCCTTGAAAATTTGCAATATGGCTTGCACTGGTTAACAGATGAACCCGAAAAGCGACATTTTTCATCAGATCAGGAGAAGGTGGCATTGCCATTTCCCAGCCTCCTGGCTAACGTAGGAGATGAGGTAACACCTGTTGACGTTGTCGCTGAACGTGCCGGCCAACCTGTGCCAGTAACGGTAGCACAGCTACTCGAACTGGAGTTAGCAGGGTGGATCGCAGCTGTACCCGGCGGCTATGTCCGATTAAGGAGGGCAAGCCATGTTCGACGTACTGATGTATTTGTTTGAGACTTACATCCATAACGAAGCAGAAATGCGAGTGGATCAGGACAAATTGACACAGGATCTTACCGATGCGGGGTTTGAACGGGAAGATATTTATAATGCGTTGATGTGGCTGGAAAAACTGGCTGATTATCAGGAAGGCCTTGCCGAACCGATGCAGCTTGCTTCTGACCCATTGTCTGTGCGCATTTATACCGCTGAAGAGTGTGAAAGGCTGGACGCCAGCTGCCGGGGATTCATCTTATTCCTTGAGCAGATTCAGGTGCTAAACCTCGAAACAAGAGAAATGGTGATAGAGCGCGTTATGGCGCTGGATACGGCAGAGTTCGAACTGGATGACCTCAAGTGGGTGATCCTGATGGTTCTGTTTAATATTCCAGGCTGTGAAAATGCCTATCAGCAAATGGAAGAATTACTCTTTGAAGTGAATGAAGGTATGCTGCACTAATTCAATGTGCAGCACCAAGAGTTGTTATGGCCAAATCAGCACTGTTCACGGTGCATAAAAACGAGCCCTGCCCACAGTGCGGGGCTGAACTTGTCATTCGGTCCGGGAAACACGGTCCGTTTCTCGGTTGTTCACACTATCCGGAATGTGATTATGTTCGTCCCCTGAAAAGCCAGGCGGACGGACATATCGTTAAAATTCTGGAGGGACAGCTTTGCCCGAAGTGTGGAGGCGAACTGGCGTTACGGCAGGGCCGTTTTGGTATGTTCATTGGTTGCAGTCGCTATCCTGAATGTGAACATACGGAACAAATTGATAAGCCAGATGAAACGGCAATCGCCTGCCCCCAGTGCCAGCGCGGACAACTGGTACAGCGTCGTTCTCGTTTTGGTAAAACCTTCCATTCCTGCGATCGTTATCCTGAATGCCAGTTCGTTATCAATTTCAAACCGGTAGCGGGTAACTGCCCTCATTGCGATTATCCGTTACTTATAGAGAAGAAAACGGCGCAAGGTATGAAACGCTTTTGCGCCAGTAAACAATGTGGAAAGCCGGTTTCGGCGGATGAAATCAGTGAATAATAACCTGCCAACAGGCTCCATTGCGCACGCAGTGGAGGTCCTGAAAAATGAAGAAGTCATCGCCTATCCAACAGAAGCTGTCTTTGGGGTCGGTTGCGATCCTGACAGCGAGACAGCTGTGAATCGTTTACTTACGCTAAAACAGAGACCTGTCGAAAAAGGATTGATTTTGATCGCTGCTAATTATGAGCAGCTTAAACCTTATATTGATGATTCCATGCTCACGCCAGCACAACGGGATACCATCTTTTCGGCGTGGCCAGGGCCGGTGACCTTTGTTTTCCCGGCGCAGCCAACTACGCCACGCTGGTTAACAGGGCGTTTCGATTCCCTCGCTGTCCGTGTCACCGATCATCCGCTGGTGGTAGAGCTATGTCTGGCGTTTGGTAAACCGCTGGTCTCAACCAGTGCCAACCTTACCGGGCAGCCTCCTTGCCGGAGCACCGAAGAGGTGCTGGCGCAGTTCGGGAATGACTTCCCGGTAGCCGTCGGTGAAACCGGAGGTCGTCTTAATCCGTCGGAAATCCGCGACGCCTTGACCGGCGAACGTTTTCGCCAGGGGTAATATGATGGAAACCTATGCCGTTTTTGGTAATCCGATCGCTCACAGCAAGTCGCCGTTGATCCATCAGCAGTTTGCTGAACAACTGCAGATTGATCATCCCTATGGCCGGGTGCTGGCACCAGTTGATGCCTTTGTTACCACCCTGAATGCTTTTTTTGACGCGGGTGGTAAAGGTGCCAATGTGACGGTGCCTTTTAAAGAAGAAGCCTTTGAACGTGCGGATGAATTAACTGAGCGCGCATCTCTTGCGGGTGCCGTGAATACGCTTAAACGGCTGGAGGATGGACGCCTTCTGGGTGACAACACTGACGGAATCGGCTTACTTAGCGATCTGGAAAGACTCTCATTTATCAAACCCGGGTTCCGGGTTCTGTTGATTGGTGCTGGTGGGGCATCGCGAGGCGTACTGTTACCGCTCCTTTCACTGGATTGTGCAGTGACCATAACCAATCGCACCTTTTCCCGGGCGGAAGCGTTGGCGGCGTTGTTTGCACATACTGGCAGCGTGAGCGCGGTGGCTCTTGATGATCTTATCCACCATGAATTTGATCTTATCATTAATGCCACCTCCAGCGGCATTAGCGGGGAAGTACCGGCGATCCCGTCCTCTTTAGTAAACAGCCACCTCTATTGCTACGACATGTTTTATCAGAAAGGGAAAACTCCCTTCCTCAGCTGGTGTGAACAACACGGCGCGAAACAGCTGGCTGATGGCCTGGGCATGCTGGTGGGGCAAGCTGCGCATGCAGTTTTGCTCTGGCACGGTGTATTACCTGCTGTCGAACTTGTCATTGAAAAGCTGAAACAGGAACTTACGGCGTGAACCAGGCGATTCATTTTCCCGAAAGAGAACAGTGGGATGAGAGTAAGCAAGCAGTCTGTTTCCCGGTGCTCGTGCATGGGATGCAACTGACATGTGCCATTAGCGGTGAAACGCTCAAGCGCCGCTTTGGTGGCTCAAATCCATTAGAGGTGTTCTGCGAAAATCGCTGGGATCTTGAAGAAGAAGCCAGCGACTTGATCCGCGATCAGCAGGAAGACGAGCAGGGCTGGGTCTGGCTGTCCTGATCCAGATACTCATCTTTCCATTTCACGTAATTATTCGCTGAATATTTCAGACCTTCTCTTTCCGCTTCTGTTAAGGGGCGGATCTGCTTTACCGGGCTGCCTAAATAGAGATAACCGCTTTCGAGCCGTTTATGTTGAGGGACAAGACTCCCGGCACCAATCATCACATCATCCTCTACGATGACACCATCCAGCAGGATCGATCCCATGCCAACCAGCACCCGGTTTCCGATAGTGCAGCCGTGAAGCATGACTTTATGGCCGACGGTAACATCTTCTCCTATAACAAGTGGATTGCCGTCCGGGTTATATGAGGATTTGTGGGTGACATGCAGCACGCTGCCATCCTGAATATTAGTGCGTGCGCCTATTGCCACATAGTTAACATCTCCCCTGATCGCAACGAGCGGCCAGATGCTGACATCATCGGCCATTCGGACATCGCCAATGACCACACTGCTGGCATCGATCATCACGCGATCGCCTTTTTGTGGGAACAGATCTTTATACGGACGTAGTACTGCAGACATATCTACCTCGACAGATGAGCGCTATACAGAAGACTTTGATCATATTTTTGGATCGAGGCAAGGCAAAATACGTCAATATTTAAGCAGAACGGGCAGGATTTCAGCGAAAAGCGCGGAAAATCATCAGTCAGAAAAAAAGATCTAAAAAATACTTGTGCTAAAAAATGGGATCCCTATAATGCGCCTCCATCGACACGGCGGATGTGAATCACTTCACAAACAGCCCGGTCGGTTGAAGAGAAAAAATCCTGAAAATCAGGGTTGACTCTGAAAGAGGAAAGCGTAATATACGCCACCTCGCGACAGAG